>NZ_JACIUW010000044.1:0-7112 GCF_014145825.1 Stenotrophomonas sp. I18B00994 | reverse complement strand
CAATTCCGTGCTGACCCAATGGCTGCACCACTACAACTGGCACCGCCCTCACATGGGGATCGGTGGCCAGCCACCTATTTCCAGAGTCCTGCTGAACAACGTGGTGGGTTTACACAGTTAGTCGACTATCGCGCGCAGCGCGGGATCTTTGCGATCCAGGCGAAAGGCAGTCGACCAACAGTCGACTCTACCCCGTCGTGGTGTCATTCCCGTCGTGGTGCCATTCCGTCGCCATGCCGGTGCGGCGGGCCGGATGTCCCGGCCCGCCACTGCCTTGCTCAGAACCGCAACGCCAGTGCGCGCGATTCGATCGGTGCCATCCGGCTCTGATCCTGCAGCTGCAGGTCGCGCAGCTCGTACGGCGCACCGAACCCAGCCGGCAACGCGGCCTGGTCGAACGGCAGCACCAGCTGGCCCGCGCCCGGACCGTCGAACCACGCGGCTGCGTGCGCCTGCGCCACCGGCTTCAGCTGGCCATCGCGGCCGGTGGCATACAACGTGCCACGCGCCTCGTAACGACCGGCGGCGGCCACCTGCAGCGGCAGCGCTACCTGGCGGCTGGCCGGGTCCGGTGCCGCCTGGCCACTGAAGCGCGCAGTGGGCCGCGCCACCGCGAAGGCCACCTTGCCATCGCGCAGCACACCATCGGCCTGGGCGAACACCTGCAGTTCCCACAGCCCCTGCACGTTGCCGACATCAGCCGGAATCCGCACCTGCGCACGCAGGGCACCATCGGTGGTACGCAGCAGGCGCTGCGGCCAGCTGCGGCCATCGGGCGCGACCAGCAGGGCTTCACCGCCCAGGCCGCCACGACGCGAGGCCAGCTGCGCGGTGGTGGCGCCGTCTTCCAGCAGGCGTGCCTGCAACTGCACGTTGCCACCGGCCAGCACCTGCGCCTGGTTGGCCTGCACTTCCAGCCGCAGCGGGCTGTTCGGCTCCAGCACCTGCACCACGTAGCGGCCCTGTGCCTGCGCGCTCTGCAGCGTGTACGCACCGGCGGCACTGGTCGCGCCGGTGCGCAGCATGCTGCTGCCATCCCTCACCGGCATGCCGGCCTGCTGCAGCGCGCGCGCGTCGACACTGCGGGCCACGCTGCTGCGGCCCGCCGGGTCGCGCACTTGCAACGCATTTGCCGGCACTGCCCGCGCGCCTTCGGCCGGGCTCAGCTGGATCACCGCATCGGCGGCCGTCAGCGGTAGATCGATGCCGCGTTGCAGCTGGGCGCCATCTACCTGCTGCCAGTAGCTGCGGCTGACCGAGGCATACGGCGTAGCCGCCTGCAGCGATTGCGCCGGGTCCAAGGCCCAGGCGAAGGACAGCGGTGCGCGTTCGCTGTCATCGGCCGGCAACGGCGCGGCAACCAGCGCCGCGGGCACCTGGTCGCCTGCGCGGGCGGCCTGCAGCGGCTGCGCGGCCTGCGCTGCGGAAAGGGACAGTACTGCCAGCACGGCGCCGGCCAGCAGGGTGGATTGAATCGTCATGGTCGTCTCCCTCACTGGGTCAGGTCGTTGCGCAGCAGGGTGCCCAGGCCGAAGCACTCGCGGCGGCTCTGGTTGTGGCTGAGCGGTTCCGCGCCCTGGGTACGCGCCTTGTCGGTGAACCAGGTGGTGCCGGCGGCCTTCTGGCTGCTGCACTCCAGGAAGCCATCGGAGCAGGACGACAGCCAGTTCTGGGTGAACTCCAGGCCGACGTTGGCGGCATAGCCGCCGCAGTAACTGTTGCTGTCCCACACCGCCGATTCCACGTCGCTGCCGACCACCGCGCGGAACGGCTTGGGCAGCGCTGGGCGACCGGCCGTGCCATACAGGTTCTGCGCGTTGTAGGTGGCCATGCTCGCCACCTGCTGCTGGCGCACCGCGTCGTTCTTGTAGCCCAGCAGCCAGCCCAGCGAGGTTTCGAAGGTGTTGCCGTTGAGCACCGCATCGGCCAACGGCGTACCCGCCGAGGAAGGTGCCAGCGCGGTGACCTTGCGCACCGTGCGGATGATCTTCGGATAGCGGCTGTCGTAGGTCGGGTTGGACAGGATCCAGCGCACCACATTGCCGCCGTTGGAATGGGTGATCACCACCAGCTGGGTGATGCCACGGCTGTCGATGAAGCCGGTCAGCTGGTTGGCCAGGCAACCGGCCGCTTCCGGTTTCCACATGTACTGGGTGAAGTCACAGTTGATGACGACGTAGTTGCTGCTGTTCGGCAGGCCCTGGCGCACGGTGTCGATGATCGCCGGCTGCCAGTAGTCCTGGGTGGCGTTGGTCTGCGCGCCGGTGCCATGCACGAAGGCCACGCCGACCACGTCGGCGGCCTGCGCCGGCGCTGTTGCAAGCCCGAGGAGCAGGGCCAGGACGGTACTTCCTGTTGCGGTGCTGCGCATCGCTTCTCTCCCTCTGTCTTCGGATCCCCCCGACCCGGCTGGAACTGGACGGCCCTGGCGCTTGCCGTTGTGCCGATGCTCGCGGTGCAGCGGCGTGAAAGTCCGTGCGCTGCGCCCGGAATCAGGAGACTGACGTCAAACGATGACGCTTTTCATATCGCGACAATGACCATGCCGGGTCTGGCCGTATGACCGATGGCCACTGCAGTGTCGTATGGGGGCTGCGATCATGGCGCGTTGTTTTCTCTCCCGGAGCCTGTCCATGTCGCTGATTTCCCACCCTGCCCGCCCGCTGCTCGGCCTTGCCGTTGTCGCGGCCCTGGCCGGTTGTGCCGCCACCGCCACCAAGCCGACCGCCGTCGAAGCCAACATCACCACCAAGGCGGTGGGCTATCTGGACCAGAGCGCGGTTCCGGCCAGCCTCGACCTGGTACCGGCACCACCGGTGGCCGGTTCGGCCGCGCTCGCCCTGGACGAGCAGGTCAGCCGTGAAGCCCGCGCGCTGCGTGGCAGCCCGCGCTTCGCCCAGGCCGGCGTCGATGCGGAGCTCGGCTTCCCCGAAGGCGCCAACCACTTCTCCTGCGCCGCCGACATCGACGTCGACGCGGTGAAGACCCCGGCGCTGTATCGCCTGCTGGAGCGCAGCCGGATCGACGCCAGTGCGGCGACCAAGGCGGCCAAGAACCACTACCAGCGCCCGCGCCCGTTCATGGTCAACGGTGAACCGACCTGCTCGCCGAAGGACGAGGAAGGCCTGCGCAAGAACGGTTCCTACCCGTCCGGCCACACCTCGATCGGTTGGGCCTGGGCACTGATCCTGTCCGAGATCGCGCCGGACCGCGCCGATGCCATCCAGGCCCGTGGCCGCAACTACGGCGAGAGCCGCCTGGTCTGCAACGTGCACTGGCAGAGCGACATCCTCGAAGGCCGCTTCATGGGCGCCGCCGCGGTGGCCCGCCTGCACGACAACGCTGCGTTCAACAAGGACCTGCTGGCCGCACGCAAGGAAATCGCCGCCGCACGCAAGGCCGGCCTGCACTCCAGCCGCGATTGCACTACCGAGAACGCGGTGCTGAAGGTGCGCCCGCAGAGCGCGCTGTAAGCGCGCGCCGGATCACTCGTTGCCGGCCAGCGGCCGGCACTACCAAGGGGCGTAAGGAAGAAGGGCCGGCATTGCGCCGGCCCTTCTTCATTGCATCAACGCAGCCACCGCATCAGAACTTCGCGGTGAACTCCACGCCCCAGGTACGCGGCTCGTTGAGGAAGCCGGTCAGGTTGTTGAAGTCGATCGCACCGACCACGCGGGTCTGGTTGGTCAGGTTGCGGCCGAACACGGCCACGTCGTACTGGCCGTAATCCCAGTTGTAGCCCAGGCGCAGGCCGCCTTCCAGCGAACTACGGCCGCGGAATTCCGGCGACTCATAGATGAAGAAGTTCACCGCGCTGCGGTAGGCCCAGTCCGTGTAGGCGTACAGCTCGCTGCCATCGCTGAGCGGGAAGCCCACGCGCAGGGTCGCGTTGTGGATCCACTTCGGTGCCTGCGGCAGCGGGTTGCCGTTCACCAGCGCATAGGTCTGGCCGTTGATCACCGTGGTCGGGTCGTTGATGGTGCAGCCACCGCCGCAGATCGCCACCGCCAGATCCTTGTCCTTGATCTCGGTGTCGTTGTAGCTGCTGCCAAAGGTCAGCAGGACGTTGTCGGCCAGGTAGGCTTCCAGGTCCAGTTCCACGCCCTGGCCGATGGTCTTGTCGGCGTTGAGCAGGGTGGCGGTGTTGTTGCTGCCACCCACCGCGATCAGCTGCTGACCATCGACGTTGTAGCGGAACACGCTCAGGCCCACGCGCGCGCGGCGCTCGAACAGGTCGGCCTTGATGCCGGCTTCATACGAGATGACCTTCTCCGAGTCGGCCTGCGACAGGCCCGGCGCGAAGGCCAGGCGGCCCTGGATCGACGGTGCGCGGAAGCCCTTGGCCACGCGGGCGTAGGCGTTGATGTCGTCGGTCAGCTTGTAGACGCCGCTGACATCCCAGCTGACGTCGTTGACGTCGGTGTTGGCCAGGTACGGGCCGCTGACCGGGGTGCCGAACGGAACGGCCTGCAGCACGCTGGCGCTGAAGTCCTTCTTGTCCTGGGTGTAGCGCACGCCGGCACGCAGCTTGAAGCGGTCGGTGACATCGAAGTCGCCCGAAGCGAACACCGCCCACGCCTTGTTGCGCTGGTTCTGCACCACGTGGCCGGTCTGCGGGTTGCCCGGGGTCAGCGAGTCGTAGTTGAAGTTGTTGATGGTCACGTCTTCATCGAAGTAGAAGACGCCGGCCTGCCAGTCGAAGCGACCCCATTCGTTGGACTCGATGCGCACTTCCTGCGTCCACTGCCGGTGGTGCGGCAGGCCGTCGGCCGACTCCGACGAGAACGGAATCAGGCCCGGACCGTAGTTGCCGGCACCGAGGAAGGCCGCACCGTAGCCGCCGTCGATGTCACCGCGGTTGAGCGATTCGGCGGTCTCGTAGCCGGTGATCGAGTGCAGGGTCACCGAGCCGAGGTTCCACTGCAGGCGCGCGCTGCCGCCCCAGGTTTCCAGGTCGGAGAAGTTGACGCCGTCGTTGGCCACCTTGTCGCGGTCGAAGTTCTCGACCAGCGAATTGCCGCCCTTCTGGATGATGTTGGCGCGGAACAGGCGCGCGGTGCCGTTGAGCTTGCGCTTGTGCAGGTTGAACAGCGCTTCGAAGTCGTCGCCTTCGTACAGGAACTGCACGCGGCCGGCGGCTTCGTCATAGCCTTCGAAGCCACTGTTGGGGGCACCGGCGCGGGTGTTGTCGACCCAGTCATCGCGGCGCTGGTAGATCGCCGAGACACGTGCCGACCAGCGGTCGGTCAGCGGGCCGCCGTAGGCGCCCTGCACGTTCCAGCTGCTGTAGCTGCCGTAGCCCACGCGCACGTAGCCGTCGGCATCCTGCGACGGTCGCGCCGAATCGAACTTGACCACGCCGGCCGGGGTGTTGCGGCCGAACAGCGTGCCCTGCGGGCCACGCAGCACTTCCACGTTGGCCAGGTCGAACAGCGGGAAGCCCTTCAGCAGCGGGCTTTCCTGCACCACGTCGTCATACACCAGCGACACCGGCTGCGAAGCATTGAGGTCGAAATCGGTGTTGCCCAGGCCGCGGATGTAGAAGCGCGGGAAGGCACGGCCGTAGGACGACTCGATGTTGAGGCTGGGCACGCGCGCGGCCAGGAAGCGGATGTCATCGCCGGCCGAGCCGAGCACATCCAGCTTCTCGCCCTGGATCGCGCTCAGTGCGACCGGTACGTCCTTGGCGTTCTCGACGCGGCGCTGCGCGGTCACCTGCAGGGCATCGAGGGCAACCGGATCCTTGGCGGCGGGGGTTTCCTGAGCGGCTGCTACCAGCGGCAGCAGGGCGGAAAGAGCGGCAACGAGGGGGCGCGCGACCGGAAGGCGGCCACGGGAAGTACGGGTCGGGGACATGGCGGTAGGCTGTGTTTGGAGGGGTGGTAAAACGGCGCTACCAGATAATTGTTGCAATACAGCACCTACGCCGCAAATGCCCGCCGTTCATGGCCCCGTCGCCGGCGCCCCCGGGCGCTCGCTAGACTCGGGGTTTCCAACGCGACGGACCCGCCGCCATGACCCAGTGGTACTTCCATGCCTCCGCCCAGGCCGAGCGCATCGGCCCGCTTGATGACGAGGCCGCGCGCCGCTACGCGCAGGCCAATCCACGCGCGCTGGCCTGGTGCCAGGGCATGAGCGGGTGGACACCGATCACCGAGGTGGCCGAGCTGCAGGCGGCGGCCCCGGGCATGCCCAACACCCCACCGCCGGTCCCCGTCGGCGCCAGCGGCCGCGCCGACGACATCGAGTTCCGCATCGTCGGCCATGAAATGCAGTTCGTGGAGATCGAGCTCGACCCCGGCGAGAGCGCCATCGCCGAGGCCGGCGCATTGATGTTCAAGGACGCCACGGTACAGATGGACACGGTGTTCGGCGCCGCCAACGGCGACCAGGGCGGCGGCTTCATGGGCAAGGTGATGGCCGCCGGCAAGCGCGTGCTGACCGGCGAGAGCCTGTTCGCCACCGTCTACACGCAGAGCGGGCACGGCAAGGGCAAGGTCGCCTTCGCCGCGCCCTACCCGGGCACGGTGCTGGCGATGAAACTGGACCAGCACGGCGGCCGCCTGATCTGCCAGAAGGACAGCTTCCTGGCCGGTGCGCGCGGCGTGCAGATCGGCGTGCAGTTCCAGCGCAAGATCATGACCGGCCTGTTCGGTGGTGAGGGTTTCATCATGCAGAAGCTGGAAGGCGACGGCTGGGTGTTCATCCACGCCGGCGGCTGCGTGGTGGAACGCGAGCTGGCTGCCGGCGAGCGCCTGGACGTGGATACCGGCTGCGTGGTGGCCTACCACCCGACCGTGGACATGGACGTGCGCCGTGTTGCGGGCATCAAGAGCATGCTGTTCGGCGGCGAGGGCGTGTTCCTGGCCACGCTGACCGGCCCAGGCAAGGTCTGGCTGCAGTCGCTGCCGTTCTCGCGCCTGGCCGGCCGCATGTGGATGGCCGCGCCGCAGGGCGGTGGCCAGAACCGCGGCGAGGGTTCGGTACTGGGCGGCCTGGGCCGGATGCTGGACGGCGACAACCGCTTCTGACCGCCTCCGGTCGTGCCGGCCGCTGGCCGGCAACCCCATGGACCGTTGCCAGTTTCCCTATGGTTGCCGGCCAGCGGCCGG
>NZ_JACIUW010000043.1:0-11667 GCF_014145825.1 Stenotrophomonas sp. I18B00994 | reverse complement strand
GCTGCTGTAGTGCCGGCCGCTGGCCGGCAACCCCAGAAAACTTCAGGCCGCGAGCCCTGCCGGCCAGCGGCCGGCACTACCGCATCTGCGTAGAACCCACGTGCACGGTATCGACACGGGTGGTTTACACCGCCCATCCGAAGCTGGATGCCCTGCCCCGCCAAAGGTACGCCCATGGCCCGCCCGATCTGGACCGGCACGCTGTCGTTTGGCCTGCTCAACGTGCCGGTGTCGCTGATGTCCGGCGAACGCAAGGTCGACCTGCAGTTCCGCATGCTCGATTCCCGCGACCGCAAGCCGATCCGTTTCGAACGGGTCAACGCCGACACCGGCGAGGAAGTGCCCTGGAAGGACATCGTCAAAGCCTATGAGTACGACAAGGGCAGTTATGTCGTGCTGGAGGAAGGTGATATCCGCTCGGCTGCGCCGGAAAGCCACGAAGCGGTGGAGGTGGAATCATTCGTGGATGCGGCGCAGATCGACCCGCGCTACTACGAGAAACCGTATCTGCTGGTGCCCGGCAAGAAGGCCGAGAAGGGCTACGTGCTGCTGCGCGAAACGTTGCGCAGCACCGGCAAGGTGGGCATCGCGCGGGTGGTCGTGCGTACGCGCGAATACCTGTGTGCGGTGATGCCGCATGAGGACGCGCTGGTGCTGATGATCCTGCGCTATCCGCAGGAACTGGTGGATCCCGAGGACTACAAGCTGCCCACCGGCAAACTTTCCGACTACCGCATCACCAGCAAGGAAACGGCGATGGCCGAGCAGTTGATCGAGTCGATGGCCGGCGACTGGGATCCGTCGCAGTACCACGATGAATTCCGCGAGCGCCTGCAGCAGGTGTTGAACAAGCGCATCAAGTCCAAGGGCGGCACCACGCGGGTGGACGATGAGCCGGCACCGCGCGAGGACGCCAGTACCAATGTGGTCGACTTCATGGCGCTGCTGCAGAAGAGCCTGGATGCGAACAAGCGAACGCCAGCGAAGAAGGCCGCAACGCGCAAAGCAGCCGCCAAGCCGCCAGTGAAGAAGGCCGCAAAGAAGACAACGAAGAAGGCTGCAAAGAAGACCGCACCCCGACGCAAGGCGGGGTGAGCCATGTCGTTGCACCAGTATCGGCGCAAACGCCGGCTTGGCGGTGGCGCCGGGCAGACAACGGAGCCCGACGACACGCCCACACCGGGCGACCCGAAGCAGCGGCCGACCTTTGTCATCCAGCTGCACCATGCCAGCTCGCGTCACTATGACTTCCGCCTGGAAATGGACGGCGTACTGAAGAGCTGGGCGGTGCCCAAGGGGCCTTCCCTGCGCGTCGGTGAAAAGCGGCTGGCCGTGGAAGTGGAAGACCATCCGCTGTCCTACGCCGGTTTCAAGGGAGACATTCCTGAAGGCCACTATGGTGCGGGCCACGTGGAAGTCTTCGATCACGGCACCTGGGCCTGTGAAGGCGATCCACTGCAGGCACTGGCGGCGGGCAGGATCGACTTCGTGCTGCATGGACAACGCCTGGCCGGTGGCTGGAAGCTGGTGCGGACCGCGATGAAAGGACGCCAGGTGCAGTGGCTGTTGATCAAGCGCGGTGACGGGGAAGCGCGCGACGCGGAGGCGGATGACCTGCTGACGGCACCGATGCCCAAACGAACACCTGCGGCGAAGAAGCGTTCCGCGGACAAGACGGCGCGAGCTGCACCCGCCGCACGCACGACCACACGCAAGGCCGATGTGCGCTGGCATGCACGCGCGCTGCAACTGCACGGCGCACGTGACGCACCCTACCCGCATGCATTCAAACCGCAGTTGACCGATCATCGCGACAGTGCGCCGGACGGCGACCGCTGGCTTCACGAGATCAAGTGGGATGGCTATCGCCTGCTGGCGGATCTGCACGATGGCGAGGTCAAGCTGCGCTCCCGCAATGGTCTGGATTGGACCGATGATTTTCCCGAAGTGGTGCAGGCCGTGCAGGCGCTGCCGGTGCGCGATGCACGCCTGGACGGCGAACTGGTGGTGCTGGACAAGGAAGGACGCAGTGACTTCGCAGCGTTGCAGCGGGTGATCGACGGCAGCTCGAAGCAACCGCTGCGCTACATCGTGTTCGATCTTCCGGGCGTGGCTGGAGCGGATATCAGTCGTGCGCCGTTGCTGGAGCGCAAAGCACTCCTGAAAGAGCTCATTGGGCCGGCGCCTGGCACCCTGGCCTTCAGCGAGCACGTGATCGACCATGGCCCGCAGGTGTTCGATGCCAGTGGCAAGGCCGGATTCGAAGGCATCGTCAGCAAGCAGGTGGATGCCCCGTACGTGAATACCCGCGCGCGCAGCTGGGTGAAGGTGAAGCACGAAGACACCGACGAGTTCCTGATCGTCGGCTACACGGCACCCAAGGGTTCCCGGCTGGGGTTCGGCTCGCTGCTGCTGGCGACGCCGGACAAGGGCGGCTTGCGCTATGTGGGCCGCGTTGGCACCGGTTTCGACGACCAAAGCCTGCGCGCGCTGCTCAAGGCACTGCAGCCATTGGCGGTGAAGACGCCCGTGCTGCAGCTGCCGGCGCATGTGCCGTTCCGCGCTGCCAGCGTACGCTGGGTGAAGCCATTGGCGGTTGCCGAGGTGGCCTTCCGTGGCTGGGGCAAGGAAGGCCTGCTGCGCCAGGCCAGTTTCAAGCGACTGCGCAGCGACAAGCAGAAGGAGGACCTGGGAATGAGCACCGCAGATACCGAGACCGGAGGCGAGGTCGAGATCACTCATCCGGAGCGGGTGGTGTTTCCAAGGCAGAAACTGCGCAAGGGTGACGTGGCCGACTACTACCAGCGAATGGCGCGCTGGATCCTGCCCGAGATTGCCGGACGTCCGCTGTCACTGCTGCGCTGCCCGGACGGCGTGGGCAAGGCCTGCTTCTTCCAGAAGCACCATGGCCCCGGCCTGGGGGACGCGGTACATGCGGTACCCCTGCAGCAGAAGAGCGGCCGCGAGGATTACGTCTACGTCGACGATGCGCGGGGCCTGCTGCAGCTGGTGCAGATGAACACCCTGGAACTGCATCCGTGGGGCGCGACCGTGGCCGATCCCGAGCACCCGGATCGTCTGGTGTTCGATCTCGATCCAGGCGAAGGGGTGAGCTGGGCACAGGTGAAGGCCGCTGCGCGCGATGTTCGTGACCGCCTGCAGGAGGTGGGCCTGCAGAGCTTCGTGCGGCTGTCCGGTGGCAAGGGCGTGCACGTGGTGGTGCCGCTGCAGCCCAAGGCTGGCTGGGACGAGGCCAAGGCGTTCTGCGAGGCGTTCGCGCAGGCAATGGCGCTGGAGCAGCCTGATCGCTACGTGGCGACGATGAGCAAGGCCAAGCGCGGCGGCGTGATCTTCATCGATTGGCTGCGCAACACACGCGGTGCCACCAGCGTGTGTTCATGGTCGCTGCGCGCGCGAGATGCTGCCGGCGTGGCGGTGCCGCTGCGCTGGGAAGAACTGGCCCGGGTGAGCGCGGCCGACGCGTTTCCGATGGCCAAGGCGCTGGCGCGCGCCAAGCGGCTGAAGGGTGACCCATGGCAGGGCATCGCGCGGTTGAAGCAGAGGCTGCCGTCGCTGAAGCGGTAGTGCCGGCCGCGGGCCGGCAACCTCGGCCATCCTGCAGTTGCCGGCCCGCGGCCGGCACTACCTGCATGCGCTCAGCGCAGATCGCGCGAGGGGCGGCGCCCGAACCACCAACCGACCAGCAGTTGCAACGGCAGCGATGCCAACAGCGAAATGACGAACCAGAACGGGAAGTCCGCACCCGCCGTCCACATCGCGTAGCCACAGCCCAGCGCGATCAGCGACCAGATCGAGAACCCGTGTGAACGCGGCCAGCACGGCGCGTAGTAAGTGGCAAAGGAAATGCCGGCGACGCCACCGAGTACGCTGAAGGCCAGGTCCCACCCCAGCTGCACGCTATTGCTGTCCGGCGACAGGCCCAGCAACGGCGGCAACCAGCCGGCGACGCTGCTGACCAGCGCAAGCGACAGCACGCCGCCGATCAGGGCGACGATGGACAGGAACAGGGGCTTGAGCAGGCCAGGCATGCGCGTATTGTACGGCTGCCACAGAGTGCCCTCGTTGCCGGCCAGCGGCCGGCACTACCGAACCGACTGGGCTTTTGCCGGCCAGCGGCCGGCACTACCGATGAATCGGCATGGCCGCCGTGCCCGCGGGAGAGGGGTACGGAGCAGCGGCGGCCATGCACAGGCAGTCAGGCGGCGAAGTCGAGCACCACGCGGCCTTCGATGGTGCCCGCGTGCATGCGCGCGAACACGTCGTTGATGTTTTCCAGGCGGTCGGTGCTGACCGTGGCTGCGACCTTGCCTTCGGCGGCGAACTGCAGTGACTCCTGCAGATCCAGCCGGGTGCCGACGATCGAGCCGCGCACGGTGATGCCGTTGAGCACCATGCCGAAGATATCCAGCGGGAAGTTGCCGGGCGGCAGGCCGTTGAGCGAAACGGTACCGCCACGGCGGACCATGCCCAGAGCCTGTTCGAACGCCTTGGGCGACACTGCGGTGACCAGAGCGCCGTGCGCGCCGCCGATCTCCTTCCTGAGGAATGCGGCCGGATCGGTGGTACGCGCGTTCACGGTGATCTGCGCGCCGAGCTGCCGGGCCAATGCCAGCTTGTTGTCGTCCACGTCCACCGCAGCCACATTCAGGCCCATCGCACGGGCGTACTGCACCGCCATGTGGCCCAGGCCACCGATGCCGGAAACCGCCACCCAGTCCCCGGGCTTGGTGTCGGTCACCTTCAGGCCCTTGTAGACGGTCACGCCGGCGCACAGCACCGGCGCTATCTCGACGAAGCCCACTTCCTTCGGAAGCAGGCCGACATAGTTGGCATCGGCCAGTGCGTACTCGGCGAAGCCGCCGTTGACCGAGTAACCGGTGTTGCGCTGCGTCTCGCACAGCGTTTCCCAGCCACCCAGGCAGTGTTCGCAATGGCCACACGCCGAGTACAACCAGGGGATGCCGACCCTGTCGCCTTCCTTGACGTGCCCTACCCCGCCTCCCACGGCCACGACGTGCCCCACGCCCTCGTGGCCGGGGATGAATGGCGGGTTCGGTTTCACCGGCCAGTCGCCCTCGGCGGCGTGCAGGTCGGTGTGGCAGACGCCACAGGCCTCGATCCTGACCAGCACCTCGCCCGCCCCCGGGCGCGGTACCGAGACTTCCTCGATGACCAGCGGCTTGCCGAACTCGCGTACGACGGCGGCCTTCATGGTGGATTGCATGTTCGGATCTCCGCAGTGCGCTTGCCCACAGAATGACGCCGGCTCGAGGCCGGCGCTTTGATCACGATCAAACCTTTGAAGATCCGTGCAGCAGGTTCAGCTGGCCAGCACCGATGCTTCGCGCGCCAGTCGTTCGATGGCGTCCCAGTCACGGGTCTGCAGCAGCGCCGGGGTGGTCAGCCACGAGCCGCCCACGCACAGCACGTTGGGCAGGTGCAGGAACTGTGGCGCGGTCTGCGCGCTGATGCCACCGGTCGGGCAGAACCGCACGTCGGCAAACGGGCCGTGCCAGGCCGCCAGCAACGCAGCGCCACCGGCCTGCACCGCCGGGAAGAACTTGAAGGTGTCCGTGCCCTGCTCCAGGCCCAGGATCAGGTCCGAGGCGGTGGCGGCACCGGGCAGGTACGGCAGGTCGGCATCGCGTGCGGCGGCATACAGCGCCGCCGTTGCACCGGGCGACACCGCGAAGCGCGCGCCGGCCTGCTTCGCCGCCTGCATCTGCGCGGCGTTGAGCACGGTGCCGGCGCCGATGACAGCATCGGGCACGGCCTCGACCATGGCCTTGATCGCATCCAGCGCGTGCGGCGTGCGCAGCGTCACTTCGATCACCGGCAGGCCGCCGCGGAACAGCGCCTGGGCCACTTCGACCGCCTCATTCACATCTTCGGGGGTGTACACCGGGATCACCGGTGCCAGCTTCAACAGCGCGCGCAGGCGCGGATCAGCGCTGGACATGGTCTTGCTCCTTGCCCGATGGGGCATCGCGGATCGCCGCCGGGTCCGGCAGCGCAGCGGCGCATGATGCCATGCACGCTGCGAAGGTGCTGGTATCCTGCCCTGCGGCGGATTCAGACTGCGTCGGCCTGCAGTGCCTGGATGCGGCGCTGGTACCAGTCACCCCCAAGCGGGTCGAACACCGCCGAACGTTCCATCGGCGCTTCGTATACATGCACCGAAATGGCCAGGGCTTCATCGCTGGCATTGCGCAGGGTGTGGTATTCGTGAGGTGGAATGAGGCTGCCGGCGCTGCCGCAGCCGCCGCGCAGCGCGGCGTGGCGTCGGAAGCGCCAGCGTTCGCCGGCGCATTCCAGCAGTTCGTAACGGATGATCTCCAGTTCCCCCAACCACACGCCCTCCACACACCACATGGCATCGTGGTCGTGCAGCGGCGTGCCCTGCCCTGGGCCCCAGCTCATGGCAATCACGCTGTAGCCGTGTTCCTGGCTGTGGTACAGCGGGCGTCGCGCGTAATGATCACTGACCGGACGGTGCACGCATTCGGGTAGCTCGATGCGGCTGTCCGCGATGGCTTCCTGCAGCGCCAGCTGCAGGTCGGCGGTGATGCGCCCGGCATCACCGGAGGTCATCGCCGCGTCGACTGCGGCGATCAACCGGTCGCGGCCACGGAACGCCGGAAACGGAGAGGTCTGCAGGTCCATGCCCCGACTGTAGCGGAGCATGGTTAAGGGAATGTTGGTGTTCGCGCGCGTCGCACCCGCATTCGTGGCAAGCACGCGTGAAAAACGGTTCAGATGCAAACGCAGTAGAGCGATCACAATGGAACCTCACGCGGTGGAACGTGTCGAACACGGTCTGTGCCGCTCCAGCTGCGACATTCCGCAACTTCGCGCCCGACGGGCGCAAGGCTAGAATTCTCCGACTTACCTGGTTCTATACATGTCAGTGCGAAATATGAGCGATGCCGCGTTACCGGCATCGAAAGGCAAGGCTGCCACGATCAACGACATCGCACGACTGTCGGGAGTTTCCAAGAAAACGGTTTCAAGAATCATCAACAACTCGCCGCTGGTGCGCAAAGACACCCGCGACAAGGTCGAGGCGTTGATGCGCGAGGTCGGTTACGTGCCCGACCCCCTGGCGCGCGGACTCGCGTTCCGCCGCTCCTTCCTGATCGGGCTGGTGTACGACGACCCCGGCGCCCAATGCATTGTCGACCTGCAGCACGGCGCGCTTGAAGCGCTGCGCGGCACCGGCTATGAGCTGGTGGTGCATCCCTGCGACAGCCAGGACCCGGAGTGCGCGCAGGGCGTGCGCCGCTTCGTGCAGCAGCAGAAGCTGCATGGGGTGATCCTCGGCCCGCGTGCATCCGAATCGGTTGCACTCGCGCAGATGCTGGACGACATCGACTGCCGCTACGTGCGGATCAACGCGCATGCGTCGGAAGAAGACGTGCAGGCGGTGGTCACCCACGATCGCGATGGCGCGGCAGCAGCAGCGGGCTACCTGCTCTCGCTCGGCCACCGCGACATCGCGGTGATCGCCGGACCGGGTGACCGGCGCGCGGCGCGTGAGCGTACCCATGGCTTCCTTGACCGGTTGGCCCAGGTGGGGCTGACCCTGCCGGGCGAGCGCGTGCTGGAAGCGGGCGACACCTTCGAATCCGGCGTGCATGCCGCCGAGCAGTTGCTGCTGGGTGAAGGCCGCCCCAGTGCGATCTTCGCCGGCAACGACGAGATGGCGGCCGGTGTCTACCAGGTCGCGCTGCGTGCGGGTATTGCCGTGCCACAGCAGCTGTCGATCGTCAGCTACGACGACAGCCCGCTGGCCTCGCGGCTGTGGCCGCCGCTGACCTCGGTGCGCCGCCACGTGTCCGACATCGGCCGCATGGCCGCAGCGATGCTGGTGCAGTCCGATCTGCCGGATGCGCCGACCGCAGCCAGCGTGCATCCGCAGTTGATGGTGCGTGGTTCCTGCCGCGCCGTGGACGCCTGAGTGCCCTGCCCTCGCCGCGCCGCTGCAATGGCGCAGGCAGGCAATAACGAAAACGGTGCATCCAGGTGCGCCGTTTTCCTTTCAATGCGAAGCGCTGTACGCCGTGCGCTTACACGTCGCCGCCGTCGGCCCAGCCTTCGCCGGTGCCCTTCTGGAACACGCGGTCATCGCCCTGCACGTCACCGGCCGGCAGATGCGCCTGGCTGGCCAGTGCCGCGTAGATCGGGGTGAAGTCCGGCGACGTCGCCTGCATCAGCCGTTCGAAGCTGTCGATGACGAAGTAGGTCTTCTGGAAGGTGTCGATGCGGTACTTCGTGCGCATGATCCGCTGCAGGTCGAAGCCGATGCGGTTGGGCGCGGCCGATTCCAGCGAGTACAGCGACTCGCCCTTCGACGACACGATGCCGGCGCCGTAGATGCGCAGGCCTTCGGGCGTATCGATCAGGCCGAACTCCACCGTGTACCAGTACAGGCGGGTCAGGTTCTGCAGTGCATCCGGGCCGATCGCGTGGGCTTTGACGCCGCCACGGCCGTACGCCTCCATGTAGTCGGCGAACACCGGGTTCATCAGCAGCGGCACGTGGCCGAACAGATCGTGGAACAGGTCCGGCTCGGCGATGTAATCAATCTGGTCCGGGCGACGGATCCACCAGGTCACCGGAAAACGGCGATTGGCCAGGTGGTCGAAGAAATCCAGTTCCGGCAGCAGGCCTTCAACGCCGACCAGGGTCCAGCCGGTGGCGGCGCCCAGCACTTCGTTGAGCTGGTCGAAGCGCGGAATCATGTGCGCGCTCATGCCCATCTCGTCCTGTGCATCCAGGAACTCCTGGCAGGCGCGGCCGACCAGCAGCTCGCGCTGGCGCTGGTACAGCGTGCTCCAGGTGGCGTGGTCGTCGGCGGTATAGGTGTCCCACGGCTGCTCGACGAGCGCGGTGGTGTACACCGGCACATAGCCCTTGTCGGTCTGCTGGTGTTCGACGCGGCGGGGCTGGGCGAGGTCCATGGGGCACTCCTTGACGGGATGCCTACGATGCTAGGGCAGAGCACGCGCAACAGGGTTGCAAAAGTTGCGCCCGTTGGCCCTCTTGGCGCAATATCCTTGCGTACTCACCATGTTGCGGGGCAACAATGGCCGGAGAAGTCCAGTTTGATCGCACGGATATACGCCTGCTGGCTGAAATCCAGCGGGATGGGCGCGCCACCAACGCCGAACTGGCGGCGCGGGTGAATCTTTCGCCTTCGGCCTGCCTGCGGCGGTTGCAGCGGCTGGAAAGCGAGGGTGTGATCGTCGGCTATGGCGCGCGGCTGGAGCCGCGGCAGCTGCGGCTGGGCCTGCAGGCCTTCGTGCGCGTACAGCTGGAAAAGCACGACCAGGCCGCCATCGGCCACTTCGTGGACAGCGTGCAAGCGTGGGACGAGGTGGTGGCCTGCCATGCGCTGACCGGCGACATGGACTACCTGCTGCACGTCTACGTGCGCGACCTGGAGCACTTCTCTCGCTTCCTGCTGGACCGGTTGCTCAACGCCGGTGGCGTGGCCGATGCCAATTCCAGCTTCGTGCTGCGCACGGTGAAGGGTTTCCAGGCACTGCCGCTTTCGCAGCTGGAGTCGTGATCATCCGGCGGATGTGGGAGAGCGTGACTTGCTTTGCATCCTGGGCGACGCAAGGCATTTTCCTACGGCGAGACGGATGAACCTCTGACAGAGTGACGCAATCAGCCTTCCTAGACTCACTGGACAACCCTGTCCGGAGAGATCGACATGAAAGTCTGCCTTGCTCCAGTCATTGCCCTGCTTGTCGCTGGCCTGATGCCGGCCGCTGCGGGTGCTTCCCCCCAGATCGCCAACGCCCAACCTCTGGCGCTGAGTTGCGGTACCACTGAATTCGTCGGCATGACCAGCAACTCGTCGACGCTGGCCAAGCGCCAGTGCAATGGTAGCTATGTCTATGGAATCGGCGTCTCGGTCAATGAAGCGGTGGAGAACCTCAACGGCTTCATGGCGGTGCTGCAGGCCGGCGTGAGCTGCAGCGCGGATGCCAGCAGCATCGTCAGTGGTGCCTACGGCAAGGGTGTTTTCGCCCAGTTTGTCTGCAATGGCTGGTCGATCGCCGGCGTGGGCAACTCACCCACCACCGCGGCGCGCAACTCGCTGGCCATCGCGACGGAAATGGCGGCCACGGGTACCCATTGCGCAGCGCCGCTGCAGGGTTCGTACTATCCGGAATCCTGGGGGTTCCGTTTCCGCTACGACTGCGGCAACACGCAGACCCTGAAGAGCTGGTCCATCAGTGGGCTCGGTGCCAGCATCGATGACGCCAACGTCATCGCCATGCGACTGATGCGTTACTCCACAGCGGCAGGCCAGAGCTGCAACTTCGAGAAGGCCGAAATCAATGGCGTCATTCTGCACGCCACGCTGGTCTGCAACGGCTCGTACATCCATGGCTACGGCAGCTCGGTGACGGCCGCAGCCAACGACGCACTGGCCCAGATCGGCGCCTGACCCGTCGTGAGGCCCCTGGGGGTGACCCGCATGGAGCGGGTTGCCCTCAGCACTTGTCCTTGCGGCCCATCAGCTTGCCCAGGCGCGAGGCTTCCTCGCACTTGGGGGCAGCCACCGGCGCCGGTGCAGCGGCCGCAGCACGCGCACGCTGTAGCTGCTGGATCCTGGCGCGGATCTGCGGCATCGCGGCCATCGCGGCCTTTTCGCCTTCCAGGATCGCCGTGCCGCGCTGGCTGAAATCGGCAGCGCCGATGTCCAGCACCTTCGGCCGGATGACGATGTCGGCGCGTGCCAGTTCCTGTTCGCCCAGGCGCTGGCCCATGATCGAGATGGACTGGTTGACGATGCCCAGCATGTCGGTCGGCGCCTTGCCGCTGGCCTTGCTGGAGATGTCCACGGCGATCACGAAGTCGGCGCCGAGCTGGCGCGCGGCATCCACCGGCACCGGGCTGACCACGCCGCCATCGATGTAGTTGCGACCACCGATCTTCACCGGTTCGAACACGCCGGGAATGCTGCTCGACGCACGCACCGCCTGGCCGACGTTGCCGCGCACGAAGATCGCGCGCTCGCCGGTTTCCAGCTGGGTGGCGACGGCGGCGAACGGCTTCTTCAGGCGTTCGGCCGGACGGTTGGCAACCTGTTCGTTGACGTAGTCCTGCAGCTTCTGGCCCTGCACCAGGCCACCGGAGAACAGCCGCACGTCGCGGATGCTGGCTTCATCCAGCGCCACCGCCTTGCTCTGCATCTGGAACGCGTCCATGCCGCTGGCGTACAGCGCGCCGACCACGCTGCCGGCACTGGTGCCGGACACCACCGCGGGCTCGAAGCCATTGGCTTCCAGCATCTTGATCACGCCGATGTGGGCAAAGCCCTTGGCCGCGCCACCGCCGAGGGCGATACCGATCTTCACCGGCTTGGCCTGTGGCACCACGGTCGGCGCCGGCGGCGGCGTAGGGCGGACCGGATCGCCACCGCAGCCGGCCAGCAGGCCGATCAGGGCGACGGACAGCAGCATGCGGGGGCGGAACAGGCTCATCGGCAGTGCGCTCGCGGCGCCGGATTCAGGAAAGGGCGCCAGCATACCGAAGCTGTGGCGGGGCGGGCAGGGTGGGAAATATCGCCCATTCATAAAGGTAGTGCCGGCCGCTGGCCGGCAACCATAGGGAAACTGGCAACGGTCC
>NZ_JACIUW010000042.1:0-12984 GCF_014145825.1 Stenotrophomonas sp. I18B00994 | reverse complement strand
GCAGTGCAGCAAAATCGGCCGATCCGGTCAGATTTCACTCAGGTGGGTGAATGGGGTAGTGCCGGCCGCTGGCCGGCAGCCCCGAGGTTGAATGGCGCCCAATGCCGGCCAGCGGCCGGCACTACCATGCCGCCGCTTTATCTTTTACAATTCGCCTACGTTTATCAGGCTAAGCCCGCGTCCCGACGCGGGTTTTTTTCATGTTACCCTTCGGGCCATCAGCGGCCCGATTCCATTGGAGACATCCCATGGCGCTGGAGCGCACCCTTTCGATCATCAAGCCGGACGCCGTTGCCAAGAACGTCATCGGCGAAATCTACGCCCGCTTCGAGAAGGCCGGCCTGAAGGTCGTGGCCGCCAAGTACAAGCAGCTGTCGCGTCGTGAAGCCGAAGGCTTCTACGCCGTGCACCGCGAGCGTCCGTTCTTCAACGCGCTGGTCGAGTTCATGATCTCCGGCCCGGTGATGATCCAGGCCCTGGAAGGCGAGAACGCCGTCCTGGCCCACCGCGACCTGCTGGGCGCCACCAACCCGAAGGAAGCCGCGCCGGGCACCATCCGCGCCGACTTCGCCGAATCCATCGATGCCAACGCCGCCCACGGCTCGGACTCGGTCGAGAATGCCGCGATTGAAATCGCCTACTTCTTCGCCGCCACCGAAGTCGTTTCGCGCTGAGAGTAATGCCGTGAACGAGGTCGTACAGTCCCCCGCCATCCAGCCGCTGCCGAAGTCGGCACCCACGGCTGGCAAGCAGAACCTGCTCGACCTCGATCGCGCGGGCCTGGAGAAGTTCTTCGTCGAGGTTCTCGGCGAAAAGAAGTTCCGTGCCCATCAGGTGATGAAGTGGATCCACCATCGCTACGTCACCGACTTCGATGAAATGACCGACCTCGGCAAGGTCCTGCGCGCCAAGCTGCAGGCCCATGCCGAGGTGCTGGTTCCCAACATCGTGTTCGACAAGCCCTCCGCCGACGGCACCCACAAATGGCTGCTGGCGATGGGCGTGGATGGCAAGAACGCCATCGAGACCGTGTACATCCCGGACAAGACCCGCGGCACGCTGTGCGTGTCCTCGCAGGTCGGTTGCGGCCTGAACTGCACGTTCTGCTCCACTGCTACCCAGGGCTTCAACCGCAACCTGACCACCGCCGAGATCATCGGCCAGGTGTGGGTTGCCGCGCGCCACCTGGGCAACGTGCCGCACCAGATGCGCCGCCTCACCAACGTGGTGATGATGGGCATGGGCGAGCCGCTGATGAATTTCGACAACGTCGTGCGCGCCATGAGCGTGATGCGCGACGACCTGGGCTACGGCCTGGCCAACAAGCGCGTGACCCTGTCGACCTCCGGCCTGGTGCCGCAGATCGACCGCCTGTCTGCCGAAAGCGACGTGTCGCTGGCGGTGTCGCTGCATGCGCCGAACGACGCGCTGCGCGAGACCCTGGTGCCGCTCAACAAGAAGTACCCGATCGCCGAGCTGATGGCCTCGTGCGCACGCTACCTGCGCGCCAACAAGCGCCGCGAATCGGTCACCTTCGAATACACCCTGATGAAGGGCATCAACGACAAGCCCGAGCATGCCCGCGAGCTGGCCCGCCTGATGCGCCAGTTCGACAACGCGGTGCAGGCCAAGGATTCGGGCAAGGTCAACCTGATTCCGTTCAACCCGTTCCCGGGTACCCGCTACGAGCGTTCGGAAGAGGCGCACATCCGCGCCTTCCAGAAGATCCTGCTCGACAGCAACGTGCTGACCATGGTCCGCCGTACCCGTGGCGACGACATCGACGCCGCCTGTGGCCAGCTCAAGGGCCAGGTGATGGACCGCACCCGCCGCCAGGCGGAGTTCAACAAGACGCTGCAGGCGGGGAAGGGGAGCGATGCCGCGGCCTGACCGCCTCTGGCTGGTTCTGCTCGCAGGCACGCTGGCCCTCGCGGTCGGCGGCTGCAAATCCCATCCCAAGGCCAAGCTTGGCCCGAGCGAGGCGCCGGTCTACTCCGTCCGTGATCCGGAAGGGGTGCGGCAGCAGGTGCGCTGGCAGGAGTTGCTGACCCTGGCCGGCCGCGACATCCAGGGCGGCAATCTCGATGCTGCCGAGCGCAAGGCGCGCGAAGCCCAGAAGCTGGTGCCGACGGCCCCCGACGGCCTGGTCCTGCTTGCGGGCATCGACGAGCGTCGCGGTCGCAGCCAGCAGGCCGGCGAGAACTTCCGCAAGGCTGCCGAGCTGGCGCCGCAACGTGGCGACGTGCTCAACAACTATGGTGCCTGGCTGTGCCAACAGGGCCAGGCGGCCGAATCGCTGGTGTGGTTCGATCGTGCCCAGCGGGCGCCGGGCAATCCCGCCGTCGCCGAAGCGCAGTCCAATGCCGGCAGCTGTGCGCTGGATGCAGGCCAGTTCGAGCGTGCCGAGCGCGACCTGCGCGCGGCGCTGTCGGCGCTGCCGGGAAACCCGGTCGCGCTGGAGGCCATGGCCCAGCTCAGCTTCCGCCAGGGCCGCTACATGGAGGCCCGGGCCTTCGCCGAACGTAGGATTGCGGCTGCACCCGCAACGCGTTCCGTGTTACAACTTGCGTCTCAAATCGAAGCGCGGCTGGGTGATCGGGCGGCATCTGACCGCTATCTTCAGCGCATTCGACAGGAATTTCCGCAGGAAGCGGGCTCCTAACTCCAGGGTTGATGCATTGTGATTGATGACCAGACTGTGAGCGCTCTCGAGACTGCGGCCGGCTGCGGCACCCGCCTGCGCCAGGCCCGTGAAGCGGCCGGACTGACCCTTGAGGATGTCGGCTCGCGCCTGCGCATGCCGGTCCAGGTGGTCAGGTCGCTGGAGGAAGAGCAGTGGCAGAAGCTGGGCGCGCCAGTCTTCGTGCGCGGCCAGTTGCGCAGCTACGCGCGCCTGCTCGACGTCGATGTGAGCCAGCTGCTGGAGCAGGCCCAGGTGGGTCCTGTCGTGCCGCCCACCCTGGTCAGCCATACCCATACCCCGCGTGCGCGCCGCATTGCCGAGAATCTCGGCCGGCGCGTGCTGTACGTCGGCATCACCGCCGTGCTGGCCGTGCCGGTGTGGTTCGCCACCCGCGGCCATTTCGATGGCAGTGCCACGCCGTCGCCGAACACGGCCTCGCTGGACGCGATCCCGGCCGCTGTGCCGGTGGCCCCGTCCGCTGCGGGTGTCGAGCCGGCAGCCCCGGCTGAAGTCGCGAGTGCCCCGGCCAGCAAGCCGGCCGCAACCCCGTATGTCGCTTCGCTGTCCCCGGTGCCGCGTTCGGCACCCGCTGCGCCCGCAGCCGCCAATACGCTGGAGATGCAGTTCAGCGGCGACAGCTGGGTCGATATCGGTGGTCCGGACGGCGCCACGGTCGAAAAGGCGCTGATCAAGTCCGGCGAGAGCCGCAGCTTCACGCCGGGCCAGGTGACCCGGGTGACCCTGGGCAACGCCTCGGCGGTCCAGGTTCAGCAGAACGGCGCTATCGTCGATCTGACCCCCTACCAGCGAGCCAACGTGGCACGCTTTCAGGTATCCTCTGAAGGCTCCGTAGTCCCGGTTTCGCACTGAGGCGCGGTTTCACCACCTTCGATTAAACCCAATGGTCCCTCCCGATGGGCGGGGCGAGAGTACGCATGGCGATCGACGATCTGCTCGACGAGCACGAACAAAGTGAACGCGTCCGCAGCTGGCTGCGGAAGAATGGCGCCAGCATCCTCGGTGGCGTAGCCATCGCGATCGGTGCCATTGCCGGCTGGCAGTGGTACCAGAAGGATCAGGGCGGCAAGCTGGCCTCGGCCAACGTGGAATACCAGAAGGCCCTGGTCGGTCTTCAGCAGAACAAGCTCGACGACGCTGCCAAGGCAGTGAAGGCGCTCGAAGCGGGCCCGTCCAGCATCTATGGCGACCTCGCGGCGCTGCAGCTGGCCAAGGCCCAGGTCGACGCCGGCAAGAACGAAGAAGCGCTGGCCACCCTGCGCGCCGTGAAGGTCGAAAGCGACCTGCAGCGCGTGGTCGACCAGCGTGTGGCCCGCCTGCTGGTGGCCACCGGCAAGAGCGACGAGGCGATCAAGCTGCTGGGCAGCGCCACCGACAGCAGCAGCCTGGAAATCCATGGCGATGCGCTGATGGCGCAGGGCAAGCGCGATGACGCCCGCGCACAGTACGAGAAGGCGCTGAAGTCGCTGGACGTGGCAGCGCCGCAGCGGCGCCTGCTGGAAACCAAGGTTATGGATGCCGGCGGCACGGTCGCCGCCCCTGCGGAGTCGGTTTGATGAGTCAGAAGGTCATGATCACCCGCGTCGCCACCGTGCTCCTGATGGGCATGGCCCTGACCGGCTGCAGCACCATGAAGGGCTGGTTCGCCGGCAAGGACGCGGCAGCGAAGAAGGCCCAGGAGCCGGCTGAGCTGGTCAAGTTCGAGCCGAGCGTCAAGGTCAACAAGGCCTGGTCGGTCAACCTCGGCAAGGGCGAGCGCCGCATCGGCGTGCGCCAGGGCCCGGCGGTGGCCAATGGCCACGTGTTTGCCGCGGCGATCACCGGTGGCGTGCACGCCATCGACCTGCAGACCGGCAAGAAGGTCTGGACCTGGGAGCCGCAGAAGGAAAAGAAGAAGCCGAAGCTGCGCCTGTCCGGCGGCCCGGGTGTCGGTGAGAACCTGGTCGTGATCGGCACGCTCGATGGCCAGGTCATCGCCCTGGACATCAATGACGGCAGCGAGAAGTGGCGCGCCCGTGTTCCGGGTGAGGTCATTGCCGCGCCGGCCGTGGCCCAGGGCCTGGTGTTCGTGCGCAGCAACGACGGCCGCGTCACCGCGTTCGATGCCGGCAACGGCACGCAGAAGTGGTTCAACCCGAGCGAACTGCCGGCGCTGACCGTGCGCGGCAACGCGCCGGTGGTCACCGGTCCGGGCGTGTTGTTCATCGGCAAGGACGAAGGCGCGGTTGCCGCGCTGGCCATGCAGGATGGGCGTACCCTGTGGGAACAGAACCTTGGCAACGGCGAAGGCCGTACCGAGCTGGACCGCATGGCCGATGTCGACGGTGCCCCGGTGCTGGAGGGCAACACCCTCTTCGTGAGCAGCTTCAAGAACCAGACCATGGCCATCGAAGGCCCGACCGGTCGCCCGCTGTGGGCGCGCGACCATGGCGGTGCAGGTGGCGTGGCAGTGTCGTCGGGCAATGTGTTCGTCACCGACAACAAGGGTGGCGTGTTCGGCTTGGACAAGGCGACCGGCGCTGCCATGTGGTCGCAGACCGAGCTGGCGCGTCGTTCGCTGACCGGCCCGGCGCTGCACGGTGATTACGTGGTCGTCGGCGACTACAAGGGATACGTGCACTGGTTGAAGACCTCCGATGGTGCGATGGCGGCACGGGCGAAGAGCGGCGGTGACGCCCTGCTGGCCCAGCCGGTCGTCGTCGACGGGGTGCTGCTGGTGCAGAACGTGGATGGCAAGCTGACCGCCTTCCGGTTGGCAAATTAAAAATTGGAGTAATCGCGATGCTGCCTTTGGTCGCCCTGGTTGGACGGCCGAATGTCGGCAAGTCGACTATTTTCAATGCGCTTACGCGCACCCGCGACGCGCTGGTCCATGACCAGCCCGGCGTCACCCGTGACCGCAACTACGGCGTCTGCCGCCTCGACGAGGACAACCATTTCCTCGTCGTGGATACCGGCGGTATTGCCGGGGAAGACGAAGGCCTGGCGGGTGCCACCACGCGCCAGGCCCGGGCTGCGGCGGCCGAAGCCGATCTGATCCTGTTCGTCGTCGACGCCCGCGAGGGCACCTCGGCGCTGGACGACGAGATCCTGGCCTGGCTGCGCAAGCTGTCGCGCCCGACGCTGCTGCTGATCAACAAGATCGACGGCACCGACGAGGACAGCGTCCGTTCGGAGTTCGCCCGTTACGGCTTCGGCGAGATGCTGACCGTCTCGGCCGCGCACCGCCAGGGCCTGGACGACCTGCTTGACGAAGTGATCCAGCGCCTGCCGGAAGAAGGCAGCGGCGAAGAACTGGACAACGATCCGAACCGTATCCGCATCGCCTTCGTCGGACGTCCGAACGTGGGCAAGTCGACCCTGGTCAACCGCATCCTCGGTGAGGAGCGCATGATCGCCTCCGACGTGCCGGGCACCACCCGCGACTCGATCGCGGTGGACCTGGAGCGCGACGGACGTGAGTACCGGCTGATCGACACCGCCGGCCTGCGCCGCCGTTCGCGCGTGGACGAGGTCGTCGAGAAGTTCTCGGTGGTCAAGACCATGCAGTCGATCGAGCAGTGCCAGGTCGCCGTGCTGATGCTGGACGCCACCGAAGGCGTGACCGACCAGGACGCCACCGTGCTCGGTGCCGTGCTCGACGCCGGCCGCGCGCTGGTGATCGCCATCAACAAGTGGGATGGCCTGACCGAGTACCAGCGCGAACAGGCTGAAACCATGCTGTCGCTGAAGCTGGGCTTCGTGCCCTGGGCCGAATCGGTGCGCATTTCGGCCAAGCACGGCTCGGGCCTGCGCGAGCTGTTCCGTGCGGTGCACCGCGCGCACGAATCGGCGAACAAGACCTTCACCACCAGCGAAGTGAACAAGGCGCTGGAAGTGGCGTACGAGACCAATCCGCCGCCGACCATCCGCGGCCACGTCTCCAAGCTGCGCTACGTGCACCCGGCCGGTTCCAACCCGCCGACCTTCATCGTGCACGGCACCCGCCTGAAGGAACTGCAGGAGTCGTACAAGCGCTACCTGGAGAACTTCTTCCGCAAGCGCTTCAAGCTGATCGGTACGCCGGTGAGCTTCATCTTCCGCGAGGGCACCAACCCGTACGAGGGCAAGAAGAACGTCCTCACCGAGCGGCAGGTCAAGGCCAAGCGGCGCTTGATGAAGCACGTCAAGGGCAAGTGATTCACGGGAAGGCGGCCGCAGGGCCGCCTTTTTTGTCTGTGGTAGTGCCGGCCGCTGGCCGGCAACCCGATGCCTGGCGTGTTCACGAGGTTGCCGGCCAGCGGCCGGTACTACCCCTACGTCTACAGTCCTCAATCATGGCGAACTGTTGCGACGAGCGCGGCAATGCGGCAACGCGCATGGGGCGCTGCGGGGCGCGGCGATCATCGATTCGGGTAGCTGCGCCTGTCCCGTGAGGCTTGCCCAGACCAGGGTGGTACCCAGTACCCCTGCCAGGTACGCCACCGACACCGCGCCGATCACCAGGCCCGCGGCATGCTCCAGCCACGGAAGCGATCGGCAACACCCCTGTGCCCAGCGCGGATGGCTGCCGAGCCACGCCATCAGCAGGCCGAGCGACAGCGCGACGCCGCCCAGGCAGGCCACGTAAGCGGCCTTTGTATCCATGTCGGCAACGAGGCCGCTGACCAGGGCTGCAACCGCGAACTGCAGCGTCCAGTTGTTGATGCTGGCGAGCGCCAACAGGCATCCAGCCTCGGCGTGCGGCCAACGGGAGCGGGCCTTCAGGCCCCGGGGCATCTGCAGGGAAAGCGGAGAGAGGGAGGTCAGCCCGGCGTCGCGCAGGCACATGCCCGCCAGGCGCAGCAGCAGCAGGCAGCCCGCGCACTGCATCGCCAGCGTCCACAGGCCGCGGTTTCCCAGCATGCCCGCCGCAACGAAGGCCGTGGCGCAGATGATGCCCGTACCGATGGCGATACCGAACGATGCGGCCATGGCGGCGTGCCCGCCCGCGCCCATCGCGGTGCGCAGGATCTTCGCGTGATTCGACGCAGGCAGGAGCAGGGCGAAGCCGTACAGCACCGCGACGATGAAGAACTGCTGCACGAAAACCTGCCACCAAACTACAGAAAGTGCCGAATGTGGGCTGCGCTGGACGCGCCGTATTGAACGCTATTGCGACAGGCGCGAATTACCGGCATCAGCCCAGCCACAGCGACACGGCGATCCATAGCGCCAGCGCAATCATCAGGAGCCCTGCGGCCCGTTCCAGCCAGGGCAGGGCACGCGCGAATCGACCCAGCACCCACGGGTGGCCAACCAGCGCGGCAACCAGCAGATCCCATAGCAGGACGATGCCGAACATCCACGCGCCATAGAAGAACTTCGTTGCGGCGCTGGGCTGCGGACCGTTGAGCATTGCCGCCAGCGTTGCGTAGAACAGCGCATTCTTCGGGTTCAGCAGCGCAGACAGGGCACCCAGCGCTGCCGCCCTCCACCATCCCTGGGCCCCACCCGCTGGCGATCCGGCGGCAGCTTCAGGTGCCTGCAACGTCGTCGAACCCGCATGGCGCAGGAACAGCGTGCCGAGGTACAGCAGGAACCCGCAGCCCGCCAACTGCACCGCAATGAACCCTGCGCTGCCTGGGCGCAGCATGGCCGTTCCGGTGAAAGCGGCCACGATGAAGACGCCATTGCCGACGGCGATGCCTGCGCAGGCACCACTGGCGGTGCGCCAGCCCGAGGTGATCGCGGTGCGTGCAACGAGGAAGAAGTCGGGGCCGGGTGAGAGCAGGGCGAGAAAATGTACGGTGGCGATGACCAGGAACTGTTCCATCGGGTCCGGCGGCGGCTGGCTGGGGCGCCAGTCTGCGGATGCCCCGCGCGATGGTATTGAACGTTATTGCAGGCTCAGCGCCGGTATTGGCCCGGGGTTGCACCGGCGTGGGCCTTGAAGACCCGCTGGAAATGGCTCTGGTCGGCAAAACCCAGCGCATGCGCGACCACGGCCAGTGCCTGCCCTTCGCACAGCCGCCGGCGGGCCTCCTGGATGCGTTGATCGATCTGCCAGGCGTGCGGTGTCAGGCCCGTAGCGCGTCGGAAGGCGCGGATCAGCTGGTAGCGGCTCATGCCTGCCAGCGATGCCAGCTCCTGCAGGGCCGGGGTGTGTTCGAGCCGCTGGCGCAGAACGTCCATCACCGGCTGCAAGCGCTGCTGTAACGCGGCATCTTCAAGCGGGCCGGCGACGGCTACACCATCGTGTTCCTCCAGATCGCCGACGAACGCGATCAGCGCCGCTTCCTTGACGCTGACCGGGTCGTCGGAGAACAGCGTCTCGTTGAGCTGGCAGTACTGCTGGTAGCGAGGGCGATGGTTGGAAATCCGGATCGGTTCCTGCTGCCAGTCGGGTTCGGGCAGGTCGTCATACTCGGCGCGGACCTCGGCCATCCAGCGCGGGTCCAGATGCAGCATCTGGTAGCTCCAGAGCTGGCCGGGCAGGGGGTTGCAGGCGTGCACGCGGCCTGCGGGCACGCCGACCAGACTGCCGGGCTGCAGCAGACGCGGCCCTTTCGCGGCGCCGGTGAACACGCTGCTGCCGGCGTCGACGGCGCCGATCGAGAAGGTGTCATGGCTGTGCGGGCGATGGCAGGCGCGGCTGTCGCACGCCCGTCGGCTTTCGACGAAGGGCATGCGCGGGTCACGCCAGAATTCGGTGGCAGAGCGCATGCAGCGGTTCCGGGATGCAGGGGCAACGCCCGCATGGTGCCATGTTCGGGGCAGGGCGCGTCGAGGGTGTCTGCGCGATAATGCGGCCATGAGCATCCAAGAGCTTTCCCCCGCGCAGGCGCGCGAGCGCCTGGCCCACGGCGCGGTGCTGATCGATGTGCGCGAGGCGCACGAGCGGGCCGGCGGGATGGCCGAGGGCGCGCGCGGCGTGGCCAAGGGCGAGCTGCAGGCCGACCCGGCCGCACACCTGCCGCGGCACGACCAGGAGATCCTGCTGATCTGCCAGAGCGGCAAGCGCTCGGCCGATGCCGCGCAGTTCCTGCTGCAGGCCGGCTACACCCACGTCGCTTCCGTGACGGGGGGTACCGTGGCCTGGCGCGAGCAGTCGCTGCCGCTGGTGCAGCCGCTGGCCAGCGCCGCCGACCGTGACTTCTACGACCGCTATTCGCGGCACCTGCTGCTGCCGCAGGTGGGCGAGGCCGGCCAGCGCCGGCTGCAGCAGTCGCGCGTGTTGGTGCTGGGCGCGGGTGGGCTGGGCGCACCGGCTGGGTTCTACCTGGCTGCCGCCGGGGTGGGGCACCTGCGCTTCGCCGACCACGATCGCGTGGAGCGCAGCAACCTGCACCGGCAGATCGTGCATACCGAAGCCAGCGTCGGCCAGCTCAAGGTCGATTCGGCGCGCGAGCGGCTGCTGGCGCTGAACCCGTCGATCGAGGTGGAGGCCGTGCCGGAGCGGGTCACCTCCGAGAACGTGGATGCGCTGTTGGACGGCGTGGACGTGGTGCTGGATGGCTCGGACAACTTCCCGCTGCGCTACCTGCTCAACGACGCCTGCATCAAGCACGCGATACCGATGGTGTACGCCGCCATCGAGCGCTTCGATGGCCAGGTAAGCGTGTTTGACGCCGGCCGCCAGCGCGGCGTGGCGCCGTGCTACCGCTGCCTGTTCCCGGAGCCACCGCCGCCGGAGTTCGCGCCGAACTGTTCCGAGGCCGGTGTGCTGGGTGTGCTGCCTGGCCTGGCCGGCGTGCTGCAAGCGACCGAGGTGCTGAAGCTGCTGCTGGGCATCGGTGAACCACTGGTCGGCCGCCTGCTGCGCTTCGATGCGCTGGGCATGCGCTTCCGCGAGACCGGCATCCGGCCGGACCCGCAGTGCCCGGTGTGCGCGCCGGGCGTGCCGTTCCCGGGGTATATCGATTACGCCGCGTTTTGCCGGGGTGGGTGAGGCTGGCCGGGGAATGCCTTGGTAGATGCCGACCTTGGTCGGCGTTTTCGTGCCAACCAAGGTTGGCACCTACCGAAGCGGGTGCATGGTGGCACCCACCGACGCGGATGCATGGTTTCGGGATGATGCTGGGGGTAGCTCCCTACATCGTTCCACCTCCAAGACAATCCGGCGCAACATGCGTGCTATTGCCGTCATCGGCATTGCTCTATTGTTGAACCCGATTCTGGATCTTGGGGAACACACCGCATGGCGGTAGAAGCAGCGACCAGCGAGCTGGTCAAGGTCGTCGCCCTGTTGGGCGCGGCGGTGGTGATGGTGCCTTTGTTCCGCCGGGCCGGCCTGGGCTCGGTGCTGGGCTACTTCGCCGCCGGCCTGGCGATCGGACCGTTCGGGCTGGGCTGGTTCTCCGACCCCCAGGCCATCCTGCATACCGCCGAGCTCGGTGTGGTGATGTTCCTGTTCGTGATCGGCCTGGAAATGCGGCCCTCGCACCTGTGGAGCCTGCGCAAGGAGATCTTCGGGCTGGGCACGCTGCAGATCGTCACCTGTGCGCTGGTGCTGACCAGCATCGCCAAGTTGTTCGGCCTGCCCTGGCAGGTGGCCTTCATCGGCGCCACCGGCTTCGTGCTCACCTCCACCGCAGTGGTGATGCAGTTGCTGGCCGAGCGTGGTGACATCGCGCTGCCGTCGGGGCAGAAGATCGTCTCCATCCTGCTGTTCGAAGACCTGCTGATCGTGCCGTTGCTGGCGCTGGTGGCCTGGATGGGCCCGAGCGCGGGCAGCGCCGATGGCGAGGGTTCGCGTTGGCTGTCGGTGGCGATCGGCGTCGGCGCCATCGTTGGCCTGGTGCTGGTCGGCCGCTTCCTGCTCAACCCACTGTTCCGCGTGCTGGCCGAGTCGAAGGCGCGCGAGGTGATGACCGCCGCCGCGCTGCTGGTGGTGCTGGGTGCGGCGTTGCTGATGCAGCTGTCCGGCCTGTCGATGGCGATGGGCGCGTTCCTGGCCGGCGTGCTGCTGAGCGAATCGACCTTCCGCCACCAGATCGAAGCGGACATCGAACCGTTCCGCGGCATCCTGCTGGGCCTGTTCTTCCTCAGCGTCGGCATGGCGCTGGACCTGGGCGTGGTGGCCGGCAACTGGCAGCTGATCCTCGGCCTGGTGCTGGCGCTGATGGCAGCCAAGGCGCTGTGCATCTACATAGTGGCGCGCATCATGGGCAGCGACCACGCGCAGGCGCTGGATCGTGGCGTGCTGATGGCGCAGGGCGGCGAGTTCGCCTTCGTGCTGTTCTCTGCCGCCGCATCGGCCGGCGTGATCAACCTGGAGATCAATGCCAACTTCACCGCCGTGGTGGTGCTGTCGATGGCGCTGACCCCGCTGGTGGTGCTGCTCTACAAGCGCGTGGCGCCGAAGCCGACGGTGAACATGGACGGCGTGGACGAGGCCGATGGCCTGTCCGGCAGCGTGCTGCTGATCGGCTTCGGTCGCTTCGGCCAGGTCGCCAGCCAGTCGCTGCTGGCGCGCGACGTGGACGTGACCATCATCGACAACGATGTGGAGATGATCCAGAGCGCGGCGCGCTTCGGTTTCAAGATCTACTACGGCGACGGTACGCGACTGGACGTGCTGCATGCCTCGGGCGCGGCGACTGCACGTGCGATTGCGGTCTGCGTGGACAAGGCCGAGGCCGCCGACCGCATCGTTGAACTGGTGGCACACGAGTTCCCCCAGGCCAAGCTGATGGTGCGCTCGTTCGACCGCGAACATTCGCTGCGGCTGATCCATGCCGGTGTCGATTTCCAGATCCGCGAGACGTTTGAATCGGCAGTGCTGTTCGGCCAGGCCGCGCTGGTGGAACTGGGTGCGGACGAGGACGATGCGATCGAAATTGCCGAGCAGATCCGTCGCCGCGATGCCGAGCGTTTCGAGCTGGAGATTGCCGGTGGTGGTCTGAATGCCGGCGCCAAGATGGTGTTTGGCAACTCCGGCCAGGGCGTGCCGACGCCGACACCGTTCACCGCGCCGAAGCGGGCAAGCAAGACGTTGAACCCGCAGGACGTGCCGGAAGAGGAAGAGTAAAGCCCGGTCGTGCCGGCCGCTGGCCGGCAGATACGGAAACGTTCCGACGTCATGGGGTTGCCGGCCAGCGGCCGGCACTACCGTGTGGGGAATTGCCGAAGCCGGTGGTTGGTCGTGCCGGCCGCTGGCCGGCAGATACGGAAACGTTCCGACGTCATGGGGGTGCCGGCCAGCGGCCGGCACTACCCGGGTCGGGAATTGCCGAAGCCGGCGGTTGGTCGTGCCGGCCGCTGGCCGGCAAATGCGCAAACGTTCCGACGTCAGGAGGTTGCCGGCCAGCGGCCGGCACTAC
>NZ_JACIUW010000041.1:0-14940 GCF_014145825.1 Stenotrophomonas sp. I18B00994 | reverse complement strand
GTGATGCCGTGCTGCCTGAATGGCTGCATTACTACAACTGGCACCGACCCCACATGGGGATCGGCAGCCAACCGCCTATTTCCAGAATCCCGCTGAACAACGTGGTGGGTTTACACAGTTAGTCGACCAGCGCGGAGATCGAGTGCATTCAGATCGTTTCCGCGTGCGAAAAGCAGTCGACTAACAGTCGACTCTCCCCAGTCGATCCCATCGGGTCGATCCCATCAGGTCGATTCAATTCAGTCGATTCAATTCAGTCGATTCAATTCAGTCGATTCAATTCAGTTGATCGGGCGGCGTCGTTGGAATGTGGCATGGGTCGATTCTCCACACAATCCTCCACACCTTTTTTCGATCTTCCACAGGTTTCTTAAGCGGCCTGTCATCGGCGCGGACCAGCATGGACACGTCGCCGCAGAGTGGGCTGGGAGGCCCTCGGCGGCAGCAGGCGTGTAGTGACCGTTCCTCCCTTGGCGTTTCCCTTCGCAGTAAACCCTTCAGGAGAAGATCATGATCAAGTACAAGACCCTGGCCGCGCTGGTTGCCACCGCGCTGCTCGCTACCGTTGGCGCCGCCTCCGCGCAGACCGTTACCGGCGGCGGCGCTTCGCTGCCGGCCGACCTCTACAAGGGTTCGTCCGACAGCATCCTGCCAGCGAACTTCACCTACGCCGTGACCGGTTCGGGCACCGGCAAGAAGGCCTTCCTGGAAAACAACTCGCTGCTGTTCTCGACCACCGGCACCGTGCACTTCGCCGGCAGCGATTCGGTGCTGAGCAGCACCGAGCTGAGCACCTACACCACCAACTTCAACCAGCCGACCAACGCCAACCGCTACGGCGCGCTGATCCAGGTGCCGTCGGTGGCCACGTCGGTCACCATTCCGTTCAACAAGGCCGGTTCGGCGGTGGACCTGAGCGTGGCGCAGATCTGCGGCGTGTTCTCGGGTGCGATCAGCGACTGGTCGACCATCGATGCCAACCGCAGCGGCCCGATCCAGGTGGTGTACCGCCCGGAAAGCAGCGGCACCAGCGAAATGTTCAGCCGCTTCCTGACTGCGGCCTGTGCGGCTGAGAACGCTGGCACCTCGAACCTGGTAGGTGGCAAGTTCGCCATCAAGTCGACCTTCGCCGACCTGTACAAGCGCGATGCCAACGGCAACCTGCCGGCGTTCCTGGTGGCCGCGCCGGCCACCGGTGGCACCTCGCTGTACAACGCTGTCTACGCTGCTGAAGGCCGTATCGGTTACGTTGGCCCGGACGTGATTCCGAGCGTGACCGATGCGACCAAGGTGGCCAAGGTCAAGGGCTTCTCGCCGGATCAGGTGAGTGTGCAGGCGACCCTGGACACCGTCGCTCCGCCGACCGGTACCGCTGCCGAGGACCCCGCCAACTGGGTGCCGGTGTTCGGCAACCCGTCGGCCGGCTATCCGATCGCCGGCTACACCAACCTGGTGATCGGCCAGTGCTACAAGGATTCGAGCGTCGCCACCAGCCTGCGCGGCTTCCTGGCCCGCCACTATCCGGCGACCTACACCGTCGCGTATGAGAAGTCGATCACCGACCACGGCTTCATCCCGCTGACCAAGGCTTGGCGCGATGCGATCCGCAACCGTTTCGTGCTGGCCAGCAGCACTGCCGGCCTGAACAATCCCAGCACCTGCGCCGGCATCGGTCGTCCGCTGTAATCCGCAGCACTGATTGAATCCTGCTTGACCCGACGCCGGCCCCTGGGCCGGCGTCGCCATTTCCGCGACGGTGCCGCCGCCGCAGTGTTTCGCTGTCGGCTTCGTGTCACGTGAACCGTCTATCAGTGGCAGGGCATGCGTTGCGCGTGTCTCCCCGATCGTCGCCGCAGCCGCGGCCCACCAGGTTGATGAGGTTCCGATGTCGCACCCGCTCCCGTCCGCTGTTCATCCGGCCGCGCCGATGCGCCGCAATCATCCGATGGCGTGGGCCATCGCGGTCGCCTTGGGCAGCATGGTCGCCCCGGCCAGCCAGGCGCAGCAGGCGTTCAGCCCGGGCTGGTTCGCCGAGCGGGGCGCGGCCCAGGGCAGCGCGGCACAGAGCGGCCGGATGCCCAACGGGGTGCCGATCCAGTTCCAGTTGCCGGCCCAGCAGCAGGATGCAGCACGGCAGAAGCTGCAGCAGTCGATCGACAACCTCGGTACGGCTGCGCAGGCGATTGCCCTGCAGCAGCGCCTGCAGGAACAGGCGCGGCAGGCGCGCCGCGAGGCTGGCTTCATCGTTGCTGATGGCCTGGGCAAGGATGGCCTGAGCGTCGACCAGAACCCGCTGACCCGCGGCTGGCTCAATGCGCGCGACGCAATCCAGTCGCAGGGCAGCGACGGGCGGGTGCAGGTTACGGTCGAGCAGACCGCGGACAAGGCGATCCTGAACTGGGAGACGTTCAATATCGGCGGCAACACCACGCTGAACTTCCTGCAGAACCCTGACTGGGCAGTCCTGAACCGCGTCAATGATCCGCAGGCGCGGCCCAGCCATATCCTGGGCCAGCTGAAGGCCAATGGCACGGTGTTCGTGGCCAACCGCAACGGGGTGGTGTTCGGCAACAACAGCCAGGTCAATGTACGCAATCTGCTGGCGGCTGCAGCACGGATCAGCGATGCGCAGTTCCGTGACAACGGCCTGTACAGCCCCGACGCCAGCAGCAGCGCGCTCAGCGATGCATTTGGCAAGGTGATGGTGGAGCAGGGTGCCCGCATCGCGACCCATGAGCCGACCAGCGCGACGCGCGGCGGTGGCTACGTGCTGCTGGCCGGGCACAGCGTGGAGAATGCTGGCCATATCGAGGCGCGCAAGGGCCAGGTGCAACTCGCTGCCGGTGACAGTTTCGTGATCCGGCGCGGCGTGGGTACGGCGACCAATACCAGCTCCACCACCCGCGGCAATGAAATCGCGCCGCGCTTCGTCGCTGGCAGCACGGCGGGCAGCGTGCGCAACACCGGTCTGCTACGCGCCCGCGAGGGTGACGTGACCCTGGCCGGGCGCAACGTCGAGCAGGCCGGTGTGGCCGTGGCCAGCACCACGCTGGCGCAGCGCGGCACCGTGCATCTTCTGGCTTCGACCAGTGATGCCGGCAGCAGCGTCACGCTTGCCGATGGAGCCACCACGGCGGTGCTGGTCGAGGACGATGGCAAGGCCACGGTGCTGGATACGCAGCGCAACAGCCTCATCAAGGAGTCGGCAGAGCAGGACGCGATCCGCGCCGGCGCGCGCTCGGCAACCTTCGACAATCTGTCCCAGCACAATGATCGCCGGGACCAGTCGCGGGTGGAGATCGTCTCGGGTGGCAACATCCATTTCAGTGCGGATTCGCTGACGGTTGCCACGGGCGGCCAGATCATCGCCGACGCGGCAGCCCGCAGCTACGTAGACGACGCGGCACGCGTGGATGTTTCCGGCGCAGTGGGCGTACAGGTGTCGATGGAAAGCAACAATGTCCAGGTCAAGGTGCAGGGCAACGAACTGCGCGATGCCCTGGACAACCGCGACAGCGGCAAGCTGACCAGCAGCGAGGTCTGGGTCGACCGCCGCAGGCTGGTCCACGTTCCGGCCGGTACCGGGGGCTACGCGGGTGAGCGCTGGTACGCGGCGGGTGGCCTGCTGGAAGTGGGCGGCTACCTTGACAATCAGGGGCACTCGATCGGCGAATGGGCCGCGCAGGGAGGCACCGTCCTGCTGGGCGGCAGGGAAGTGATCACGCATGGCGGCTCACGCATCAACCTTGCCGGTGGCAGCCTGGATGTGCAGAGCGGCGTGATCCGGCAGAGCTGGGTGCGCGGCGTCGATGGCCAGGTCTACCGCCTTGATGACGCGCCGGCGGAGATGCTCTTCGATGGCCTGTACAGCGGCCATGAAGTAAAGCAGGAGCGCTGGGGCATCACCGAGACCTTCCGTGATCCGATTGTATTCGCGGCGCAGCGTGTCGATAACGGATACACGGTCGGCCGCGATGCAGGACGCCTGATCATCTCCGCACCGACCGCGGTGCTGGATGGAAAGGTTGAGACGGCTACCTTCCAGGGCGCGCAGCAGAACCGCAGGCCGGATACCGCGCTGGAGGGTTATGCGCAGGCGCAGACGGCGGTCGCGCGCAATGCGCAGCTGTACCTGGGGCGCTACGACGGCCAGGGCCGCAGCGGTGTGTTCGGCTCGGATGTGCGCCTGGATGACAAGGCTCGGACGAAGGCCGCGTGGTCGCTGCTGGCCCCGGTCAACGAAGTGCGGCGTGGCACCGTGTGGCTGGATATCGCAGAGCTGAGTGCCCAGCAGTGGGGACGGATCGACCTGGCGACCGCTGATCGCATCCGCATCGACGGCAGCCTTCGGCTTCAGGCAGGCGGACAGCTCAACCTGACCGGCAGCGAGGTGGAACTGGCAGGCGACATCGGCATCGCCGGCGGCCAGCTGTCGGCGGGCAACCTGCTGGATGTGCAGGGCCGGCCGACGGCGCTGCTGCATGATGGCCGCGCGCGCACCGCCATCGCCGACGGCACGCGGATCGATCTCTCCGGTGAATGGAGCAATGCGTCACTGGCGACGCCGCGCGACGCGAGCGGTGCCTGGACGGATGGCGGCCGCCTGAGCCTGGGCAATAGTCATGACGTGGCCGTGGGCGCCGACTCAACGGTTGACGTCGAGGCCGGTGCTGCGCTGGACCTGCGCGGCAAGGCCCATATCGGCAAAGGCGGCAGCGTCAGCCTGCAGGCGAACAGCAGTACGGTGACGACCGACGGCAGTGGCCGGGTGCAACTGGGCGACGGAAGCCGGTTCAGTGGTCGAGGACAGGGGGGTGGTTCCTTCTCGCTGGGGACCGGTGGCCAGGTGCGGCTGGGCGATGCGGACCTGGCGGGCACATCGCTGCGACTGGACCCCGGCCTGTTCGGCAGTGGCTTCGCGCAGTACGACATCAATGGCCACCAGGGTGTGGAGGTGGCCGATGGCGCGCGGCTGGTCGCTGCCCTGCCAGGCCTGCGCCTGACCCAGGACGCGCGGATGGCGACCGACCGGGCGTCCGCACTGGCAGCGTGGGACGCGCCACTGTACAGCGCTGATCCGTCGAGCGGGCGCGTCAGCCAGCGCGCGGGTGCGAGCATCAGCCTGCGTTCGGAGCGCAACAGCGTGGGCGGTGACCTTCGGGTTGGCAAGGATGCACTGGTGGCGGTCGATCCAGGGCAGACGATCTCGCTGCTCGGTGCAGGCAACATCGATGTTGAAGGCACGCTGCGCGCGAAGGGCGGCCGCATCCTGATCGACGATGTGCGCCCGGAGAACGCGCTGTACGCCGGGCAGCGCACCGAACGCACCTGGCGTTTCGCCGAAGGCGCGCTGCTGGATGCCGATGCAGACGCGATGTCGCTGCCCGATTCCAGCGGCCGCCTGCGCGGGCAGGTGCGCGCAGGTGGGCGCATCGAGATTGGCGGGGCGCTGGACTGGGAGACCACCGCATTCGTCGACAACCGACCACCGGAAGCCTTCGTGGTGGTCGAACGCGGTGCGCGCCTGCAGGCGCGGGGCGCGTCGGCCGAACTGGACATCGATGGCCAGGGCCGCGTGCGCGTGGACAGCGACGGCGGGCAGATCGTGCTGCGTTCGGCCAACGCGCTGTACCTGGACGGCGGGATGGACGCGGCCGCCGGTGGTGCCGGCGCACGCGGGGGCACGCTTGGCCTGGCCTTTGGCGGGAGCATCCATGCACGTGGCGCCAGCGACGAGGTACTGCGAGCGCGTGCGATCAGCCTCAGCCAGCACAGCGCACCGGCGCAGCCACTGCCGGCCACATTGGAATATGGCCACGCCGCGTTGTCGGTCGAGCAGCTGCAGGCCGGCGGTTTCGACAACCTGTCCGTGTTCGGTGACATCCGCGCGGTCGGCGACGTCGACCTGCGCCTGGCCCAGAGCCTGCGCATCCACGGCCAGGGCACTTCGAGCCTGGGCATGGCCGTGGATGCCGGGCTATCGTCTGGGCTGCGACTGAGTGCGCCCTACGTTCGCCTGGCGCAGGCACGCTGGCGCCAGATGCCGGGCGAGAACCTGCAGGGCACCGCCGCGGTCGCTTCGTCCGGGCCGGAAGATCACGCGCTGGCGGTGCAGGCCGAGCTGATCGACATCCGCGACGTCACCTGGCTGCCGGGTTTCAAGCATGTGGCGCTGGAAAGCCGCAGTGACGTGCGCCTGACCAACGGCATTGCCAGCAGTGGCAACACCAGCGCGTTGATGACGGCTGGTTCGATGGACGTGACCGCTGCGCGCCTGTACCCCACCACAGGCGCGATCGGCACGCTGGTGGCCGGCGCGTCGGCGCAGACCGTGCAGACCGCTGATTACTGGACCGATCCGGATGCCGTGCTGCGCATCCACGGCACCGGTGCGGACACGAAGCCGGCGCCGGAATCGGCGCTGGGTACGCTTCGCCTGGTGGCCGCCACGGTGCAGCAGGGCGGCAACGTACAGGCGCCGATGGGCACGCTGCAGCTGGGTGGCCTTATCCAGAACGGAACCGTCGGCAGCCGGGTGGAACTGCTGCCAGGCAGCGTCACCTCGACCAGTGGCGCCGGCTTGTCGCTGCCCTATGGTGGCACCGTCGATGGTGTCGACTGGCGGGTCGGTACGCGCAGCCTGGGTTCGCTGACGCCGGCCGGCATCTCCTCGATGGGGGTGACCCTGAAGGCGAATGAGATCGAGGTGGCGCCGGGGGCCCTGCTGGACATGTCCGGCGGTGGTGAGTTGACCGGTGCCGCCTTTGTGTCAGGACGCGGTGGCTCTGTCGACGTGCTGCGAACGGCGTTGGCCGACGCCAATCCGCGCTATGGATTCAGTGCGTCGGGCAACCCGGTGTATGCGATCGTGCCGGGACGCGCCGGGACATTTGCCCCCAGCGGCGAGGAAGGATTCGCCGCACCGGCCGTGGGCCAGCAGATCACCGTGCCGGCGGGCGTGCCCGGCCTGGCAGCAGGCACCTACACGCTGATGCCGGCAAGCTATGCGCTGCAGCCCGGTGCATTCCGGGTTGAGCTGGGCGCCACCGGCACCTCGGGCATCGCGCAACCCATCGCGACCGGTACCGGCACCTGGCGTGTGTCCGGGCAGCAGCGCACGGCGCTGGGCACGGCAATCTCGCCGTTGCTCACCGACATCCTGCTGACCCCCGCCGCAGTAGTACGCCGGCACTCGGGCTACAACGAAACCTCCTACAACAGCTTCGCGCAATCGGTGGCCGACCGCCGCGGCGAGTCGCGTGGCTGGCAGACCATCGATGCGCTCGGGTTGACCCTTGCGTTGGGCGAAGGCGCAGGTCGTGCAGACACGCCTGCCATCCGCTTCGCCGGCACCGCGCGGTTCGGCGCCGCCACCGACAACGGGCGAGGCGGCACGCTGACAGCCACGTTGGCCAGCCCGGCGGTCGGTTCACTGGAGATCGTCGACGGCGGTGCGCAATCGCAGGCGCGTGATCGCGGTGCCACCTTCAGCGACGACGCGCTCAATGCCTTCCTGCCGGCGCGGATGATGATCGGCGGGCAGTTCAACCAGGAGGCCTCGCAGGTGGCGGTGACCGGCCAGGCGCGCAGCGTGGCGATCCGTTCCGGCGTCACCTTGAACGCACCGGAAGTGCTGGTGGCAGCGGCCTCCGGTGGCAGCGGCGTGCTGGTCGAGGCCGGTGCGACCCTCGATACACTGTCGTTCGCATCCGCCAACGCGAATGCCAGCGCGACCGTGCCTTACCAGGTCTCCGGCGGCCTGCTGGCGGTGTCCAACCAGCGCCTGAACCTGATCACCGGCACCACCGGGGTGGAGGCCGGTCCAGTGGCGATCGACATCGGGGGGTGCCAGACGGCGTGCGACGGCCAGACCCGGCTGGTTTCCGATGGCAGCATCGCGGTAGCGACCGATGGCGCGCTGCAGATGCGCGACTCGGCCAGCTATGGCACCCGTCAGCTCGGCCTGAGCATGGCGGCGCTGAACCTCGGCAGTGCCGAAGCGATCGCCCTGGCCGCTGCGGCAGGGGCGCTGCCCAGTGGCATGACCATGAACCAGTCCGTGCTGCAGCAACTGCTGCGCGGCAATGATGCCACCGGCGCGCCGGCGCTGGACACGCTCAGCCTGGTCGCGCGGGACTCTGTCAACGTGTTCGGCAGCGTCGACCTGGACGCGCGCGACAGTGCCACCGGCCGCAGTGGCCTGCAGACGCTCGTGCTTGGTGCGCAGGCCATCCGCGGCTACGGTGCTGCGACTGACCGGGCGCGCATCCTGGTGGACACGCTGGTCTGGGACGGCTCATTGGCGGCGAGCCAAGCGCCGGGCAGTGACGCGTCGGTGCCGCCGGCCGATCCGATGGTGGACCGGCTCGGCGCCGGGCAGCTGGACATCTTTACCCGCCAGCTGCAGCTGGGGCGGGCGCCATTAAGCCGTCCCAGTTCTGAAGTACCTGCGAACCGGCAGGTGCTCGGATTCAGTGCGCTGAACCTGAGTGCTTCGGAGCAGCTGTCGTTCTCCGCGCAGGGCACGCTGGACGTGTTCCAGCAGCGCGGCGACTATCTGGCCGACAAGGGCTGGCAGTACAGCGGTGGCAGCCTGGGTATCGATACACCGCTGTTGACGGCCGATCCCGCCGCGCGGCTGCGCGTGCGCACCGGCGGCGACTTCCGCCTGCAGGGGGGCACCGGCAAGGCGGGTGGCGATGCACTGGGCAGTGAGCTGAGCATCGACGCCAACCGGATCACGCTGGACAGCACGATCGCGCTGGCGTCCGGACGGCTGTCGGCGAACGCACGCCAGGGCATCACGCTTGGCAGCCGGGCCGCGTTGGATCTGGCCGGACGCAAGGTCTCGCTGTACGACGTGGACAAGTTCAGCTGGGGCGGCGATGTCCTGCTGTCCAGCGACACGGGTGACATCCGCGCCGATGCGGCCTCCCGCATCGATGTTTCCGCCCGCAACAACCGCGGCGGACGCCTGACGGTCACCGCAATGGCCGGCCGAGCCGATCTGGCCGGTGTTCTGCAGGGTGCCGCCACTGGTCGCTACGATGCCGGTGGCACGCTGGTGCCCTACGACGGTGGCGAACTGGTGGTGCGGGCACGCCAGCTGCAGGACTTCGCCGGCCTCAACCAGCGATTGACCGCCGGCGGCGTCGTCGGCGGTCGCAGCTTCCAGATCGGTGAGGGCGATCTGCGGATCGGCGACGAAGTGAAGGCGCGCCGGGTCGATATCAGCGTCGATGCGGGCAGCCTGACCGTGGCCGGCCGCATCGATGCCAGCGGCGAGCAGGTCGGCAGCATCCGCCTGTACGCCCGCGATCAGTTGCAGGTGGACGGCACGCTGGACGCGCACGGTACCGGCCTGCGCGTGGACAGCCATGGCAAGATCATCGACAGTCCAAACCGGGCCACCATCACGCTGGGCAGCGCCGAAGGTGCCGTCGGCCTGGGCAGCGCGGCGCAGCTGGACCTGCGTGCGGGCAGCGATGTTACCGTCGGTGGACGTCCTGGCCAGAACGATGGCACCCCGCGCGGCACGCTGAAGATCGATGTGCCGCGGCTGGGCAGCAACGACGCGGCGATTGCCGCGGCCACCGGCCTGCGCATCGATGGCGCGGCCGACATCCAGCTCAATGGTGTTCGCCGCTACGACGATGCGCCCCTGGCAGCCACCGCTGACGTGCGCGGCAACCGCGCGCAGCTGGTCACCCAGCAGTGGTTGGACCAGGTGGTCGATCCGCACAGCGTGGCCTGGATCGATGCTGCGCTGGACAACGCGGATCTGCAGCAGCGCACGCGGGCGCTGGGCGATGTCCGCCTTCGTCCCGGCGTGCAGGTGCTGGCGCGGCGCAGCGATGCCAACCCGGACGGCGACCTGACCATTGCCGGCGACATCGATCTGTCCGGCTACCGCTACGGGCCCGAAGCCAACCGCGCCGATCCATCGCGGCGTGGCTTCGGCGAATCGGCCTCGCTGGTGCTGCGGGCCGAAGGCAACATCAACGTCTACGGCAGCATCAACGATGGGTTCGCACCGCCGCCGTCCACGCCGGATGAGGGTGGCTGGCAGCTGTATGAGGGTCGCAATGGCAGCGCGGGGCAAACCCCCTTTGGCGGCGGCCTGGTGGTGCCGGTGGACGGAGTGAAGCTGCAGCCCGGCACCGAGTTCCAGGCCGGCACCCGCCTGAACTATGACGTGCCGGTCGAATCGGTAACGCTTCCGGTCGGTACCGTGCTGCCCGCGCCGATGGTGATCTCGCAGAACCTGCGCCTGCCAGCGGGCACGGTGCTGGGTGCGGCGGTGACCACCGACTCCGGGCAGACGCTGGCGGCGGGCACCGTGCTGCAGGAGCCGCTGGTGTTGGCGGCCGGTGCGCGCCTGGGGGCCGGCTTCCGCCTGCGCAGTGCGGTACAGATGGCGGCACAGGAATGGCCCGCCGGCGCGACGCTGCCGGTTGCGTTGCGCCTGGCACGGGAAGTCGAGCTCAAGGTGGGCGCGTACATCCCATCGTTGACCAAGGTGGAGTTGCCCGGCAACGGGCCGGTGAATCTGCGGCCGGCCGATGCCGGCGGCAACCAGGGGCGCAACTGGGCGCTGGCGCCGATGCTGGCCGAGGGCACCACCTCCTGGGACCTGACCGTGGTTGCCGGTGCCGATGCCGGGGCAGCCGACCCACGCAGCCGGCGCTGGGGCAGTGAAGGCAGCGTGGTGCTGGCCGACACCCACCAGGGCTCGATCGGTACGGTCAAGACCGAAATCATCTGGGTGGGTGATCGTGCGTTGACTGAGCGGGCATCGCTGGACTGGATCGGCGACACCTCCTATGCAGGCCGTCCGATTGCGGAGTTGGCCGACATGTTCGGCTTCACCGAAGACGAGTTCTGCGCGATGTCGGCCGACTACTGCGGCCCGGCCCCCCGCCAGGTGGCCGCGCAGGGCTCGCTGGATTACTGGGGCGACGAGTCCTACGTAGGCACCCCTGCGAAGGACTTCGCCGCGATGTTTGGCATGACCGAAGACGAGTTCTGCAGCACGGCGCCCACCTACTGCGCCGGCGGCGGCACGCAGACCGAAGTGACCACTTACGGCAAGCGCGCAGGCACGCCGGCGTGGAGCGTGCTGCGCACCGGCAAGGGGGACCTCGAACTGCTCGCTGCCGGTGATGTCGTGATGAAGTCCGGCTTCGGTGTGTACACGGCGGGCGCTCCCACCACGCTGGGCGAGGGCCGCGACGCTGCCTTCAATTCGCCCCGTGCAGCAGCCCCCAGGAACACCGCACTGCTGGGTCCGAACCTGGTGCCGGGCAGCTATGATGCCGCGTTGGCCGGCTACCAGGCCTGGTATCCCGATCATGGCGGCAACCTGCGCGTCGAAGCCGGGCGAGATATCGTCGGTGACGTCTGGACCGGGCGCGCAGAGTCGGGCACCAGCGAGCGCGACTGGGCGCTGTACTCCAGTGCCGCGGTCGGCAATTGGCTGTGGCGGCAGGGAACCGGCAGCACCACCGGTGTGGAGCCGGTGCCGACCAGCTGGTGGGTGAACTTTGGCGCCTACACCAACGTGTCCGCTGCTGCTGGCGCCTCTCCGCGGATGGTCGGCTTCACCGGCTTCGGTACATTGGGCGGCGGCAACTTGACGCTGGAGGCCGGGCGTGACGCCGGCGTGCGCGATGCGATAGGTGACGCGCTGGACTCGACGATCGCACCGCGCTCGGGTGCGATCATCGCGGCGGTGGGATCGACCGGCCGGGTCAGCGATGGCCAGCTGCACCTGACCGGCGGCGGCGACCTGCAACTGCGTATCGGTGGCGCACTGAATCCGAATCTGCGGGCGACGTTCTCCAGCCTCAATGCCTCCAGGGCGGGACAGAATCTCGATCTCAACGGTACCTTCAGCAATCTGCGTGGCAGCCTGCAGCTGGATGCGGGACGCATCGGTGCAATGGGCGTCACCCTGGAAAGCTACGCGACGCTGGGCCAGCTGCGTGCGGCCGATCTGTTCGCCGCCGACGCCGCTCGCCCGATGGGCGGGCCGGTGCTGGTGCTGGGCGATGCGGTCGCGCAGCTGCAGGCGCGGGGCGATGTGGTGCTCGGCGGCGTCGCCGATGCCGGCCGGGTTCCGCTGGCCAACTACAGCGCGGTGCTGCTGGATGATGGCGCGCGCGCTGCAGGCAGTACGTGGTTCTCCCTGTGGACCGCCAACACGGCCGTGGATCTGTTCAGTGCCGGTGGTGACCTCGCGCCAGGCCTCGCCGGGCCGGAAAACGTGACGGGCAGCAATCTGTGGCGCGAGCAGGTCCAGCTTGTTGTGCGTGGCGGTGATGATCTGCTGAATTACTGGCTCTATCCTTCGCGCTTCAGCGCGATTGCTGCGCAGGGTGACATCAAGCTGGACCGGATCAGCACCACGCCGGGGACGCAGGATGTGATCCTGCTGGCACCCTCGGCGACAGGACGGCTGGACGTCTTGGCCGGTGGCGGCATCTTCGCCCAGCCTGGCGCGACCCAGATCGCGCGCTCGGCCAGTGACGCGCGCCTGCCGGGACCCTTCGACCCGGCATTCATGGCCGAGCAGGGTGATTCCGCAGGCAATGTGACCCGCACGCGGCACAACCTTTCGGTCGACGGCAACATTGCATCGCCGGACGCGTCGCTTCCGCTGTTTGCGTTCGGTCCGAATACTCCGCTGTCCTCCGTGTCTGCGGCCCTGGCGCCGAGCCGTTTCTACGCGGTGCAGGGGGACATTATCGGCCTGGCCACCGGCGCCCGGCGCACGCTGAATCCCAACGCGGGGCAGCGCACGCAGTTGAACTGGTTCGAAGCCGCCGGCGCCGTGCAACTGCGGGCAGGCCGGGACATCCTCGGGGTGTCGATGACCGCGTTGAACACCGCGCCCACCGACATCACGGTGGCGGCGGCAGGCCGCGACATCGTGCATCTGAACGCGACCATCGCTGGCCCCGGCAACACCGAGATCAGTGCCGGCCGCCAGCTGCGCCAGGAGGATGCGGGCAGCATCGTCAGCCTCGGTGGCATCGTGCAGGGCGACACCCGTCCCGGCGCCAGCATCGCGCTGACGGCCGGCAACCAGCAGATCGACTTCGCGGCCCTGCGTGCCCGTTATCTGGACCCAGTCAACCTTGCCGATCCCGCGCAATCGCTTGCATCGCAGCCGGGCAAGGCAGTCAAGGTCTACAACCAGGAGCTGAAGCAGTGGCTGCAGCAGCGCTTCGGCGTGGCTGCCGACGGCGACGGGGCGCTGGCCGCGTTCGATGCGCTGCCGCAGGAACAGCAGCGCATCTTCCTGCGCCAGGTCTATTACGCCGAGCTGCGCGAAGGTGGAAGGGAATATACCGATGTAGAAGGGCCCCGCTTCGGCTCCTACCTGCGTGGGCGCGAAGCCATCGCCACGCTGATGCCGGACAGGAATGCGGCCGGTGCGACGATCGACCGTACCGGCGACATCGTGATGTACGGTGGCTCCGGCGTGCGTACCGAGGCGGGCGGCAACATCGAGCTGATGGCACCGGGTGGGCAGATCGTGATCGGTGTGCAGGGCGTGGTGCCACCTGCCAGCGCCGGCCTTGTCACCCAGGGGCAGGGCGATATCCGCCTGTTCAGCCAGGACAGCGTGCTGCTGGGCCTGTCGCGGGTGATGACCACGTTCGGCGGCGACATCCTGGCGTGGTCGGAGCAGGGTGACATCAATGCCGGTCGCGGTTCGCAGACGACGCTGCTGTACACGCCACCGCGTCGCGTCTATGACGGCTGGGGCAATGTGATCCTGTCGCCGCAGGCTCCCGCCAGTGGCGCCGGCATCGCGACCTTGAACCCCATCGCCGAAGTACGACCGGGCGACGTCGACCTGATCGCACCGCTTGGCACCATCGACGCGGGCGAGGCCGGTATCCGCGTCTCGGGCAACATCAACCTGGCGGCGCTGCAGGTGCTCAATGCCGCCAACATCCAGGTACAGGGCGAGAGCAAGGGCCTGCCGGTGCTGGCATCGGTGAACGTCAATGCGCTGGCCTCGGCCAGTGCGGCAGCCAACAGCGCCAGCCAGGCGGCACAGGATGTGATGCGCAAGAGCCAGGACGAGGCACGGCGCAACCAGCCGTCGGTGATCAGCGTGCAGATCCTCGGCTTCGGCAGTGGCACCAGCGCCATCAATCCGCCGGCGCGTGGCAACACTGCCAACAGCGGCTATGACGCCAACAGTGCCTTCCAGTTCCCGCAGGCAAGTCGCGACGAGGGCACGCAGCGCCGGTAGGTGCCGTCCTTGGTCGGCACACGTTGCTGCCCACCAAGGTCGGCAGTAGATCCACGCCATGCGTGGATGCGACCGGGCCGAAAGAACGAACAGCATCGGGCCAGCCGCCACGGAACGGCAGCGGCCCCAGCCAGGACGGCACCGAAGGCAGGGAGCGGCCATCAGCGGTGAGGACCACCGACACGGCGCCGCCGGGTGCAGGAGAGCACCCGGCGGCAGGCTCGGCAGTAGATCCGCGCCATGCGTGGATGGCTGGGCCAGCCTCAGTGCCGACCAACGGTCGGCACCCACCAAAGCAGGCCGGGCAGTAGAAGCCGCTCGGCAGTAGATCCACGCCATGCGTGGATGGCTGGGCCAGCCTCAGTGCCGACCAACGGTCGGCACCCACCAAAGCAGGCCGGGCAGTAGAAGCCGCTCGGCAGTAGATCCACGCCATGCGTGGAAGGCTGGGCCAGCCTCAGTGCCGACCAAGGTCGGCACCCACCAAAGCAGGCCGGGCAGTAGAAGCCGCTCGGCAGTAGCAACTGTCTTGTCAGGGGCAGCTGAGGGCCACCTCGGCGTCTCGCTTACGGGCGTTGAGGATCACCAGCATTTTGCGCATGACCGCCACGAGCGCCACCTTGCTCGCTTTGCCCTTGGCCTTCAGGCCAGCGTAAAACGCGCGCAGCCTT
>NZ_JACIUW010000040.1:0-14946 GCF_014145825.1 Stenotrophomonas sp. I18B00994 | reverse complement strand
GAGGCTGCTCTGTGTGCCGGAACGCAATCTGCGCTGCGCTTCGCATTTGCTTTGGTAGTGCCGGCCGCTGGCCGGCATCACAACCAGACCGGCCACGGCCGAGGCGCGCGCAAGCGGCGCTGAACAGTGAATGGCTGCGCTGAACATTCACTGGTAGTGCCGGAACGCAATCTGCGCTGCGCTTCGCCCTTGCTTTGGTAGTGTCGGCCGCTGGCCGGCATCACAACCAGACCGACCACGGCCGAGGCGCGCGCAAGCGGCGCTGAACAGCGAATGGCCGTGCTGAACATCGACTGGTAGTGCCGACTGCCGGCCGGCAGCCATGCATCTCCGCGCGGGTCATGGGGTTGCCGGCCAGCGGCCGGCACTACCATCGAGGCTGCTCTGTGTGCCGGAACGCAATCTGCGCTGCGCTTCGCATTTGCTTTGGTAGTGCCGGCCGCTGGCCGGCATCACAACCAGACCGGCCACGGCCGAGGCGCGCGCAAGCGGCGCTGAACAGCGAATGGCCGCGCTGAACATCGACTGGTAGTGCCAGCTGCCGGCCGGCAGCGATGCATCTTCGCGCGGGTCATGGGGTTGCCGGCCAGCGGCCGGCACTACCACCGAGGGTGCTCTGTGCGCCGGAACGCAATCTGCGCTGCGCTTCGGCTTTGCTGTGGTAGTGCCGGCCGCTGGCCGGCATCAAACCGGACCGACCACGGCCGAGGCGCGCGCAAGCGGCGCTGAACAGTGAATGGCTGCGCTGAACATTCACTGGTAGTGCCGGCCGCTGGCCGGCAACCCCATGACCCGCGCGGAGATGCATGGCTGCCGGCCAGCGGCCGGCACTACCATCGAGGCTGCTCTGTGTGCCGGAACGCAATCTGCGCTGCGCTTCGCCCTTGCTTTGGTAGTGTCGGCCGCTGGCCGGCATCACAACCAGACCGACCATGCATACGGATACTCGCCAATCTGCCCAGCAAGACCGGCGCGCACCGGATTCCCCAGGATGTACAGCGCTTGCTGCGCCAGCGACTCCTCGGCCCTCACGGCATGATCAAAGTAGCCAGACTGCCAGACCGTACATCGACGCCCCACCAGGCGATTCAGGGCGAGCGCGCTCGACGATTTCATCCGGCGCGCGATGTCGGGAAGGTGAGCTGCGCGCAGCTCGAACATCCAGTGGACGTGATCCGGCATGACGACCCATGCGTGTGACTGTACGAGCCCGCGCTGTTCGATGTAGTGGAACTGGTCGATTACACATGCTGCTGCAGCTTCGCTTTCAAAGAGCCGGCGGCGCTGGTGTGTCGTGGTTGTCAGAACGTAGGACTGGCCGATGATCGAGTGACGGCCCAGACGGAGGCGATGGCTGCTCATGCGCCATGGTGGGTCGATCATTGGGCGTTGGCTGTCGGGCCATGCCTCGATGGAGGTTGGGAGATGTCTGAAGTTGAATGAGGTTGCCGGCCAGCGGCCGGCACTACCGGAGCTGTGGGTTGCCGGCCAGCGGCCGGCACTACCGGGACTATGGATTGCCGGCCAGCGGCCGGCACTACCACTGCCGGCAGGCGGCCGTCGGGGCTCAGCCGCGCAGGGTGGCGCCGCCGTCGACGTACAGGTCGCTCATCGCCACGTGCCCGGCCTGCTCGGAGAGCAGGAACATCACCGAGTGCGCGATGTCCTCGGGGGTGGCCAGCTTGCGCAGTGGAATGCCGGCCTTGTAGGTCTCCAGGCTGCCAGCGATCACCCGCTCGGCACCGCGCTCGTCCTGCCACATGCCGGTCTGCATCGGGGTCAACGTGGACCCCGGGGCGACGATGTTGCAGCGGATGCCCAGCGGCGCCAGCTCCAGCCCGAGGCAGCGGGTGAACATGGTGGCGGCAGCCTTGGACGCGGCATAGGCGGCCATGCCGTGCCGCGGCACGCCGGCGGCATTCGAACTGACGGTAACGATCACGCCCCGCTGGCGCGGCGACATCACCCGCGCCAAGGCACGCCCGACATGGAACACGCCGTCGGTGTTCACCGCGAACACCCGGCGCCAGTCGTCATCGCCGGTCTCGGTCACGCCGCCCATGTGCAGCACACCGGCCACGCTGGCGGCCAGCATGATCGGTCCGATGCTGGACTCGACCCGATCCACCAAGGCGCCGACGGCCGCACTGTCGGTCACGTCGAGTGCGAACGACCTGACCCGCGTATCGGCCACGTGTGGCGCCTCACGATCGGTCGCCACCACCGTGCAGCCGGCCTCGGCCAACAGCCGTACCAGTGCCTCGCCGATGCCGCCGGCGGCACCGGTCACCAACGCCACGCGGCCTTCAAAACCGGTCAACTGCATGTTGCGATCTCCTGTTGCTCGTCCCATTGGCGCAACCGCGCCGACAACCACGGCGCCAGCTGCGCCACCGCATCGCGGCCGGTCAGCTCGGCGTGCAGGAACGGCAGTTCCAGCGCCTGCACCTTGCGCGCGTGGGTCCGCCACAACGCCGACTGCAGCTGCGGCCGCGCGTGGTGATCCCGGCCCGCGCGGACGTGCACCAGCGTGCCGTCGAACGGTTGGTGGATGTGTTCGCGGATCAATCGATTGGTGCCGGTCACCGCGCGCACCACGCCATCGAGCACCACATCCGGCAGGCTGCCGAGTGCACTACCGCCACGTCGCAGGAACGCGAGAATGCGTTCACGGCTGTCCAGTTCCGGATGCGCATCCGGGTCATGACCGGCAATCGCCAGCAGTGCCCGCAATGCACCGATGGCATCGGGTTCCGGCTCGGCCCGCCAGCACTCGCTGGGATAGGCGTCCAGAAGCACCAGCTCGCCAACCTCGCGCCCGATCTCGTGGAGGCGCACCGCCATCGCCTGGGCGAGGATGCCACCCACCGACCAGCCCAGCAGATGCACCGGCCCCTTCGGCTGCAATGCGACCACGCGCTGTACGTAGTCGTTGGCCATCGCCTTGATGCTGCTTGGCAGCGGCAGCCGCGCGTCCAGGGCCGGCGACTGCAGGCCATACACCGGGCGTGCCGGCTGCAGTGCCCGGGCCAGGGTGCGGTAGTTCCAGGCGATCCCCCCGGCCGGGTGCAGCACGAACAGCGGCGTGGGCCCGGCAGCGTCGGTCGCGGCCAGCGCGATCACTGGCCCCAGTGCGTGATCGGCCAGCGCGGGCGGCTCGGCAATGCGAACTGCCAGCGCGGCCACGGTGGGCTGGGCAAACAAGGCACCCAGACCCAGATCGCAGCGCCAGCGCTGCTCGATCGCCAGCAGCAGGTGCACCGCCGACAGCGAATCACCGCCGAGACTGAAGAAATCTGCATCCACTGCCACCGGCGCCTCACGCCCAAGCGCCTGTGCGAACATCAACGCCAGCTCCTGTTCCAGCGGCGTGCGTGGCGCCAAGCCGGCAACTTCAAGTTGCGGTGGCTTCGGCAACGCGTTGCGATCGAGCTTGCCGTTGGCGGTCACCGGCCAGTGGTCCACACCAACGAAGGCCGAGGGCACCATGTAGTCCGGCACACGCGTGGCGAGGTGGCTGCGCAGCGTCACGGCGTCGGCATACGCCGCTGGAACATAGGCCACCAGCCGGGCATCACCCGGCGCGTCCTGGCGCAGCAGCACTTCCACCCGCTCCATGCCAGGCAGCTCGCGCAGTGCCGCCTCGATCTCGCCCAGCTCGATGCGCAGGCCGCGCAGTTTCACCTGGTGGTCGCTGCGGCCCAGGTACTCGACCGCACCATCGCGCCGCCAGCGTGCCACGTCGCCGGTGCGGTAGATACGCTCGCCCGGCAGGAAAGGATCGGCAAGGAAGCGCTCGGTAGTCAGGTCATCGCGACCGAGATAGCCGCGTGCCAGTTGCACACCACCCAGGTACAGGTCACCGGCCACGCCTACCGGCACCGGCTGCATCCGCGCGTCCAGCACGTACAGGCGGGTGTTCCAGACCGGGAATCCGATCGGCACCGGCCGCGAGCGATCCTGCGCCGACGCCGGCCAGTAGCTGACATCCACCGCCGCCTCGGTCGGGCCGTACAGGTTGTGCAGCTCGGCGTGCACGTGCGTGTGGAAACGGTCGCGCAATGAGGCATCCAGCGCCTCGCCACTGGTGAACACCCGTCGCAGCTGCAGCCCTTCGGAGGCCGGTGCAGCGAGGAAGGCATCGAGCATCGACGGCACGAAATGCACCGTGGTGATCCCATGCCCGCGGATCAAGCGCGCCAGTTCGATGGGATCGCGATGCACGTCCGGCCCGGCGACCACCAGCGTGGCCCCGCACAGCAGCGGCAGGAAGAACTCCCAGACCGAGACATCGAAGGTGGCCGGGGTCTTCTGCAGCACGCGGTCATCGGCGCGGATGCCGTAGTGCTCGCGCATCCACAGCAGGCGGTTGACGATGGCACGATGTTCGATGACCACGCCCTTCGGCTCGCCGGTCGAGCCGGAGGTATAGATCACGTAGGCCGCATCGTCAGGTGCCGGATCGGCCCACGGCGCGGCGAAGCTCAGCGCCGTCCACTGCTCCGGCGCGAGCACCGGTACGCCGGCCATGCGCGCCGATACGTCCGCCGCAGCCAGTACGCACACCGGCTGTGCCGACGCGAAAATACGCGCCAGTCGCTCATCGGGATGGGCAAGGTCCAGCGGAAGATAGGCCGCGCCTGCGCGCAGCACCGCGACCAGCGCGATCACCAGCTCCAGCGAGCGCGGCAATGCCACCGCCACCACGCTGCCCGGGCCGACATCCATCGCCCGCAGCTGCGCCGCCAGCGCGAAACTGCGCGCTTCCAGCGTTGCGTAATCCAAAGCAGCGTCGCCGAACACCAGCGCAGGCGCGTGTGGGTCCCGATCCATGCCCTGCTGCAGCAGCTCGACCAGGGTCGTCTCCGGCAGCGCGTGCGCGGTGGCATTGAATTCCTGCAGCACCTGCTGCGCCTCCTTGGGCGTCGCCAGGGGCACGGCTGCGATATCGTCAGCCTGCAGCGCCGCCGATACGAAATGCAGCAGCCGCGCCGCGTGCGCCTCGACATCCTCGCGACTGTACAGCGCGGGATTGGCCTCGATTTCCAGATCCAGCAGCGCCTGGCCATCGCCACGGAAGCCCAGCGTCAGGTCATCCACCGGCCCGGTGCACAGCACCTCGAGCGTCGCCTGCACGCCGGCCAGCGCCAGCGGCTTGTAGAACGGCTGCACATTCACCAACGGGCCGTGCAGGCGCTGCTGCGCTCCGACCAGGCCCAGGTCCCGGCGCAGCTGCTCACCGCGGTAACGGCCGTGCTTGCGCCCCTGGCTGAGCTTCCGGCCCAGGCCGCGGGTGAAGGCCTCCACGCTGCCCTCGCCGGCCGCCACGCGCAGCGGCAACACATTCATCACCATCGCCGGCACCCGCGCCGACGCGTTGCCGAGCCGCCCCATGTAGGGCACGCCCAGCACCACTTCATCGGCCGCGCTCATCCGCCGCAGGTACTCGGCCGACAACGCGGCCAGCACATCCGGCCAGGGCTGCAGCCAACGCACCGAGGCCTGCAGCAGCTGCTCACGGAAGGCCGCATCGAGCGGCTGCACCCAGCGCAGCGCGTCGTCACTGGCCGCGAGCGTGCCGGCCAGGCCCACGCCTGCCGGTGCGCCCTGCATGTGCTCGCGCCACCACTGCCCGGCCAGCGCGCGGCGCGGATCGGCACGATAAGCGGCATCATCGGCCAGCACGCCCGCCAGCCCCGGCAGTGGCTCACCCATGCGGCCGGCGTACAACGCGCACACGCGATCGGTGAACAGCGCCATGCCATAGCCATCGGCCGCCAGATGATGCACCCGCAGGTACCAGACCCAGCGCTGCCCGCCCAGCTCAAGCAGCATCTGTTGGCTGATCCGGTCGCGGGCGGGGTCGACCGGGCTCAGCCGGTCGGCGTGCATCAGGCTGCGTGCCGCAGCGGCTGGATCAGCCTCGACGGACACATCACGCACCGAAAGCAGCGGCACGTGTGCCGGGTCGTACCACTGCAGCGGCTGGCCATCGGCCCCTTCGGCAAAGCGCAGCGCAAAGGCATGGGCTTCGAACGCAGCCTGGTCTGCCGCTGCAACGAACGCGGTCACGTCCAGCGGGCCATCGATCCACACCGCGTGCGCGGTATTGAATGACGGATTGTCCGGCGCCAGCCGCTGTGCAAACCACAGTCCGGTCTGGGCCTCGGTCAATGCCACCGGCGTGGCCAGCGCAGCGGCGTTCATGCGTTCTGCGCGGCCTGCAGCGTCTGCACCACGTTCCACCACTGGCGCAGCGTGGTGTGCTCGGCCAACTGCGAGAACTCCAGCGGCAGGCCGGTGTTGCCCCAGGCCAGGACCAGGCCGAGCATGCGCATCGAGTCCAGGTCCAGGTCGATCAGGTTGTCGTCGTCACCGATCCCTGCTGGCTCGCACTCCAGAACGCGCGCCACGTCGGCACGCATGCGCTCCAGATCCAGCACCTCACCCGCGGCAGCCATCACAGCACCTCCAGCAACTGGTCGGTGGTCATCGGCACCCCGCTGGTGCGCGCGATCCAGTGCAGCGCCTGATCGTGATCGGCGCGCGAGAAGTCCGCCACGGCATCGGCGGCAATGAAGGCCTCGATATCACGCTGGAACGCCTCGACCACGGTCGCCGTGCAGCCGATATGGGCGTACACGCCGGTCACCAGCAACTGGTCGCGGCCACGCACCCGCATCAGCGTCTCCAGGTTGCTGCGCTGGAACGCGCTGTAACGGTGCTTGACCAGCACGTGCTCGCCCGGCTGCGGTGCCAGCGCGTCGATGATCGGTTCATGGTCGGCGCTGCGGCGCATGCCCGGTCCCCACAGGTCGGCCTGCAGGCCACGGTCACGGCGATCCTGGTCGCCATGCTGGGCGGTGTAGAACACCGGAATACCGCGCGCGCGGCAATGCGCCAGCAGGCGTGCGATGTTGTCCACGGCCGGCCGCAGCGGTGCATTGCCGGCGTCGAATGCGGCCAGGAAGTAGCGCTGCATGTCGTGCACCAGCAAGGCGACACGATCGCGCTGCGGGCGCCACGGGCCGCGTGCCTGCGGCAGTTCGGCGGCGGTCGGCAAGGGGTAATCGGTGATACGGGGCAGCGCCATCAGCGCGTTCCTCCTGTCTGTTGCAGATGACGCGCACGCAACTGCGCGCGCAGTTCGCGGCGGCTGATCTTGCCGACCGCGGTGGTATCGAAACTGTCGACCAACACGACCTGGTCGGGCACCTTGAACGCCGCCAGGCCGCGCCCGCGCATCCAGGACTTCAGCGCCGGCGCCTTGAACGGTTCGCCCTGCGGAATCACGAAGGCACAGCTGCGCTCGCCCAGGTACTCGTCGGGAATGGAGACCACGGCCGCATCGAACACACCGGGGTGGGCCAGCAGGTGATCTTCGATCTCTTCGGCGGAGATCTTCTCGCCGGCACGGTTGATGTGGTCACCGGCGCGGCCCTGCACCACCAGGTAGCCTCCGGGCAGCTGCTGCACACGGTCACCGGTACGATAGAAGCCGTCATCGGTGAACGAGCGCGCATTGGCGACCGCGTCGTTGTGGTAGCCGCGGATGGTGTACGGCCCACGGGTGAGCAGATGCCCTACCTCGCCTTCGGCCACCGGCTGGTCGTGATCATCGACCACGCGCACTTCATCATCCGGACTGATCGGCCTGCCCTGGCAGGCCACGATCAGTTCCTCCGGGTCATCCAGCCGTGTGTAGTTGACCAGGCCTTCGGCCATGCCGAACACCTGCTGCAGCGTGCAGCCAAGGCCATCGATCACCCGTCGTGCGGCTTCCGGCACCAGTTTGGCGCCGCCTACCTGCAGTACCTGCAGGCTGGACAGATCATGCTTGCTGGTGGCGGCGGCCTGTGCCCACAGCAACGCCAGCGGCGGCACCAGCCCGCAGCAGGTCACCTGCTCGCGGGCGATCAGCGGGAAGGCCGCATCCGGACCGGGGCCGGGACTGAGCACCACGCGGGCGCCGGCATACAGTGCGCCGAAGAAGCCCGGCGAACTCATCGGGAAATTGTGCGCGGCCGGCAGCGCGACCAGATAGACGCTGTCGCGGTCGATGCCGCAGAGGTCATTGCTGGCGCGGAACGAGTAGATGTAGTCGTCGTGGGTACGCGGAATCAGCTTGGACAGCCCGGTGCTGCCTCCGGATATCTGCAGGAACGCCACCGACTGCGGGTCCGGATCGGACGGCAGCTGGCTGCGATCGCCCTGCAGTGCCTCCAGCGCGATGAACTCCGCCGCATCGCCGTCGATCACCACATGGCGAACCGCCGGCACTTCGGCCTGCAGCGCCCTTGCCAACGCGCGATGATCGAAGCCATCGTGCAGTGCGGTGGTGATGTAGGCACTGGCTTCCGCCTTGCTGGCGAAGTGGACCAGCTCGGTGATGCGGTGCGCCGGCAACGCATACACCGGCACCAGGCCGGCGCGGAACAGGCCGCAGACCGTGGTGATGAACCCGGCGGTATTGCCCAGCTGCACCAGCACCCGTTCGCCAGGCTGCAGGCCGAGCGCCAGCAGGCCCGCACCGATGCGGCCTGCCTCATGCCACAGCTGCGCATAGCTCAGGCGTACGTCGCCGGCGACTACCGCGATGTCATCGGCGTAGCGTTCTGCACGCTCGCGCAGGAAACCCGGGAAGGTCTCGCCACGCCAGTGACCGGCTTCGCGATAGCGCGCCACCAGCGTGTCGGGCCACACCTGCTGCAGTGGCAGGCGGGAAGAGTCAGTGGAGGTACTCATGCGGCAGGCTCGATGGCGGGCGCGGATTCATGGACACCCAGCGCGTTCAACAGGGCAGCGAACTTCGCTGCGGTTTCGGCCACCTCGGCCTCGGGGTGTGACTCGGCGACGATGCCGGCACCGGCATACAGGCGCAGCTGCGTGCCCTGCAGGCGCGCGCAGCGGATCGCCACGTACCAGTCGCCGTCACCCTGCGCGTCCAACCAGCCCACGGCACCGGCGTAGAAGCCGCGCGGCACCGGTTCCAGCTCGCGGATGCGCTGCAGCGCCGCCAACCGTGGCGTACCGCAGACTGCCGGCGTGGGGTGCAGCTGCGCCAGCAGTTCGGCGGCAGACGCCTGCGGATCCTTCAGGGTGGCGTGGATGCGGGTGCCCAGGTGCCACATGCTGGCGGTGGCATGCAGCACCGGGCGCGGCTGCGCATCGATGTGGCTGCAGTACGGTGCCAGGCCCTCGACGATGGCTTCGACCACGTGGCGGTGCTCGTCGTGGTCCTTGGCCGAGGCCAGCAGCGCCTGCGCCGCACGCTCGTCCTCGGCGGCATCGGCGCTGCGCCGCGCGGAACCGGCCAGCGGATGCGACAACAGCTCGGCGCCGCGCTTGCGCAGCAGCAGTTCCGGCGTCGCCCCCACCAGCCAGGCCGGTGCCTGGCCCAGCTCCACCGGCAACGGCACCGCGTAGGTCGCCACCGACGGATCTGCGCCCAAGCGTGCCAGCAGCACGTCCGGAGACAGCGCCTGGCGGGTGCGTGCCAGCAGGCTGCGCGCCAGCACCACCTTCTGGAGGTTCAGTTCGGGCGCGCGCAGTACCTGCACCGCCGCTGCAACCGCTGACGCATAGTCCTGCGGCGCAGGCTCGGCCTTCAGGGAACCGTCCAGCGGCGGTGCGGCCTGCGGCTGCAGTGCCAGTGCCGGCAGCAGGCGCTCGGGCTGGAACAGCGCATCGTCCGCACGCGGTTCGAACGGCACTGCGCCAACCAGCAGGCCCGGGCCGCCACGCTGCCGGGCAAAGAACGCCGAGACGCGTTCTGCCAATGTCGCCAGTGCACCGGCCGGCAGCGTGGCGCGGCAGCCGCGTGCATGCACGTGCTGGCCGGCATGCTGCAGCAGGAACAGCGACGCGTCGTCGGTGCTGTCCAGTGACGCTGGCGCAGCCTCCGGCCACGCGCCCTGCATCAGGGAATCGTTCATGGGGTCTCCTTCGTCCGATGCGCTGCAGCCAGCGCGCACAGCAACAGCAGCAGCGCACCGACCAGCAGGTAAGGCAGGCTCGGCCCGCCGCGATACAACAGCGTGCCGAGCATCGGCCCGGCCACCATGCCCAGCCCCTGCGCGGCAGCGACGGTGCCGGCGGCGGCGCCCTGCTCGTGCGCCTCCACCGCATCGGCGGCCAGCGCCTGGAACGAGGGGAATACGAAGCCCATGCCAAACGCGGCCAACGCGTACGCCGCCGGCAACTGCCAGCCCTGCTGCACGCCCGCCACCGAAGCAAAGCCAATTCCGGAAATCAGCGCGCCAAGGACGATCCAGCGGTGTGGATGCACCTCCAGCTTCATCACCAGCGCCTGCGCCAGGATCAGGCCGACACCAACGGCGGTAAGTGCGATGCCGGCCATGCGTGCACCGGCCGCCGCATCCAGGCCCAGGCGATCAATCGCGAAGAAGCCGACCGTGACCTGCGCGATGGTCACCGAGACCATCGCGATGAACGCTGCCAGCTGCGGCAGGCGCAGGCGCGCGTCGAGACGGCTCATCGGCGTGCGGCGCTGTGCGGACGCGCCCACCACCGGTGGTGTAGCCGGCAGCCGCCAGGCCAGCAATGCCAGTGCCAGCAACGGCAGCAACGCGGCCACGTACAGCGCCAGCGAAAGATTGGTATAGGCCAGCCAGCCGGCAGCGGCCGGACCCAGTACCATGCCCAGCGCGTTGGCACTGCCCAGCCGGGCGAGGAAACTGGCGCGCTGCCCGGTCGGTGCCTTGTCGGCAATCAGCGCAGCGGCCGTGGGCGGCACGGCCGCGTAGAACAGCTCGATCAAGCCGCGCGCGCCGACCAGCACCAGCACCGACACCAGTACCGGCGGCACCGCCTGCAGGGCGACGTCGATGAACACCGCCAGTGCGATGTAGACCGCCGTATAGGCACTCATCGCCAGGATCAGCACGCGCTTGCGCCCAATGTGGTCGCTGAGCTGGCCCCAGGGGCGCGCGGCCAGCATCCACAACACGCCTGCGGCGGTGACCGACAGGCCGGCATGCCACTCGGACAAGCCGAGCATGCGGACCACCGGGCCGATCACGGCGACGAAGGACATCATCGCCATGGTGCCGATCAGGGCAGCCAACACCAGCGCCGGCAAGCCGGGAACGACGGGACGTGCGTGCATGGAACACCAGCCGTAACAGGAAAGGATGGCCGGGCACGCCTGCGCACCCCGCCCGGCACCGGCCCTGCTCAGGACCGGACGCCACCCTTAAATGATAACGGCTCGTATTTGCATTTGATACCCATTCTCTTGAATGGGCGCGCAACAGTGGGTTCAGCGCATTGCATGCAGGCCGAGCAGGCCACGGCGCTTGAACCACCACTCCAGCGGCAGCGTCACCAGCGGCGGGATGGCTGCCAGCAGCGCCAGCGCACTGGCCCACCACGGCCAGCGCAGGCGCACCGCCGCGAACAGGGTGACTGCCACATAGACCAGGAAGGCCACGCCGTGCAGCGGCCCGAACAGCTTCACCAGCGCCACGTTGGCCATCGGGCCGTACTTCATCCACATGCCGATGAGCAGGCCGGCCCAGGTCACGGCCTCGATGAAAGCGACCGCGGCGAACAGACGTCCGGTCGGGTGCATGGGGGAATGTTGGGTCACGTGGGGCTCCGGCATGGGGGTATCAAATGCGAATGATACGCAGATGCGAACCCCATGTAGAGTCGAGCCGTGCGCGACCGCTGGAGCCCACCGAGGTGGACAGCTACCGGAGCGCGTGTGGCAGAACGTGCTCCCCGATCTCACGCAGCACCGCGTCCATCGGCCGCCCGTTGTCGACCAGGTTGAACATCACGTGCGCCACGCCCTGCGCATGCACGCGCAGCAGGTAGTCACGCAGGCCATCGCGGCCGACCTTCAGGCCCAGCGGCAGCGGCTCGGCTGGCGCCTGCGGATCGGCCTGCAGGTCCAGCAGCATCGACTGCACGAACGGCTTGGCTGGCCCACCACGCTGCACCAGCGCCTGCTGCCACAGGCCGATGCGTCCTTCCTGCGCGGCCTCCTCGCGGTGATAGGTGGCCCAGCCTTCGGCCTCGCGCGCGATCCACTGCAGGCTCTGCCGCGCGGTACCCACCACCAGCATCGGGATGCGGGTTGCCGACGCCGGCAGCACGTCGAAGCCACCCGTCGCCTGCAGTACGGCCGTCCGCTCATCGGCCTCCGGTGACAGCGCCGCCCGCAACAAGGTCCAGCGCTCACGGAACGTCGCCGCCCTGCCCTCCAGATCCTCGCCGAATGCGGCGAACTCTTCCGGTCGGTCACCCGAACCCAGGCCCAGCACGAAGCGCCCGCCGCTGATCCGGTCCAGGCTCAAGGCCGACTTCGCCACCTGCAGCGGCTGCCGCAATGGCAGCACGATGGCCGCGCTGCCGACCACGATGCGTCCGGTCGCGGCAGCCAGCATGCCCAGCCACAGAAACGGGTCATCCAGCGCGCTTGCTGTCGCGTCCGGACCCTGCGGCACCATCAGTGGTACATCACGCGTCCACAATGCGGCAAAGCCCAGATCATCGGCCAGTCGCGCAATGCGCCGCGCCTCATTCGGATCGGCCAGTCCATGCGCGGCGACAGGCGTCATCAAGCCCAGGCTCAGGCCCTGTTGCGGAAACAAGGCAGCGTAAGCAGGATTGAAATCACTCATGCCGCCAGCTTAGCGTGCAGGCCTGCGGCAACGATGACGCGCCGCCCACTACCGGAAGAACACTGCATGCCGACGATCCGCCCTGCCCACGTCGATGACCTGCCTGCGATCAGCGCGGTGTGCCTGGCCGCGTTCACTGCGGCGGTCGCGCCTTCGCTCAGCGCGGCCGGCATCGCCACCTTCGGCAGTGTCGCCGCTGCCGAAGCGTTCGGCGCGCGCCTGCACGGTGACAACCACATCCTGGTGGCCGAGCAGGACGGCCGTGTCATCGGCGTGATCGAACTGAAGGAGGGTCGGCATCTTGCGATGCTGTTCGTCGATCCCGCCTGCCAGGGCCAGGGCATCGGCCATGCTTTGTTCGAGGCGGTGCTTCCACAGGTGCGCGAGCCGGTCCTGACCGTGCGCGCCTCGCTCAATGCAGTACCGACCTACCTGCGCTATGGCTTTGCGCTGGACGGTGACGTCGGCGAGTTCAATGGGTTGGTGTATCAGCAGATGGTGCGGGCAGCGGCCTGAAGGCATCCGCCCGGCGTTGCCCGGCAATGCCCGGTGGGCGTCATGCCCTGCAGCACGCCCGTCATGAGCAAACTGAATCAGCGGGCTCCCCGGCGGTTCCTACAATGGCCTGTCACCCTGCCCTTCGAGATGCTGCCGATGCGCGTCGCGCTTTCCGTGTTGCTGCTGGCTTCGGCGCTGAGCGCCTGCACCCCGGCCCCGGTTTCCACCGCCAACTCCGCTGAGGCACCCGCGCCGGCGTCCGCCATCGCCTGGCGCCAGGGCGATGTGGACGATGCCTTCGCCGAAGCCGCCGACAGCGGCAAGCCGGTGCTGCTGTACTGGGGCGCGGTCTGGTGCCCGCCGTGCAACCAGCTCAAGGCCGGCCTGTTCAAGGACCCGGCCTTCATCGCGCTGACCAGCAAATTCGTGCCCGTCTATCTGGATGGCGACGAGGAAGGTGCGCAGGCCTGGGGCGAGCGCTTCGGCGTACGCGGCTATCCGACCCTGATCGTGCTGGACCCACAGCGCAACGAAATCACCCGCGTGGCCGGCGGCAACGACGCCGCCGAACTGACCCGTGCACTGACCGTTGCCGCAGGCCGCCGCAGTGCCGTCGCCGCCACCTTGGCCACCGCGTTGGCAACGCCGGACCGCCTGGCCGCCGAAGACTGGCAGGTGCTGGGCGACTACGGCTGGGAAGTGGACGCCAACCGCCTCGCCGGCGAGCGCAAGAGCCAGGTCGTACTGCGCCAGTTGTCCAAGGCGGCACCGGATGCCGCCCTGCAGCGCCGCTTCGCTCTGCTTGCCTTGGCAACGGCCGAAAAGCCCGATGCCTCACCCACCGAAGTACGCGAGCTGCTGCAGGCGGTGCTGGCGCAACCGGCGGAAGTGCGCCGCAACCGGGAGCTGCTGGGCTATGCGGGCGTGCAACTGGTCAAGCAGGCCAGTGCCGGGCCGGCCACCAGCAACACGCTGGGACAGCAGCTGCTGGTCGCACTGGAGCGCGCAGATGCCGAGCGCGGTGATCGCGCCGACGACGCGTTGTCGCGTGCGCTGACCGAAGTATCGCTGGCCCGCCAGCAGCAGCCGAAGGGTGCACTGCCCGCGGCCCTGGTTGATCGGGTCAAGCAGCGCGTGGCCTCTGCCGATGCCGCCGCCACCGATGCGCATGCGCGCCAGGCCACGATCAGCAGCGCGGTCCATGCGCTGCGCGAGGTTGGCGACGACGCCGGTGCCGAGGCGCTGTTGCTGGCCGAGCTGAAGCGCAGCGAACAGCCGTATTACTACATGCCCGAGCTGGCCGAACTGGCCGAGCAGCGCGGCGATACCGCCGGTGCACTGGAGTGGTTGAAGCGCGCCTACGACGGTGCACAGGGCCCGGCCACCCGCGTGCAGTGGGGCGTGCTGTACGTGGAAGGGTTGCTGAAGCTGGCACCGGACGACGCACCGCGCATCGAGCAGGCCACCGCCTCACTGATCGCCGAACTGGAAGCGCAGCCGTCGGGCTACCACCAGCGCACCCGCCAGCGCTTCGAGCGCCTGGCCGGGCAGTTGAAGGCGTGGAGCGGCAAGCACCAGGGTGCGGAGACGCTGGCGCGGCTGCAGCAGCGGATGCAGCAGGCATGCGGTGACCAGGTGGATGGTGCGTGCAAGGATTGGTTGAGTTGATGATAACGCTGGCAGCGGGCACGTCAGCGCGCCGGTGAGGTTCGAAAAGCGGGTTCTGGTAGTGCCGCTCCCGCTCCCTTTCACGCATTTCAATCCCGCCCCTTGACCTCAACCAATGTTGAGGTGCGAT
>NZ_JACIUW010000004.1:0-292982 GCF_014145825.1 Stenotrophomonas sp. I18B00994 | reverse complement strand
GGGCTGGTCCCTGCCTAAGGCCAGCCAGGGCGCAAGACCAAAGGCTGCCGGCCAGCGGCCGGCACTACCGTGCCCGTCTCATGGAGGGGCCAAGTCCCTCCATCAACACAGTTGCTACATGGACGTACTTGCGGCGTTCCCGCACTCCGACACCGCCCCGCCACCCCACGGAATGCCAGCTTTTGCCGTTGCCGTTGCCGTTGCCGTTGAGGTTGCCGGCCAGCGGCCGGCACTACCAGGGTGCAGGGCACAGCCCTGCCGAAAAACACGCATAAAAAAACAGCAGGCCGAGGCCTGCTGTTTCGGTGTAATGGTGCGCCCGGAGAGATTCGAACTCCCGACCGCCTGGTTCGTAGCCAGGTACTCTATCCAACTGAGCTACGGGCGCCAATTACATGAACTTGTTGTGCTGACTGTGTATGGTGCGCCCGGAGAGATTCGAACTCCCGACCGCCTGGTTCGTAGCCAGGTACTCTATCCAACTGAGCTACGGGCGCGCGGTACACAATCAAATTTTACTGCATTTCCAGCGGCGGATGCTGGAAACCTGTCGAGTGGTGCGCCCGGAGAGATTCGAACTCCCGACCGCCTGGTTCGTAGCCAGGTACTCTATCCAACTGAGCTACGGGCGCCCTGCGACAGGAGCGGAATTATGCGGATGTCGGCGCGTACCGTCAACAGTTTTGTGAAAATTTTCATCCAACTGAATGAAAAAGCTGTCAGCCACGGCATCAGGGGCCTTCAGCCACGCGAAATGATCGGCGCGCGTGCCCAGTTCCTGCGCGGACAGCACGCGCAGCTGCGCGTCCACATTCGGCAGCTTCGCCAGCAGCGTCTGCATCGATCCGGTGGGGGCCAACCAGTCGTGCTCCATCAGCACCGCCTGTGCGCTGCCATGCACACGCGCCATCTGCGCATCGAGGTCTTCGTCCATGCTGACGGCGGCGTAATGGTTGTTCAGGCCGACGCGCGCCCAGTCGGCGATCAGCCCGCGCGCTTCGGTGCCACCGAAGCCGAGGCGACGGCCATGCAGCACGCCCTGGCGCTGTGCGATCCACGGCAGGAAGCGGTAGACCAGCGGCAGCAGCCAGCCACGCGGTGGTGGGAATCCGCGCCAGAACGGTGAGCCGCTGGCGGCCAGCCACAGCCGGTTGAAGCGCTGCGGGTTGCGGCCGGAATGCACGCAGGCCAGCTGCCCGCCCAGGCTATGGCCGCCGATGATCCAGGGCAGGGCGTCGCCTTCGTCATCCGCTGCGGCCAGGACGGCCTGGCTGGTCGGCAGATCCTGTTCGAGTACCTCGCGATAGCCCCAGTCCTGCGTGCGCGATGGGCGCAGCGAACTGCTGCCGTTGCCGCGCCACTCGTGCAGGTACACCGCCACGCCCTTCGCCGCCAGCGCCAAAGCCAGTGGCAGGTAGTGGCGCGCCGCCACGCCCAGTGCCGGCAGCCACAGCAGGCGTGCGATGGGCTGTGCGGGCACGCAGGCGATCACCTCGAAGCGATGGCCATCAGCGCACTGCACGGCAAGGATGTCGGGTGTGAGGCTCATGCGTGTGGTGCCGCGCCGAAGTGATCCAGCACCAGCACCTCGCCGCGGCCGGGGGCATAGCCCTGCTGCAGGCCGCGTGCAACGTAGTCGATACCGGCTTCGCAGGCATTGGCCAGGCTCAAGCCGTTGCACAACTGCGCGGCGATGGCCGAGGCCAGCGTGCAGCCGGTGCCATGAGCATCGAGGGGCAGGCGTGCGTGGATGAATTCTTCGCTGCTGACGCCGTCGAAGTAGCGATCGATCACGCGATTGCCCTCATGCAGGTGGCCACCCTTGAGCAGCACTGCGCCGGCACCGAGGTCGAGCAGGGCCGAGGCGGCCTGTTCTGCGTCTTCGCCGTTGCTGATCTTCCGGCCGACCAGCAGTTCTGCTTCCGGCGTATTGGGGGTGATCAGCGTGGCCAGCGGGATCAGGCGTTCACGCATGGCCTGCAATGTGCTGTCTTCCAGCAGGCGTGCCCCACTGGTGGCGACCATCACCGGGTCCAGTACCACGTGTGGCGGGCGATGGCGCTCCAATGCATCGGCGACGGCATTGATCACCTCGGCGTTGGCCAGCATCCCCAGCTTCACCGCGTGGATGTCGAAGTCGTCGAAGCAGGCATCCAGCTGCGCGCGCAGGAACTCGACGGGTGGCACGTGCACGGCGATGACGCCGCGGGTGTTCTGCGCGGTCAGTGCCGCAATCGCGGAAAGGCCATGCACGCGGTGTGCGGCGAAGGCCTTGAGGTCAGCCTGGATGCCGGCGCCACCGCCGGAGTCGGAGCCGGCGATGGTGAGGGCGGAAACGGGAGTGGTCGGGCTCATCGGTTGATTGTGCCGTGGTCCCGCAGGGGAAGGTAGATCCACGCCATGCGTGGATGTCCTTGATTCAATGCCGCCAACGCGCCCACTGCTGGTACAGCACATAACCCAGCCCGGTCAGGCCAGTCAGCAGGGCGGGGGCGAGCAGGGCGTCGTACTGCCAGCGCATGAACAGCCAGGCGCCGAGGATGCCGCCGGCGAGGAAGCCGCTGATGATCAGGCCGCTGAGGGTCAGCCGTCGTACCTGCAGCGGCAGCCCACGCAGCAGGTGGCCGAGGCCGATGCCGAGGTCGGTGAACATGCCGCTGAGGTGGGTGGTGCGCACCACTGCGCCACTGAAGGTGGTGGCCATCGCGTTCTGCAGGCCGCAGGCCATGGCGGCGGCCAGTGCGCCCCAGATCTGATGTTGTTCGAACAGTGGAATGGCCACCAGCAGCAGCGCCGATTCCAGTGCCAGCGCCACGCCATAGCGCCGGCCCAGCTGCAGGGCGCTGTCCTGGATCAGCAGGCCGCTGAGCATCGCACCCAGCGAGAACGCGATCAGCAGCCCCCACAGGTGCCCGACGGCGCGCCAGTCCCCCTGCGCCAGCGCCATGCCCAACTGGCTGGTACTGCCGGTCATGTGGCTGACCGCTTGGTGCTCGAAACCGAGGAAGCCGACCACGTTGACCATGCCGGCCACGCACGAGAGCGCGACCGCGCCGATCCAGACCCAGGTGGGCAGGCGTATTCCCATCGGCGGGGCCCCTCAGGGCCCGCCGAAGCCGCCGTTGAACTGCAGCTCGCTGAAGGTGTTGCTGGCCGGGTCGAACACCGCGCCCCAGAACTGCGTGCCGCCGTCACAGACGCGGATCGCTTCGCGTGCCGGATTGATGCCGCTGTCGTCGGGCAGGTGGAAGGCGTTGACGTAGATCAGCCGCTTGCCGGCGCTTTCGATGCCGACGTACTGGCGGTCGAAGTCCAGCACCTTCGGTACCTGTGCCTCCAGCGACGACAGCTGTGCCTCCAGCTGATCGATCTGCTGCCGGCTGGGTGCCCAGTAGCCGCTGACCCGCCCGGGCTCGCGGCCGGGGCTGGCGCGCGAGCAGGTGTCGAGCACCTGCGCGGCGATGATCGGGCGGGTGACCACCCAGGACTGCCCGGTGCGCTCGGCGGTCGGCACACTGGCCGGGCCGCGCGTGGTGGTGCAGGCACCGAGCACGGCTGCGAGGGTGATCGCAGCCGTGGGCAGCAGCAGGCGGGTGCAGCGGTTCACAACACCTCCGAAGCGTAATCGGCCAGGCGCGAGCGTTCGCCTCGGCGCAGGGTGATGTGCGCACTATGCGGCCAGTTCTTGAAACGATCCACCGCGTAGGTCAGGCCCGAGGTGGTCTCGGTCAGGTACGGGGTGTCGATCTGCTCAACGTTGCCCAGGCAGACGATCTTGGTGCCGGGGCCGGCACGGGTGATCAGCGTCTTCATCTGCTTCGGGGTGAGGTTCTGCGCCTCGTCCAGGATCAGGTAGCGCGACAGGAAGGTACGGCCGCGCATGAAGTTCATCGAGCGGATCTTGATGCGGCTGGCCAGCAGGTCGTTGGTGGCCTGGCGACCCCAGGTGCCGCCTTCCTGGTTGTGCGTGAGCACTTCCAGGTTGTCGGTCAGCGCGCCCATCCACGGCGTCATCTTCTCCTCCTCGGTACCCGGCAGGAAACCGATGTCCTCGCCGACGCTGACCGTGGCGCGGGTCATGATGATCTCGCGGTAGCGCTGCTGGTCCATCGTCTGCGCCAGGCCGGCAGCCAGCGCCAGCAGGGTCTTGCCGGTGCCGGCGGTGCCCAGCAGCGTGACGAAGTCGATCTCCGGGTCCATCAGTGCATTGAGCGCGAAGTTCTGCTCGCGGTTGCGCGCGCTGATACCCCAGACGGCGTGGCTGCCGTGGCGGAAATCATCGACCAGCGACAGCACTACCTTGCCGTCGCCGACCACGCGGCTGACGCGCAGTTCGACTTCGTCTTCGCCGGGCAGGTAGACGTACTGGTTCGGGTACCACTCCTCGCCGTCCTGCGCCTGGATTTCGTAATGGCTGCGGCCCTTGTCGCTCCAGCTGCGCAGGTCGTCGCCGTGGCGCTTCCAGAAGTCTTCCGGCAGCTCGGTGGCGCCGGTGTAGAGGAGGCTGAAATCGTCCAGCGCGCGGTCGTTTTCGTAGTCCTCGGACACGATGCCGGCGATGGCGGCCTTGATCCGCAGGTTGATGTCCTTGGAAACGAACACCACCGGCAGGTCCGGCGTTTCTTCCTTCAGCGCCAGGATCGCGCCAAGGATGGCATTGTCGGGAATGACCTTGCCAAAGCTCTTGCCCGCGTCGAAGTGGCTGGTCTGGAAGCGCAGCTTGCCGGCGCTCTGCTTGCCGCGCAGCTGCAGGCCGTTGGGGCGCTGCAGCGGAATGCCGTCGGCCAGGTTGTCCAGGCCGGATTCCTGCACCAGCTCGTTGAGGAAGCGGCTCACCTGGCGGGCGTTGCGGCTCGCTTCGGAGGTGCCCTTCTTGCCGTTGTCCAGCTCCTCGATCACCTGCATGGGCAGGTAGATGTCGTGCTCCTCGAATTTGAACAGCGCGGTCGGATCGTGCATCAGCACGTTTGTATCCAGCACGTAGATGCGCTTGCCTCGGGTCATCGTCGATTCCTGGTTACGGACAGGGAAAAACCACCACGGCCTGCTGCGGGGCAGGGTGATGGCAGACACAGTAGGCAGTGGGACTCACTTGGACTGGGAGGCCTTCAGTTCGGCGAGAACGGCATCGGCATGGCCGGCAACCTTGACCTTGCGCCAGGACTGCACGATGCGGCTGTCGGGGGAAATCAGGAAGGTGCTGCGTTCGATGCCACGTACCTGCTTGCCGTACATGTTCTTCATCTTGATCACGTCGAAGGCGCTGCACAGCGCTTCGTCGCCATCGCTGACCAGCGGGAAGTTGAAGCCCTGCCTGGCACAGAAGTTGTCGTGCGACTTCACCGAGTCGCGAGAGACGCCGAGCACGACCGCGCCGGCCTTCTTGAACTTCGGCAGCAGGGCGTTGAAGTCGATGCCTTCGGTGGTGCAGCCGGGAGTGCTGTCCTTGGGGTAGAAGTACAGCACCAGCCACTGGCCGGCATAGTCGCCGAGAGTGGCCTGGTCGCCACCGGACAGCGCCAGCGGCAGGGAAAGGGTGGTGCTGTCCAGGGTATCGCCGTTGTTCATGAGGTCCTTCTGTCGAGCCTGGGTTGTTTCTACGACAATTGCATGAAACGCCACGCGCCCGTGAGAGGCGCGCGAAAAATCCGCACTCCCAATCAGAATTTCATCGGGTCCATGATCGCGTCCAGGTTCAGGTGGTCGCAGAACTCAAGGAAATCGTCGCGCAGCGCGGCGATGTGCATGTTGGCCGGTACGCCGATGGTGACCTGTGCACTGAACATCTCCGCACCGGTCTGCATGGCGCGGTAGCGCGTGCTCTGCAGGTTCTCGATGGTGATGCCCTGGCGGTCGAAGAAATCGGCCAGCTGGAACAGGATGCCCGGCTTGTCGGCGGCGATCACTTCGACAATGTACGGCAGCAGGTTGGACTGCGCTTGCTTGGCCGCGGTGCGGTACCAGACCAGCTTCAGGCCTTCCTCGCGCTCCAGCCGGGTCAGCATCGCCTCCAGCTTGGCCACCGAGTCCCAGGAGCCGGTGGCCAGGGCGGTGACCGACACATCGCGGCCGACCGTGGCCAGGCGTGCGTCCACCAGATTGCAGCCGCTGTCGGCGATGCGGCGGGTGACGGACAGCAGGGGGGACTCCGGATGCGTCGTATAGGCGTTGATCAGGAGGTGGTTTTCGCTCGGCGCGGGGCGCGGGGTGGTGTCGGTCAAGGCGATTCCGGGTAATGCATGCGTTAGTCTGAATGCCCGCCAGAGGCGGGGATCCACCGGTGTCCAGCATACTTGCCCGTGCTTTCGCGCCGCAAGTAACATTCAGGTCGCCCCCGGCCTTTCGTGGCGGGCGTTTTCCCTTTCCAGCCAAGAGCAGCACGTCCTTGTCCCTTTCCGGCCTCATCACCGCGCTGGCGACCCCGTTCCGGGCCGACGGCGCCCTCGATCCCGACGGTTGGCAGCGCCTGCTGCACCTGCAACTGGAAGGTGGCGTCCATGGCGTTGTCGTTGCCGGCTCGACCGGCGAAGCGGCAACCCTCACCGATGCCGAGTACGACCTGCTGCTGGCCAGCGCGGTCGAACGCATTGGCGGCCGCATCCCGGTCATGGCCGGCACCGGCCTGTCCGGTACCGCCAAAACCATCGAACAGACCCGTCGTGCGGCCGCGCTTGGCGCCAGCCATGCACTGGTGGTCACCCCGCCTTACGTGAGGCCGACCCAGGCCGGCCTGATTGCCCATTATCGTGCGGTCGCCGACCAGGGCGGGTTGCCGGTCGTGCTGTACAACGTGCCCGGCCGTACCGGTTGCGACATGCAGCCGGAGACCGTGGCCGAACTGGCCAGCCACCCCAACATCGTCGGCATCAAGGAGGCGGTGGGCGACACCGGCCGGGTGCAGGCGCTGCTCGCACTGCGCAGCCCGCAGTTCGCCGTGCTCAGCGGCGACGACGGTACGGCCGCGCGTTCGATCCGGGCCGGTATCGACGGCCTGATCTCGGTCGGCTCCAACGTGCTGCCCGGCGCCTACCGCCGCATGTGCGAGCTGGCCGCCGCCCATGACCACGAAGCCACCGAGTCCTGGGATGCGCGCCTGCAGCCGTTCCATGATTTCTGCGGTGTTGAACCGAACCCGATTCCGGTCAAGGCGCTGCTGCGCCGTATCGGCATCGGCCATGACCTGCGCCTGCCGCTGCTGCCGCTGTCGGCGCCGCACCACGCGGCCGCCGACCATCTTGCCGGCGACATCGCCGCCCTTGAAGCCCTTTCCAGCCACTGACCTTTCGTCTTGGTCTGACCCAGGAGATTCACATGCGTCAATCCGTTTCCACTGTCCGCGTGCTGTCCTACGCCCTGCTTGCGGTGGCCGTTGCCGCCGGCACCACCGGCTGCTTCAAGCGTGGCGTCAAGGGCGACTATGCCCTGGCCCCGGAAATGCGTCCGCTGGAAGTGCCGCCGGACCTCAACCTGCCGGCCACCACCGGTGACAACAAGGTGCCGGCGCTGGTGTCGGCCACCAAGCCGGCAGCACCGGCGGCCGCGGCTCCGGCCGTTGGCAATACCGGTTTCACCATTGCTGGTGGCAAGGATGAAGCCTTCGCCAAGGTCGGTACCGCGCTGGAAGGCGTGGAGGGCGTGACCATCGCCAGCCGCGCCCAGTTGCTCGGCTCGTATGACGTGGCCTACGAAGGCAGCAACTTCCTGGTCCGCGTGGTCGCCGTCGATGCCGGCGCCTACATCTCCGCGGTCGACCCGCGTGGCCTGCCGGCCACCGCCGAAGCGCCGGTGAAGCTGATCGCCGCGCTGAAGGCGAAGCTGGCCCAGTAAGGGCTGCCTCTGGTAGAGACTGACCTTGGTCGGTGCTTCTGTGCCAACCAAGGTTGGCACCTACCGGATCGCAAGGTTGGCATGCCGTATCGCGAGGTTGGCATACCGGTTCTGCGGTTGGCGTTCACCGGAAAACAGAAAAGGGCGCCCGTGGGCGCCCTTTTCGTTGCCGCCGTGGGCGCTTCTCAGCGCTCCAGCAGCTTCAGCTTGTCCGGCTTGCCATCCCATTCGCCGGCGTCGGCGGGCGGGTCCTTGCGCACGGTCAGCACCGGCCACTCCTTCGCCAGCTCGGCGTTGAGGGCGACGAAGCCTTCCTGGCCGGCGGGGACATCGTCCTCCGGGAAGATCGCATTGACCGGGCACTCCGGCTCGCAGAGGGTGCAGTCGATGCACTCATCCGGGTCGATCACCAGGAAGTTCGGGCCTTCGTGGAAGCAATCCACGGGGCACACTTCCACGCAATCGGTGTGTTTGCACTTGATGCAGTTTTCGGTGACGACAAAGGGCATGGGCTGGGGGTGGATCGATTCTTGAACCCGCCAATTCTAGAACAGGTTGGCCCCCGGTGTCGGCGCGGGGCGGAAATCGGGCGTCTGGCAGGCGCGGCCGTGGCAGTCATTGGCGGCAGGGCGGGGCCTGTGCGACGCTGCGGGTCAGCCGGCTGCGTCGGGTGGCCGGCCCCCTTCCCAGCAGGATCGTCAATGTCGCCAGCCAAGCCCAGCATCGCACCCCATGGCGGTGAGAACACTGCATTCATCGTCCTGATCAGCTGCGTGGCCACGCTCGGTGGATTCCTGTTCGGCTTCGACAGTGGTGTCATCAATGGCACGGTCGATGGCCTGCGCCAGGCCTTCAACTCCAGCGAGGCGGCGCTCGGTTTCGAAGTCGCCTCGATGCTGCTGGGCTGCGCGATCGGTGCGTTCCTGGCCGGCTGGCTGGGCGACCGCCTGGGACGCCGCGGCGTCCTGATCGTGTCGGCGCTGATGTTCCTGGTTTCGGCGCTGGGCGCCGGCGCAGCCCACGCCTCGTGGCTGTTCATCGCGGCCCGCGTGCTGGGCGGCTTTGCAGTAGGGGCGGCCAGCGTGATGTCGCCGGCCTACATCGCCGAGGTGGCCTCGGCGCGCTATCGCGGGCGCCTGGCCACAGTGCAGCAGATGGCGATCATCTGCGGCCTGTTCGCGGCGTTCCTCAGCAACTACCTGCTGGCCCGCGCCGCCGGGGCGTCGACCGAGCCGTTGTGGCTGGGTCGTGAGGCCTGGCGCTGGATGTTCTGGATGCAGGCGCTGCCGTCGGGGCTGTTCCTGCTGTTGTTGCTGGTGATTCCGGAAAGCCCGCGCTTCCTGGTCCTGAAGGGGCGCCAGCAGCAGGCGAGGGCGGTGCTCGCGCGGCTGTACGGTGATACCGCGGCGGCGGCCAAGCAGGCCGAGATCGAAACCAGCCTGGCCCAGGACCAGCACAAGCCGCGCTTCGGCGACCTGCGCAACAAGGCCACCGGCAAGCTGCGGCCGATCCTGTGGGTGGGTATTGGCCTGGCCATGTTCCAGCAGCTGGTCGGCATCAACGTGGTGTTCTACTACGGCGCAGTGCTGTGGCAGGCGGTCGGCTTTTCGGAAAGCGACGCGCTGTTGATCAACGTGCTGTCCGGTGGGCTGAGCATCGGTGCCTGCCTGCTGACGGTGCTGTTGATCGACCGCATCGGGCGCAAGCCGCTGCTGTGGATCGGCTCGGTCGGCATGTCGGTGGCGCTGGTGCTGATGGTGGTCGCGTTCGCCAGTGGCAGCCTGGCCGACGGTCGACTGCAGTTGTCCGACGGCATGGGCCGGCTGGCGCTGGTCGCGGCCAACGTCTACGTGGTGTTCTTCAACATGTCCTGGGGCCCGGTGATGTGGGTGATGCTGGGCGAGATGTTCCCCAACCAGATCCGCGGCCCGGCGTTGGCTGTTGCCGGTGCGGCGCAGTGGACGTCGAATTTCGCGATCACCGTGACCTTCCCGATGCTGCTGGCCGGCATCGGCCTGGCCGGCGCCTATGGCATCTACGCGGTCGCGGCGATCCTCTCGATCGTCTTCGTGGTCCGCTACGTACGCGAGACCAAGGGCAAGGAGCTGGAGCAGATGGAAGGCTGACGGCGACTGGCTTCGGTTGCGTTCCGTTGGCGCCTGCTTGTCCAGAGTGTGAGAGGGCGGCCTGCCCCCTCCTGACAGTTCATGGTGCGTGCGGATGCGGCGAAGCGCTGGCCGGTTGTTGCCGCAGCTCGCGGGAAACCGTCCAGAGCCGGTGGGGTCACCCAGGGCAGGACCGTTGGCGCCATGGATGGCGCCATTGAGCCCCCATGGATGGGTTTACGGCGTGTCCTGCCCTGGGTGACCCCACCGGCTCAAGCCGATTGCAGGCCCGGAAAACAGAAAAGCCCGCACAAGGCGGGCTTTTTCGGTTCCTGCTGCGGCGACTGGCGCTCCCTAGGGGACTCGAACCCCTGTTTTAGCCTTGAGAGGGCCACGTCCTAACCACTAGACGAAGGGAGCGTAACTGTGTCGCTGCCGAGGCAGGAGCGCTAGTATATGCACCTCGATGCCATTGGGCAATCCCGAAACTTCAACCGGAAGCGCCAACATCATTTCCTCTGCTACATCACCGTTCAGCCTGCGCGTCATCCCGCGCGACCAGCACACGATCTCCCGCAAGGACATCAGCCCGAACGCCCTGCGCGTGCTTTATCGCCTGCGCGATGCCGGCTTCGGCGCCTACCTTGTCGGCGGCGCGGTGCGCGACCTGCTGGTCAATGGCCAACCCAAGGATTTCGACGTGGCCACCGACGCCACGCCCGAACAGGTCAAGCAGCTGTTCCGCAACTGCCGCCTGATCGGCCGCCGTTTCCGCCTCGCCCACGTTGTGTTCGGCCGCGAGATCATCGAAGTCGCCACCTTCCGCGCCAACAGCGATGACGGCAGTGGCGACCGCGAGATGGAAAACGGCATGCTTGTACGCGACAACGTGTACGGCACCATCGAAGACGACGCCGTCCGCCGCGACTTCACCTGCAACGCCCTGTACTACGCCATCGAGGACTTCTCGGTGCGTGACTACACCGGTGGCTTCGAAGACGTGCAGGCGCGCCTGATGAAACTCATCGGCGACCCGGTACAGCGCTACCAGGAAGACCCGGTGCGCATGCTGCGCGCCGTGCGCCTGGCGGCCAAGCTCGGCTTCCAGATCGAAGAGGGCACCGCCGCGCCGATCCCGCAGCTGGCTGGCCTGCTCAACGAAGCCGCGCCGGCACGCCTGTTCGAGGAAGTGCTGAAGCTGTTCCTGTCCGGGCACGGCGTGGCCAGCTTCGAAGGCCTGGAGCGCTACGGTCTGCTCGACGTGCTGTTCCCGGAAAGCGCCAGGGCGTTGAAGTCCAACCGCACCGGCGCGCTGCGCCGCATGCTGGTAGAGGGCCTGGCCAATACCGATGCCCGCGTGGCCAACGACGAGCCGGTCTCGCCGGCGTTCCTGTTCGCGCTGCTGCTGTGGCCGGCGTTCTGCCGCGCCCAGGCGACCCTGCTCAAGCAGGGCGTGGCGCCGGAAGAGGCGCAGCGTCGTGCCGCCGACCGCGTCACCGTGCAGCAGCTGAGCACCATCGCGCTGCCGCGCCGCTTCTCGCTGCCGATGCAGGAAATCTGGCTGCTGCAGTCGCGTTTCAGCTCGCGCCAGCGCAAGCGCGTGTTCCGCACGCTCACCCATGCGCGCTTCCGCGCCGCGTTCGACTTCCTCAGCCTGCGCCAGGTGGCCTCGGCCGAGCACGCTGCCGATGTTGAATTCTGGCGCGACGCACAGGCGCAGTCGGGCCGCGAGCTGGAATCGTCGCTGGACGCGATGCACAGCGAAGAGGGCGATGACGAGAACGGAGCACCGCGCAAGCGTCGCCGTCGTCGCCGCCGCCCGGGGGCCTCGGCCGGTGCAGCTGGCGAATAAGCAATGACGCCAGCGTGGATCGGCCTCGGCGCCAACCTCGGCGATGCGGCCACGACTGTCGGCGCGGCGATCACTGCGCTGGACGGCCTGCCCGGGACCCGCGTGCTGCAGGCCTCGCGCCTGTACGCAACGCCGGCCTGGGGCAATGAAGACCAGCCACCGTTCGTCAACGCGGTGGCCGCGGTCGAAACGTCACTGGCAGCCGATGAACTGCTGCAGGCGATGCTGGCGCTGGAGCAGGGCTTTGGCCGCGTGCGTGATGCGGCGGTGCACTGGGGGCCGCGCGCGCTGGACCTGGACCTGCTGCTGTATGGCGCGCAGGTGCTCGACCAGCCCGGCCTGCAGGTGCCACACCCCTACATGCACGAGCGTGCCTTCGTGCTGGTGCCGCTGGCCGAAATCGCGCCGGATCTGGCCATCCCCGGCCATGGCCGCGTGCGGGATGCAGTGATGCGGGTGGATGCCTGCGGGATCGCGCCGATAGGGTGATAATGCCCGGGTTATCTCCCCCGGTTATCAGCACATGAGCACCCACGCAGACAGCAAGCCCTGGACCGTTCCCGCCCTGGCCGAGGCCAAGCGCAATGGCCAGAAGCTGGTCATGTTGACCGCCTACGACGCTGGCTTTGCCCGCACCTTCGATGCCAATGGTGTCGACCTGATCCTGATCGGCGATTCGCTGGGCATGGTCGTGCAGGGCCATGATTCGACCCTGCCGGTGACCGTGGCCGACATGGTCTACCACACCCGCGCCGTGGCCCGTGTGCTGCAGCGCGCGCTGCTGGTGGCCGACCTGCCGTTCGGTGCCGATGCCACTCCGGAGCGCGCGCTGGATGCTTCGCTGCAGCTGCTGCAGGCCGGTGCCGAGATGGTCAAGATCGAAGGTGCCGGCTTCAAGGTCGACATCATCCGCTACCTGGTTGAGCGTGAGATTCCGGTCTGTGCGCATCTGGGCCTGACCCCACAGTCGGTGCTGCGCCTGGGCGGCTTCAAGATCCAGGGCCGCGGCGATGCCGCGCGCCAGCTGGTGGAAGATGCCAGGGCCGTGGCCGCTGCCGGCGCCAGCATCATGGTGCTTGAGTGCGTGCCGACCCCGGTTGCCGCCGAGGTGACCGCTGCGGTGGAGGTGCCGACCATCGGCATCGGTGCCGGCCCGCAGTGCGACGGCCAGGTGCTGGTGCTGCACGATTTCCTCGGCCTGGACAGTGGCCATCGCCGCCCCAAGTTCGTCAAGGATTTCCTTGCCGAAGGCGGTTCGGTGGCCGGTGCCACCCGCGCCTATGCCGACGCCGTGCGCGACGGCAGCTTCCCCGACGAACAGCACGCTTACGCCCAATGATCCAGACCTTCAACGAGCTCGGCGCACTGCGCGAGCAGATCGCCCAGTGGAAGCGTGAGGGCCTGCGCGTGGCGCTGGTGCCGACCATGGGCAACCTGCACGGTGGCCACCATTCGCTGGTGACCCTGGCCCGCCAGTACGCCGACAAGGTGGTGGCGAGCATCTTCGTCAACCCGACCCAGTTCGGGCCGAACGAGGATTTCAGTCGCTATCCGCGTACGCCCGAGGCCGATGTGGCCGGGCTTGAGCAGGTCGGCTGCGATGCGGTGTGGCTGCCCAGCGTCGAGGCCATGTACCCGCTGGGCGTGGACAAGACCACGCAGATGCACGCGCCCGGCGTGAGCGAGGTGCTGGAAGGTGCCAGCCGCCCGGGCCACTTCGATGGCGTCTGCACGGTGGTGGCGCGCCTGTTCCTGCAGGTGCAGCCGGACGTGGCCGTGTTCGGCCGCAAGGACTACCAGCAGCTGGCGGTGATCCGGCAGATGGTGGCTGAGCTGTCGTTCCCGATCCAGATCGTCGGCGCGGACATCGTGCGCGACGAGGATGGCCTGGCCAAGAGTTCGCGCAACCAGTACCTGAGCGCCGAACAGCGCCCGGTCGCGACCACCATCCACCGCACCCTGCTGGGCATGCGCGAAGGCTACGTGGCCGGGCAGGCGCGTGATCGCATCGAGGCCGACGCCACGGCGGCATTGCAGGCGGCCGGTTTCCAGGTCGACTATGCGGTGCTGCGCACCCCGGAGCTGGCCGAGCCGACGTTCGATGGCGGTGGCCGCGTAGCGCTGATCGCCGCGCGCCTGGGCTCCACCCGCCTGATCGACAACCTGGAGTTCTGAGCCGCATGCGGCCCGGGGGCGCCCACAATGGGCGCCTCGCACCTTCCCATGGACGGGAGAACGGCAATGAAGACGCCCTCCACTGACGCTGGTCGGCTTGCCCGGGCCTCTATCCTGGCCGTGTTGGCGGCAGGCATGCTGCCGGCCCAACTGTTTGGCGGCCTGTTGTTCGCATTTGAATTCAGGCGCACGCCGATGCCCGCGCTCACCGGCGGTGGACTGATGTTCGGGCTGGGCGTCTGCAGCGCCATCGCGGTGTTCCTGCCGATGGCGCTGCTCCCGCGATCTCGGCGGCTCCTGCGCCGGCCCCGCTTCGTGCTTGCAGGGGCTGCTCTGGGCGCGCTGGCCATGGCCAGCCATGAATGGCCGGGCGCGATCCATGGGCCGCTGCTGCAGCGCCTGCGCTATGTCGATACATTCGATGTGATCAGCTATGGGCTGACGGTGTTGGCTGCAGGGGGCCTGGGCCTGGCCTCCGGGCTGGCCTTCCATACGGTGTTCAGGCTGTCACTGCAGGGCGGTGCCGTCCATGCCACGGCGCCGCCGCCGGGCGAGGGCGCCTGAACGGCCTTCAGCGTCCTGCCGCAGGCCCCTGACGACGGCCAAGCGGGTGCTAGAATCCGCTCTTTCCTTTGCCGTTGCAGCGCCCCCATGCACCTGTCCCTGCTCAAGACCAAGATCCACCGCGCCACCGTCACCCATTCCGAGCTGAACTACGAAGGCTCGATCGCCATCGATGACAACCTGCTGGCTGCCACCGGCATCCGCGAGTTCGAGCAGGTGCACATCTGGGACGTGACCAACGGTGCGCGCTTCTCGACCTATGCCATCCGCGCCGAAGCCGGCAGCGGCGTTGTCTCGCTCAACGGTGGCGCCGCGCGCCACGTGCAGGTCGGTGACATCATCATCATTGCCGCGTTCGCCAGCATGACCGAGCAGGAAGCCGACAGCTTCAAGCCGAAGCTGGTGTACGTTGATGGCAAGAACCAGATCACCCACACCAACGACACGATCCCGACCCAGGCCGCATGACAACGAACAACGGATTCGACTCGCTGCATTCCCACGCCCAGCGCCTGAAGGGCGCAAGCATCTCCGGCCTGCTCGCCGCCGAACCCGGCCGCGTGCAGGACCTGGCGCTGCGGGTCGGTCCGTTGTACGTCAGCTTCGCCCGGCAGAAATACGATGCCGCGGCGTTGCAGGCATTGCTGGCGCTGGCTGCCGACCGTGATGTCGGTGGTGCCATCACCCGCCTGTTCCGTGGCGAGCAGGTCAACCTGACCGAAGGTCGCGCCGCGCTGCACACCGCACTGCGCGGCGACGTGGTCGATGCGCCGGTGGCGGCCGAGGCCTATGCCACCGCGCGCGAGATCCGCCAGCGCATGGGCGTGCTGGTGCGCGCGCTGGAAGACAGTGGCGTAACCGATGTAGTCAGTGTCGGCATCGGTGGTTCCGACCTTGGCCCGCGCCTGGTCGCCGACGCGCTGCGTCCGGTCAGCGGTGCGCGCCTGCGCGTGCATTTCGTATCGAACGTGGACGGCGCGGCCATGCAGCGTACGCTGGCCACGCTGGATCCGGCCAAGACCGCCGGCATCCTGATCTCCAAGACCTTCGGCACCCAGGAAACCCTGCTCAACGGCCAGATCCTGCACGACTGGCTGGGTGGCAGCGATCGCCTGTACGCGGTCAGCGCCAATCCGGAACGTGCCGCCAAGGCCTTTGCCATCGCCGCCGATCGTGTGCTGCCGATGTGGGATTGGGTCGGCGGCCGCTATTCGCTGTGGTCTGCGGTCGGTTTCCCGATCGCGCTGGCGATCGGCTTCGAGCGCTTTGAACAGCTGCTGGAAGGTGCTGCGCAGATGGATGCGCATGCGCTGGATGCACCGCTGGAGCGCAACCTGCCGGTGCTGCACGGCCTGACCGACATCTGGAACCGCAACCTGCTGGGCCATGCCACGCATGCGGTGATGACCTACGACCAGCGCCTGGCGCTGTTGCCGGCCTACCTGCAGCAGCTGGTGATGGAAAGCCTGGGCAAGCGTGTGCAGCGTGATGGCCAGCCGGTCACCACCGATACCGTGCCGGTGTGGTGGGGAGGCGCGGGCACCGATGTGCAGCACAGCTTCTTCCAGGCACTGCACCAGGGCACCAGCATCGTTCCGGCCGACTTCATCGGCTGCGTGCACAACGACGATCCCTACACGATCAATCATCAGGCCCTGCTGGCCAATCTGCTGGCGCAGACCGAAGCACTGGCCAATGGCCAGGGCAGCGACGACCCGCACCGTGATTACCCGGGCGGCCGCCCGAGCACGCTGATCCTGCTCGAGGCGCTGACCCCGCAGGCGCTGGGTGCGCTGATCGCCATGTACGAACACGCCGTGTACGTGCAGTCGGTGATCTGGAACATCAACGCCTTCGACCAGTTCGGTGTCGAACTGGGCAAGCAGCTGGCCAGCGGCCTGCTGCCGGCGCTGCAGGGCGAGGATGTGGCCGTTGCCGACCCGATGACCCGCGAGATCCTTGCGCAGCTGAAGCGCTGAGGCTCTGGTGGTGCCGGCCGCTGGCCGGCAACCTCATGAACGATTGAAGCATCACCTGGATGCCGGCCAGCGGCCGGCACTACCGGAGCGGACGGGTTGCCGGCCAGCGGCCGGCACTACCATGAAGGGCGTGGTGCCTCAGCGGCTCGGGTCGCGTTCCGGGCTGGGCCGCTTGGCCAGCTTGCGCTGCAGCGAGCGCCGGTGCATGCCGAGCAGGCGCGCGGCTGCCGACACGTTGCCGCCGGTCTCGTGCATCGCCTGCTGGATGTGTTCCCACTGCAGGCGGCTGATCGGTGTCATCGCGTCGGGCACTTCCATTTCGCCATCGTCGGCCGGGCCGTCATCCTCCTCGCCCAAAGCGCGAAGGATCATCGGTACCGTGGCTGGCTTGGGCAGGTAATCGTCCGCACCGAGCTTGATCGCTTCCACCGCGGTGGCGATGCTGGCGTAGCCGGTCACCAGCAGGATGCGCATGTCCGCGCGCAGCGCACGCAGCGGCTGGATCAGCGCCAGGCCGGAATCGCTGCCCAGCTTCAGGTCGATCAGGGCGAACGCGGGTGGGTGCTGGCGGGCCAGTGCCAGCGCACTGGCGGCATCCTGCGCGGTCTGCGTTTCAAGTCCCTTGCGGGCCAGGCTGCGCTGCAGGGTGCGCAGGTACAGTTCGTCGTCGTCGACCAGCAGGCCGAGGGTTGAGGCGCTCATGGGGTTTCCTCGCGTGGGGCCAGCGGCAGGCGGAAGCCGACGCGGCTGCCGGCCCCCTGGGCCGGGCGCATCCACATCTCGCCGTCGAGGCGTTCGATCGTGGCATGGGACAGGGCCAGGCCGACCCCCATGCCTTCACTCTTGCTGCTGCCGAACAGCTTGCCCGGCAGCACCGCGGCGCGCGCGTTGAAGCCGTGGCCGTAGTCGCGTACTTCGCCGATCAGATCGTCGCCTTCGATGCGCAGGTCCAGGTCCACGCGCGGCCGGCCGGCCTGTTCGCCGGCATCGGCGGCATTGTTGAGCAGGACCATCAGCAGGTGGCCCACGCCCGGGTCGAGCGGCAGCCGCAGCGGCGCATCGTCGTTGCGGTGCAGGTCGATGGTCGGTCGCACCAGGCGCCATTGCTCCAGCACCTGCTGCGCGCTGGAATGGCTGCGTCCGGGCGCATCGGCCGAGGCCGGTGCGGCCAGCGCCAGCACGCGCTCGCGGCACTGCACCAGCAGCTCGCGCAGGGTTTCCATGTCCTCGCGCACTTCCGGCTCTTCACTGCGTTCGGCCACGTCGTCGGCGAGCAGGGTCATGGTTGCCAGCGGCGTGTTCAGTTCATGCGCCACCGAGGCGGCATGGGTGGCCAGGGCGACGATGCCCTCGTTGCGGGCGAAGCGTTCGCGCAGGGCCGAGAGTTCCAGTTCGCGCTGGCGCAGCGCCAGCGCCAGGCGGGTGGAGAAGGCCAGCACGACCGCCGCGGAAATCAGGAAATTGGCGACCACGCCCCAGCGGTTGAGGTCCTGCGCGCGGAAATAGCCGTCCGGCAGGGGCTGGCCGAAGATGCCGCTGGCGGCGTAGCCGAGCAGGCAGGCCAGTGCCACCGCCAGCGCCCAGCGCAGGGGCAGGGCGAACGCGGCCAGTGCGATCAGGATCAGGAACAGCGAGCTGAACGGATTGGCCATGCCACCGCTCCAGCCGACCATCCAGGTCAGGATGATCACGTCCACCAGGATGTGGCCGAATGCAGTCAGCGGTGCGGTGTCGGCCGCTTCCGGGCGCAGCTGGGTATAGATGTTGAACAGGGCCAGCACCGCCACGCCGGCCCACAGCGGCAGCTGCGGCAACGGCAGCCCCAGCACCCAGGTGGCGACCAGGATGGTGGCGGCCTGGCCGCCTACTGCAAGCCAGCGCAGGCTGCACAGGGTTCGGAGAAACGGGGCGTCGGGACCGGTCATTCACGCTCATCGTATGCGTTCGCGCGTGACCGTGCCTGCGACAATCGGCCGCAGCCGTGCCGCCGGCTGAATGCGAGTCACCCCGAATGCAGGGCCGGGCGGTAGAATGCGCCCATGCACGACGCCGTCACCCGCCCGACTCCGCCCTCCGATGCCACTGCCTGGCCGCGCCGCCAGACCCATGCCGTCCAGATCGGCGGAGTCACCGTGGGCGGAGGCAAGCCGGTGGTGGTGCAGTCGATGACCAACACCGACACCTCCGACGTCGCCTCCAGCGTGAAGCAGGTGGCCGAGTTGTGGCGTGCCGGTTCGGAGATGGTGCGGCTGACCGTCAATACCGTGGAAGCCGCTGCGGCGATCCCGCGCATTGTCGACAAGCTGGCGATGATGGGCATCGACGTGCCGCTGATCGGCGATTTCCACTACAACGGCCACCAGCTGCTGACCGCCGAACCGGCATGTGCCGAAGCACTGGCCAAGTACCGCATCAACCCGGGCAACGTCGGCTTCGGCAAGAAGAAGGATCTGCAGTTCGCCCAGCTGATCGAATTCGCCATCCGTTACAACAAGCCGGTGCGCATCGGCGCCAACTGGGGCTCGCTGGACCAGGCCCTGGCGGCGAAGCTGATGGACGAGAACAACCTGCGCGAACAGCCCTGGGACGCCGGCCGCGTGCTGCGCGAGGCGCTGATCCGCTCGGCGCTGGATTCGGCCGAGCAGGCGGTGGAGCTGGGCCTGCCGCGCGATCGCATCGTGCTGTCGGCCAAGGTCAGTGGCGTGCAGGAGCTGATCGCGGTGTACCGCGACCTGGCGCAGCGCTCCGACTTCGCCCTGCACCTGGGCCTGACCGAGGCCGGTATCGGCAGCAAGGGCATCGTGGCATCGTCCGCGGCGCTGGGCGTGCTGCTGCAGGAAGGCATCGGTGACACCATCCGCATCTCGCTGACCCCGGAGCCGGGCCAGTCGCGCACGCAGGAAGTGATCGTCGCCCAGGAACTGCTGCAGACCACCGGCCAGCGTGCCTTCACGCCGCTGGTCACGGCCTGCCCGGGCTGCGGCCGTACCACCTCCGAGTTCTTCCAGGAACTGGCCAAGGTGGTGCAGAACCACGTGCGCGAGAAGATGCCGCTGTGGAAGATCCACCACCCGGGGGCGGAGAACATGACCCTGGCGGTGATGGGCTGCATCGTCAACGGGCCGGGCGAATCGCGTCACGCCAACATCGGCATCTCGCTGCCGGGCACGGGTGAGACGCCTGCGGCGCCGGTGTTCGTCGATGGTGAGAAGAAGGTGACCCTGCGTGGCGACAACATCGCCCAGGAGTTCGTCGCCCTGATCGACGATTACGTCGAACACACGTATGTCCGAAGCGCCGGATAAGCCTGCGATCCTCGCCGCACCGGAGTCCGCCTCCGGCTTCCGCCACTGGATGGCGCGCAACGCCTGGCGCCTGGTCCTGTTGTTCGGTGGCGTGCTGCTGCCGTTGGCAGGCTTTGTTGCCCTGGCGGACGAAGTGCACGAGTTTGAATCGTTCCATTTCGACGCGCCCCTGCTGTGGCAGATGCATGGCCTGCATTCGCCGTGGCTGGACCGCTTCTTCGTGCTCATCTCGAAACTGGGCTACGAGTGGTTCCTGATCCCGGCCGACGTGCTGATCATTGGCGTGCTGCTGGGCTACCGGCGCTGGCGCGAGGCGACCTTCGTCGCGGTCAGCTTCGTAGGGTCGGCGCTGCTGAACATGGGCAGCAAGCAGTTCTTCCAGCGGCAGCGCCCCAGCCTGTGGGAATCGATCGCGCCGGAATCGACGTTCAGCTTCCCCAGCGGGCATGCGATGGGTTCGATGACCCTTGCCGTGACCTTGGTACTGCTCGCCTGGAACACCCGTTGGCGCTGGCCGGTACTGATGCTGGCACCCGCGTTCAGCCTGCTGGTAAGCGTGTCGCGGGTCTATCTGGGGGTGCATTACCCCTCCGACATCCTGGCCGGATGGTGTGCCGCGCTGGTTTGGGTGGTAGGGTGCTATCTGGTCATGTTCAGTCGCCGGCACCCTTGGCGACGTCACGGCCCGCCGCCAGCGAAGGCCAGCGAAGCACCAACACAGGGGGTTTGACGTGGATGGCCCTTGAGGGACGTCTACGTGATAGATCAGTTGTTTCGTTGCAGCAGGTTCTGCAAGACAGGGGGCAAGCACAACGCGCGGTACTGTGATGCGCAAGGCAGATCGCCGATGCCGCATTCCGGACGCGCTTGCAGGGCATCGGCACCCTGCCTAGCTTGACCTGCAATGGCCGCATTCGAAGAGGTACATGAATGACGATTCGAGTCTACCTGGTGGATGACCACGCGCTGGTCCGCACCGGTATGAAGATGATTCTGTCGGGGGAAACCGACATCGAGGTGGTGGGCGAAGCCGAGACCGGCGAAGACGCGCTGCGTGAAGTCCGCCAGCTGCTGCCGGATGTGGTGCTGTGCGACCTGCACCTGCCGGGCGTGAGCGGCATGGAAGTGACCGAGCGCATCGTCCGCAGCCACCGCAATACCCGCGTGGTGATCGTGTCGGTACTGGAAGACGGCCCGCTGCCCAAGCGCCTGCTCGAAGCCGGTGCGGCCGGTTACATCGGCAAGGGCTGCGATGCGCAGGAACTGCTGCGTGCGGTGCGTGATGTGGCGGCCGGTCGTCGCTACCTGGGCACCAGCATCGCGCAGAATCTGGCGCTGTCGACAGTGGAAGGCAATGGTTCGCCGTTCGACAACCTGTCGCCGCGCGAGCTTGAGGTGGCCCTGTTGCTGACCCAGGGCCTGCGCCAGGAAGACATCGCGCGGCGCCTGAGCCTGAGTGCGAAGACGGTGAACACGCACAAGGTGCGGTTGTTCGAGAAGATGGGGATCCACGACAACATCGCGCTGGCGCGGATGGCCAGCCAGTACGGGTTGGTGGATCCGGCACGGCCGCTGTAAGGGGTTCGGCCAACGGCTGAGCCCCTCGCGGTGTGCGGCAGGATTCGTGGGGTTGGCCCTGCGGAGGGATTGCGCAGGGGACGCCGTGAATCCATCCCTGGAGGCTCGGGCGCGCCATCCATGGCGCTTACGCCCCTGCGCAATCCCTCCGCAGGGCCACGGACAGGTTCCGTGCGCGTCCAGCGCGGAATTGAAGAAGGAAGAGCAGGAGCGGGTCGCGTGCTTTGCGCACTCGTCGCCCGGGGTCGGATCCCTTTCCCGGTGGGAAAGGGCTCTGACCCCTGATGATGCCGGAGCCGAGCATGGGCTCGGCTCTGCACCTTTGTCGGGCTCAGTGGCCGCGTACGCGCTGGATGATCTTGGCGGCGTCTGCGGCGCTGGCGCGCACCTTGTCCCATTCGCCGTTGGCGATCCAGTTGCCCGGCACCATCCACGAACCACCGATGCAGACCACGTTCTTCTGCTCGAGGTATTCGGCGGCGGTGTTCTCGGTGATGCCGCCGGTCGGGCACAGCTTCAGGTCCGCCACCGGGCCGGCCAGTCCCTTGATCATTGCCAGGCCACCCACAGCCGTGGCCGGGAACAGCTTGCACACGCGGAAGCCGCGGGCGTAGAGCGACAGCAGCTCGGTCGGGGTGGCCGCACCCGGCACCACCGGCAGCGGTGCGGCGGCCAGTGCATCAGCCAGTGCCGGCGGCGTACCCGGGGTCACCAGGAAGTCCGCACCCGCATCGATCGACTGCTGCATCTGCTCCACGGTCAGCACCGTACCGGCACCCACCACCACGTCCGGCAGCTCGCGCTTGAGCATCGCCAATGCTTCCATCGCCACTGGCGTACGCAGGGTCAGCTCGATCGCCGGCAAGCCACCTTCCAGCAGCGCCGCACTGACCGCCCGCGCCTGGTCCAGCGTATGAATCGTCACCACCGGCAGGATGCCCGCCGCACGCAACAGCTCCGCCGCCTTCACCTGATGTTGTTCGATACCCATGCTTTTGCCCTTGCCTTTTGCTCTTCTTGATTCAGTGGCCGCAGCGCAAATGACGCGCCGGGAATTGTCCAAGGGCAGTAGAGCGCCCTGGCCGGGACCGTGAGCGGCATGGATGCCGCGACCGAGCCCCCATGGATGGGTTTACGGCGTGTCCCGGCCAGGGCGCTCTACTGCCCAGGCCGGGAAGCCTGCCGCGGCTTTTCGCTTCAGGCGTCCTTCGCCTCATGCGGCGCCGCCGCCGCTGCGGCATCGTGCCCCAGCTCATATTCCGCGTCGTACTCCCACGGCCCGCCATCAGCCGCCGCCGGCCCGCACGAAATCGAAATCGCACCCTGATCAGCCGGACCCACCACGCGACGGTTGATCGCGAACAGGTTGCGGCCCAGGTCATGCGCGGCCGGTGCTGTGTTCGGCGCCAGCGGACGTGCCGCCCATTCGGCCGCGTCCACCAGCACTTCCAGCGTGCCAGCCTCGCCATCCAGGCGGATCATGTCGCCCTCGCGGACCTTGGCCAGCGGACCACCGCGTGCCGCTTCCGGCGTCACGTGGATCGCCGCCGGAATCTTGCCCGAGGCACCGGACAGGCGACCGTCGGTGACCAGCGCCACGCGCCGGCCCTGGTTCTGCAGCAGGCCCAGCAGCGGCGCCAGCGAATGCAGTTCGGGCATGCCGTTGGCACGCGGGCCCTGGTAACGCACCACCGCCACGAAGTCCTGCGGCAGCAGGCCACCGGCGTGCAGCTTGTTCAGCACCTGCGGTGCATCGACCACCACGGCCGGCGCTTCGATCGTGCGGTACTGCGGCTTTACCGCCGACAGCTTGATCAGCGACTTGCCGAGGTTGCCGCGCAGCAGGCGCAGGCCGCCCTGGTGCTCGAACGGATTGTCGACGCCACGCACCACCTCATCATCGGCGCTGCGTTCCAGGCCCGGCAGGTAGACCAGCTGGCCATCGCGCAGCTGCGGTTCGCGTGCGTAGTCGGCCATGCCGCCGCGCGCCACGCTGACCAGATCGCCGTGCATCAGGCCGGCCTTGATCAGCTCGCCGAACACGAACGCCGGGCCGCCAGCGGCCGCGAAGCGGTTGACGTCGGCCTCGCCGTTCGGATAGACGCGGGCCAGCAGCGGAATCAGCTGCGACAGTTCGTCGAAATCGTCCCAAGTCAGCACGATACCGGCGGCGCGCGCCACTGCGATCCAGTGGATGGTGTGGTTGGTCGAACCGCCGGTGGCCATCAGCGCGATGACCGCGTTGATGATCGCGCGCTCGTCGATGATCCGGCCCAGCGGACGGAAGTCGTCGCCGAGCGCAGTGATGTCCAGTGCACGTTCGGTCGCTTCGCGGGTCAGCGCATCGCGCAGCGGCGTGCCCGGATTGACGAACGATGCGCCCGGCAGCTGCACGCCCATCGCTTCCAGCAGCACCTGGTTGGAATTGGCGGTGCCGTAGAAGGTGCAGGTGCCGGCGCCGTGGTATGAGGCGGACTCGGCTTCCAGCAGCTCTTCGCGGCTGGCTTCGCCGGCGGCATAGCGCTCGCGCACTTCCGCCTTCTGCTTGTTGGGGATGCCCGGGGTCATCGGGCCGGCCGGCACGAACACCGCCGGCAGGTGGCCGAAGGCCAGCGCACCGATCAGCAGGCCGGGCACGATCTTGTCGCACACGCCGAGGTAGACGGTGCTGTCGAACATATCGTGGCTGAGCCCGATCGCGGTCGCCTGCGCGATCACATCGCGCGAGAACAGCGACAGTTCCATGCCACCGCGGCCCTGGGTGACGCCGTCGCACATCGCCGGCACACCGCCGGCCACCTGTGCCGTAGCACCGAGCTCGCGGGCGATCTCGCGGATCTGCTCGGGATAGGTCTCGAACGGCTGGTGCGCCGAGAGCATGTCGTTGTAGGCGGTGATGATGCCCAGGTTCGGCGTCACGCCGCCGCGCAGGCGGCTCTTGTCGGTGCCGCCACAGGCGGCGAATCCGTGGGCGAGGTTGCCGCAGCTCAGGCGGCTGCGGAACGGGCCTTCGCGCAGGGAGGCGTCGATCGCGGCCAGGTAGGCGGCACGCGAGGCGGCGCTGCGGCGGATGACACGCTCAGTGATGGCTTGCAGTTGCGGATGGAGGCTCATTGGCTACCGGCGTTCAAGGTGGCGAGAGGCAAGCGGCGGCAGGGCGCCGCCGCCGACATCAATCAGCCCAGTGGACGCGCAGGCGCGCGCCTTCCAGGTTGATCGCGTTGAGGATCGGGTACTGCTGGGCGTCGTTGCTGTCCAACGCCTGGCGCAGCACCTGCAGCTTCTGCTTGCCGCGCAGCAGCAGCAGGCGCTGGCGGCACTGGCGCAGCCCATGCGGGGTCAGCGTGATGCGCAGCGGCCACTGGTTCGCTCCCGGGCAGCCGGTGGCATCCAGCGCGGCATAGGGCAGGGTGCTTTCCAGTGCGCGGGCCAGGTCCTTCGAGCCCGGGAACAGCGAGGCGGTGTGGCCGTCGTTGCCCATGCCCAGTGCCACCAGGCTCGGCGGCTGGCTGTGCTGGGCCTGCAGGTTGGCGGTGTAGACGCATTCCGGCAGCGGCTTGCCGATGCGCACCAGCGGATCAAAATGGGCACCCTCGGCACGCTTGAGCAGGTGCTCGCGCACCAGCCATGCGTTGCTGTCGCGATCCTGCGGCGACAGCCAGCGCTCGTCGGCCAGGCTCACTTCAACCCGGTCCCAGTGCACGTCCAGTTCGGCCAGCGCCTGGTAGACCGGTGCCGGCGTGGTGCCGCCGGACAACAGGATGCGGGCGCGGCCCACTTCATTGATGTCGTGGTTGAGGGTCTGCGCCATCTCGGCGGCTACCGCTTCGATCCAGCCGTCGGCATCGCTGTGGTGGATGAACTCGACGCGGTCGTCGTGGAAGGTGGGGCTCATGCGGCAACTCCAGGTGCGTCACGTTCGGCATCGGCGGCATAGGCGGCGGCGCCCAGCAGTCCGGCATGGGGATGCATCACGGCCAGCGACGGCACCCGCGCCATGATCGAAGAGAACCGCCCCTTGTGTTCGAAGCGCTGGCGGAACCCGGAGTGCTGCAGCGAATCGAGCATCTTCGGGGTCAGTCCACCGGTGAGGAACACGCCGTCCCAGGCGCCCTGGGTCAGTACCAGGTCGCCGGCAATGGCGCCGAACACGGCGCAGAACACATCGACGGTGCGCATTGCCTGCGGATCGCCATGCAGGGCGCGGGCGGTCACGTCCACCGGCTGCAGCTGGCCCGGGTCGATACCGGCCATCTCGCACACCGCGCGATGGATGTTGACCAGGCCGGGGCCACAGATCAGGCGCTCATTAGAGACGCGGCCGAACTGCTCGGACAGGATCTCCAGGATGCGGATCTCCTCCGGCGTTCCCGGCGGGAAGCTGACATGGCCGCCTTCGGTTTCCAGCGGGTAGCAGCGGCCGTGGCGCAGGATCAGGCCCCCGACGCCGAGCCCGGTACCGGGCCCGATCACCGCATAGTTGCGTGGCTGGCCCGGCTTGCCCGGGACCCAGGCGGCGCCACCGACCTGGACCACGTCCTCGGGTTGCAGCAGCGAGATCGCCATTGCCTGTGCGGCGAAGTCGTTGATCAGGTGCAGCTCGTCAAAACCAAGCATCGCCGCGGTGCGGCTGCGCGAGATCACCCACGGATGATTGGTGATGCGTGCCTCGTCACCGTCTACGCGGCCGGCCACCGCGAACACGCCGCGGCTGGCGGCAGCGCCGATCTGCTCAAGGTGATGGCGGGCGGCATCGCCAAGCGACGGGAACTCCGCCACTGCGTACTCGCGGATGCTCTCCTTCAGCAATGGCGCGTCCAGCGAGGTGTCCGCCAGGGCGAAGCGGGCGTTGGTGCCACCGATGTCGGCGACCAGCACCGGCTGCGAGTTGGCACTCATGCCGACGCCTCGCTGTCCGGTGCGTCCACGCCCTGCGGCAGGAACTCCGTTGCGTTGCTCGGGCCCCATTGGCCGGCGGGATAGGGTTCCAGCGGCAGCTTGGCCTCCTTCCAGGCGTCGGCCACGCTGTCGATCCACGCCCAGGCGGCGCGCACTTCGTCGTCACGCACGAACAAGGTGTGGTTGCCGTTGAACGCATCCAGGAACAGGCGTTCGTACGCGATGCGGCGATGCAGGCCGGTCGGCACCGACAGTTCCAGTTCCAGCGGATGCAGTTCCAGCGCACCCCATTCCGGGCCGGCCAGACTGCTCATCAGGCCCAGTTCGATGTTCTCCTGCGGCTGCAGCTGGAACACCAGGCGGTTCGGTGCGGCCTGGGCGCGCTGCGGGCGCTCGAACAGCCAGTGGGTGACCGGCTTCAGCGTGACCACCACGCGGGTGGTGCGCTCGGGCAGGCGCTTGCCGGTGACCAGGTGGAACGGCACGCCGCTCCAGCGCCAGTTGTCGATGTGCGCGGTGACGCCGGCGAAGGTTTCCACGTCGCTGCCTTCCGGCGGCTGGTAGGCCTGCGCCGGCTGGCCGTTGATGGTGCCGGCGGTATAGCGGCCGCGGATGCTGTCACGCGCGGCGTGCCTGGCATCGAGCGGACGCAGCGCGCGCAGCACCTTGACCTTCTCGTCGCGGATGCGATCGGCTTCCAGCGAGGCGGGCGGCTCCATCGCCACCATGCACAGCAGCTGCAGGATGTGGCTCTGCACCATGTCGCGCAGCGCGCCGGAGCGGGCGTAGTAGGCGTCGCGGCCATCCACGCCTTCGCTCTCGGCCACCAGGATGTGCACCGATTCGATGTAGTTGCGGTTCCATACCGCTTCCAGCAGCGTATTGCCGAAGCGCAGGGCGATCAGGTTCTGCACCGCCGCCTTGCCCAGGTAGTGGTCGAGACGGAACACACGGTCCTCGTCGATCCACTGGCCGATGGTGCTGATGATTTCCTCGGCGCTCTCGCTGTCGCTGCCGATCGGCTTCTCCAGCATCAGGCGTGCCGGCGCGGCGAGGGCGCCACCCTTGGCCAGGCCTTCGCAGGTGGAGATGTACAGGCCCGGCGGAATGGCCAGGTAGCTGACGCACTTGCGATGCACCAGATCGGAGACGGCGGCGGCGACAGAGTCGACGTCGCGCAGGTCGACCGAACGGTAGTCGATGCGGCGCAGCAGGCCGTTGATGTCGTCCTGCGAGGCCATCGGCATGGCCTGCTGCAGGCGCGGGCGCAGGATGTCATGGAAGGCTTCGGTGTCATGCCCGGACAACGCCAGTGCGCGGATGCGGAAGTCCTCCGGCAGCAGGCCGTCGCCAAGCAGGCGAAGCAGCGAAGGGAACAGGTAGCGCTGGGCCAGATCACCTGTGGCACCGAACAGGAAGAGGGTGTCGTGCATCGCTCGAGTTTCAGATCCGGGTGACATCGTTGTCAATCGCTTCATGGCTGGGTTCGGGGGACATCCGCGCAACTGCCTGTCCGAGGTTCGTTGGGGGCGTTCTCCGGGGCACCGGAAGACCGTTCCATTCGAAACCACTACCCCGGCGGAACCTTCGTTCAACCGCCGACGCAGATCGGTGCGCACCGATCATCGGATAGTGCCACGTGAAAACGTTTACATGGCAGAATGGGCAACTGTATTCGATTGCAGTGCTCGCCGTCATGCGGCAAGCGCGCAATCATCACTGCCATCGGGAGGGCCGAGGCAGTCCCAAAAGACAGCCCGGCTTCGGGCGGACCGGATAGGTGATATGGCAAAAGTGCAGTTGCAGGGTGTGCGCAAGGTCTATGACAACGGCCAGGTCGCGGTGAAGGACGCCAGCTTCGAGGTCGCCGACGGCGAGCTGATGGTGCTGGTCGGTCCCTCCGGCTGTGGCAAGTCGACCCTGCTGCGGATGGTGGCTGGCCTGGAAGAGATCAGCGGCGGCACGCTGACCATCGGTGATCGCGTGGTCAACGATGTGGCGCCGAAGGATCGCGACATCGCGATGGTGTTCCAGAGCTACGCGCTGTACCCGCACATGACGGTGGCCGAGAACCTGGCCTTCGGCCTGAAGCTGCGCGGCCATGACAAGGCCACCATCGACAAGCGCATCGCCGAGGCGGCGCAGACGCTGGGCCTCACCGAGATGATGGACAAGCTGCCCAAGGCGATGTCCGGCGGCCAGCGCCAGCGTGTTGCGCTGGGCCGGGCGCTGGTGCGCGAGCCGGCGGTGTTCCTGCTTGACGAGCCGCTGTCCAATCTGGATGCCAAGCTGCGCCACAGCGTGCGTACCGAAATCGCGCAGCTGCACCGCAAGCTGGGCACCACCATGATCTACGTGACGCACGATCAGGTCGAGGCGATGACCCTGGGCCAGCGCATCGTGGTGCTGAAGGACGGCATCATCCAGCAGATCGATACGCCGATGGCGCTGTACGATCGTCCGGCCAATCTGTTCGTGGCCGGCTTCCTCGGCAGCCCGGCGATGAACGTGCTGCGCGGCACGCTGCAGGGCGATGCCAGCGGCGTGACCGTGGTCGACGGCGACTGGCGTGCACCGCTGGGCCAGGCCACGATCGATCCGGCGTGGCTGCAGAAGCCGATCGCGGTGGGCGTGCGTCCGGAGCACCTGCAGCCGGCCAGCGCCGATGATGCGCATGCGTTCACCGCGCGCATCGAAGGCATCGAGCCGGTCGGCAACGAGATCTTCGTGAATCTGAGCAGTGGCCAGCACGCGCTGACCATGCGCGTGGCGCCGCAGGCGCTGCCGGCGGTGGGCGAGCAGATCCGCGTGGCGATCCACCCGCAGGGCCTGCATTTCTTCAGCGCGGAAACCGGCGAGCGCCTGTAACGGGTAGTGCCGGCCGCTGGTCGGCAGCCTCAACCGTGCTTGGTTGCCGGCCAGCGGCCGGCACTACCATTTCAGGCGTGCGGACCAGCGGTCCGCACCCACCAGATGCGGTTTCCCAACAGATTCAGCGCGCCAACCCATCCAGCAATGGCACGCGCTGCGCGATGGCATCACCCACCTGCAGGTCAGCATCACCGGCCTCCAGCGGCAGCACCGCCAGCGCCAGGTCGCCGGCCACGCTGGCGATCGTGCCCAGCGCCGCGCCATCCTGCTGCACGCCATCGCCGGCCTGTGCCGGTGCTGCGGTATGCAGCAACTGCACCGCGCGCTTGGCCTTGCCGAGGAAGTGGGTGCGGGCGACGATTTCCTGTCCGGGATAGCAGCCCTTCTTCACGCTGTAGCCGTTCAGGCGGTCCAGGCCCAGCTGCTGCGGGGTCCACACCTCGCGCTGGCCTTCTTCCAGCCGCGGCAGCCCGTAGCGCAGGTCGGCCTGGCGCCAGGCCAGGGCGAAAGCGGCCTCATCGGTTTCGCTGCCGGCTGCAAAGGCATCGGCGGCGCCAATGCGCAGGGTGCGCGGCAGGGCATCGCTGCCCAGGTCCAGTTCCCAGCCATCACCTGCGGCCTGCGCAATCGCAGCGCCGCTGGCGGCCTCGGGCGCAGTGAATGCCCCGGCCGCCGCCAGATCATCGCGCACCAGCACCTTCACCTTGCGGCGGAACACGAAGCGCTGCAGTTGCGACGCAATCGCATCGGCATCGCCATCCGCCAGCACCAGCATCAGGTGGTCGTCGGCCAACCGCAGCAGCTGGAACACCGCCAGGGTGCGGCCCTTGGCGCTCAACCAGGCACTCCACTGCCAGTGCAGCAGGGGCAGGGCGGTGACATCGCTGCTGAACTGGGCGTGGGCAAAGACAGCCGCATCCGGGCCCTGCAGGCTCAGCAGCTGGTGGCCGGGCAGGCGCGGATATCCGACGAAAGCAGGGGGCAGGTTGTCAGGCACGTGAACGAGGTCTAAAATTTGTGCGTTGCGAGACCGAACATGATAGGCCAAACAACCCCCACTCCCGACGACGAATCTGAAGCCCCGCTGGTCCCCGCGGCACCCGTGCCCGTGGAACAGGAAAAAGCAGAAGAATTCGGCGGCCGCGGCGGACTTGATCCGGTGCGGTATGGCGATTGGGAGAAAAACGGACGCTGCATCGATTTCTGATCAGCATTGAGCCAACGCGGCCGCGTGCCGCCCAGCCGAGACAACGAGCCCAGCGAATGGCGACCAGACAACGCCCACTTTCCCCGCACCTTCAGGTGTATCGCTGGCAGATTCAGATGGCCACCTCGATCCTGCATCGAGCCACTGGCGTCTTTCTGTCTGTTGGTGCCCTCATCATCGCTGCCGGCCTGCTGGCCCTGATGATGGGGCCCGAGTCCTGGAACTGCTTCACCGGCCATGCCGGGGCCTGGTATGGCCGCGTGTTCCTGTTCGCGTGGACATGGTCGTTCGCCTATCACCTGTGCAATGGCATCCGCCATGTGGTGCAGGACTTCGCCATCGGCTTCAGCATCCCCGCCTTCATCCGCAGCAGCTGGCTGTCGGTCACCGGCAGCCTGGTGATCACCCTGCTGGTGTGGGCCTATGTGATGTTCGGAGGTGCCGCGTGAGCAAGTTCCGTACCCCGTTGAAGAACGTGCGTGGCCTTGGCTCGGCCAAGACCGGCACCGAGCACTTCGTGCATCAGCGCCTGACTGCCGCCGCGCTGGTGGTGCTGGGTATCTGGTTCCTGGTCTTCGTGCTGGGCCTGCTGGGCTCGGACTACGCGACCGCCGCCGCCGCCGTGGCCAAGCCGTGGAACGCAGTGCCGCTGATCGGCCTGCTGATCGCCATGTTCTGGCACGCGCAGCTCGGCATGCAGGTCGTGCTGGAAGACTACATCCACGAATCGCTGCTGGCCCTGGTGCTGCAGACCGCGGTGAAGTTCGTCGCCGTGCTCGGCATGATCGTCAGTGTGTTTGCGGTGGGCCGCATCGCCCTCGGCGTTGCCTGAGCCCAGGCACCAACACAGGAATCCAGATTAGATGTCCGCTTACAAGATCACCGAACACAAGTACGACATGGTCGTGGTCGGCGCCGGCGGCGCCGGCCTGCGCGCCACGTTCGGCCTGGCCGCCAAGGGCCTGCAGACCGTGTGCCTGACCAAGGTCTTCCCGACCCGTTCGCACACCGTTGCCGCCCAGGGCGGTATCTCGGCCGCACTCGCCAACATGGGCGAAGACGACTGGCGCTACCACTTCTTCGACACCATCAAGGGGTCGGACTGGCTGGGCGACCAGGACGCCATCGAGTACATGTGCCGTGAGGCCATCCCGGCCATCATCGAGCTCGAACACTACGGCGTGCCGTTCTCGCGCACCGCCGAAGGCAAGATCTACCAGCGTCCGTTCGGTGGCATGACCACCAAGTACGGCGAAGGCCCGGCGGCGCAGCGTACCTGCGCGGCGGCCGACCGTACCGGCCACGCGATGCTGCACACCCTGTACCAGCAGTCGCTGAAGCACGATGCGCGCTTCATGATCGAGTACTTCGCGCTCGACCTGATCTTCGACGACGAAGGCGCCTGCCGCGGCGTGCTGGCCCTGGACATGTCCGACGGCACCCTGCACCTGTTCCGCGCCCAGGGCGTGGTACTGGCCACCGGCGGCTACGGCCGTGCCTACTTCAGCGCCACCTCGGCGCACACCTGCACCGGCGACGGTGGCGGCCTGGCCATGCGTGCCGGCATTGCCATGCAGGACATGGAGTTCGTGCAGTTCCACCCGACCGGCATCTACGGCGCCGGCTGCCTGATCACCGAGGGTGTCCGCGGTGAAGGTGGCATCCTGCGCAACAGCAGCGGCGAGCGCTTCATGGAGCGCTACGCGCCGCACTACAAGGACCTGGCCTCGCGCGACGTGGTCAGCCGTTCGATGACCATCGAGATCCGCGAAGGCCGCGGCGTCGGCGAGCACAAGGACCACATCCTGCTCGACCTGACCCACCTCGGCCCGGGCGTGATCGACGACAAGCTGCCGGGCATCGCCGAAAGCGCCCGCATCTTCGCTGGCGTCGACGTGCACAAGCAGCCGATCCCGGTCATCCCGACCGTGCACTACAACATGGGCGGCATCCCGACCAACTACCACGGCGAAGTGGTGCAGAAGGTCGGCGACAACGACAATGCCGTGGTGCCGGGCCTGTACGCCATCGGTGAAGCGGCCTGCGTGTCCGTGCACGGCGCCAACCGACTGGGCTCGAACTCGCTGCTGGACCTGGTGGTGTTCGGTCGTGCGGTGGCCAACCGCTGCGCCGAGACCATCAAGCCGGGCGCATCGCACAAGCCGCTGCCGGCCGATGCCTGCGACAAGGCGCTGGGCCTGCTGGACAAACTGCGCCACGCCAACGGCGATACCCCGACCTCGGTCATCCGCGATCGCATGCAGCGCACCATGCAGGCCGACGCGGCCGTCTTCCGCACCAGCCAGACGCTGAAGGAAGGCTGCGAGAAGATGGACAAGATCTTCGACTCGTTCCAGGACGTGAAGGTCTCCGACCGTTCGCTGGTGTGGAACTCGGACCTGATCGAGACCTACGAGCTGAACAACCTGCTGCTCAACGCGGTGGCGACGATCAACTCGGCCGAACAGCGCAAGGAAAGCCGTGGTGCGCATGCGCATGAGGACTATCCGGACCGCGACGACGTCAACTGGCAGAAGCACACCCTGGTCAGCGTCGACGAGAAGGGCAAGTGCAGCTTCGACTACCGTCCGGTGCACATGTACACGTTGACCGACGACGTGTCCGTGGTGCCGCCGAAGCCGCGCGTGTACTGATCCGACCCCGCCTACCATGCAATCCGCGCCCAAGGGCGCGGGCCGCCTGAGCCAACGAGAGCAGCCATGGCCGAGTTTTCACTCCCCAAGAATTCCAAGATCACGAAGGGCAAGCACTTCCCCGTCAAGAACGGCGGGAAGAACGTGCGCACCTTCAAGATCTACCGCTGGAGTCCGGACGACGACAGCAACCCGCGCACCGATACCTATGAAGTTGATCTGGACGCCTGTGGCCCGATGGTCCTGGACGCCCTGATCAAGATCAAGAACGAGATCGACCCGACCCTGACCTTCCGCCGCTCCTGCCGCGAAGGTATCTGTGGTTCGTGCGCGATGAACATCGATGGCACCAACACCCTGGCCTGCACCCGAGCCATCTCGGACTGCGGCAAGAAGGAAGTGCCGATCTACCCGCTGCCGCACATGAACGTGGTCAAGGATCTGGTTCCGGACCTGACCCACTTCTACGCGCAGTACGCCTCGATCAAGCCATGGATCCGCACCCAGACCCCGGCACCGCCGGACCGTGAGCGCCTGCAGTCGCCGGAAGACCGCAAGAAGCTGGACGGCCTGTACGAGTGCATCCTGTGCGCCTGCTGCTCGACCAGCTGCCCGAGCTACTGGTGGAACGGCGAGCGTTACCTGGGCCCGGCGATCCTGCTGCAGGCCTATCGCTGGATCATTGACTCGCGCGATGAGGACACCGGTGCGCGCCTGGACGATCTGGAAGATCCGTTCAAGCTGTACCGCTGCCACACCATCATGAACTGCGCCCGGACGTGCCCGAAGGGCCTGAACCCGGCACTGGCGATCGCCGAGATCAAGAAGCTGATGATGGAACGCCGCGCCTGATACGGTCCGGCTGTACCCGGTAGAGCCACGCCATGCGTGGCTACACCTCCCAGCAGAGCCACGCCATGCGTGGCTTTGCTGCATCTGGAGAAACACGATGGAAGAAGACGTTCTGCTGAAGAAGCTGCGCTGGCGCTGCCGCCGCGGCATGCGCGAGCTGGACCAGCTGTTCGGCCGTTACCTCGACCACGAATGGAGCACTGCGCCGACCGAGGAGCGCGAGGTTTTCCTGTTCCTGCTCGACTGCGAGGACGATAAGTTGTGGCGCTGGTTCATGGGCTACGAGGCCTGCCCGCATGCGCACGCAGTCCCCCTCATGCAGAAGATCCTCGCCCTCAAGCCTTGAGTGGCGGCCCTCACGGCTGCAGGCCGCCGCCCAGCTGGCGGTGCTGCTGGCCGCGCCCTGGCTGCTGCGCGCATCGGATCTACCGCCCCGGCTGCTGACGCCCGCGGTGTTGCTGGCCTGGGGCATCGGGTTGGCCGAACTGGCCTGGCGCCAGCGTAGGCCACGCGTGCAGGTGCTTCTGCCGGTACCGCCCGAGCCGCTGCAGGTGGCCGGGCAGGACGTCGATGCACCACAACTGGTCGTGCGTGGGCCATGGCTGTTGTTGCTCTGGCGTGAGGATCGGCGCCGTCGGCGCCTGCTGTTCTGGCCGGATGTGCTCGATTCCGGGCAGCGACGTGAACTGCGACTGGCCGTCGCCGCACGCGGCGTTTCCCGTCGGCCCCGGTCGATGGCACCATAAGCTGAATTGACCGGCGTGCCTGCATGTTCAAACCCATTCCCGTGGCCATTGGCCTGCGCTACCTGCGCGCCAAGCGCCGCAACGGCTTCATCTCCTTCATCTCGATGGCATCGATCCTGGGCATCGCGCTCGGCGTGACGGTGCTGATCACCACCCTGGCGGTGATGAGCGGTTTCCAGAAGGAAATCCGCAGCCGCCTGCTGCAGATGACCGCGCACACCACCATCAGCCGCGACGGCGAGCCGATGCCGGACTGGATGCGCGTGGTCGACGTGGCCAGCAAGGACCCGCGCGTGGCCGGTGCCGCGCCGTACATCGAGATCCAGTCGATGATCAGCGGCCCGCGCGTGCAGGGCGCAATCATCCAGGGCATCGATCCGGCGCTGGAGCCGAAGGTGTCGGTGATCGACAAGAAGGTCACCAAGGGCAGCTATGACAGCCTCAAGCCGGGCAGCTTCAACGTGCTGCTGGGCAAAGAACTGGCGGTCTGGCTGGGCGTGGACGTTGGCGACCAGGTGCTGGTGACCTTTGCAGAAGTGCAGGGCACGCCTGCTGGCGCAGTGCCGCGGATGAAACGCTTCACCGTCAGCGGCATCTTCGAGGCCGGCTACAACGAGGTCGACCGCGGCGTCGGCTTCGCCAACATGCAGGACCTGGAGCGCGTGCTGCGTTCCGATGGCGCTACCGGCGTGCGGCTGAAACTGCACGACATGGACCGCTCGCTGGAAGTGGGCGTGGACCTGGCGCAGAGCCTCGGCGGCGCGTACCGGGTAAGTGACTGGACCCAGCAGAATGCCAACCTCTACCACTCGCTGCGCATGGAGAAGGTAGTGATGGGCATCCTGCTGTCGCTGATCATCGCCATGGGCGCTTTCAACCTGGTGTCGTCGCAGGTGATGCTGGTCACCGACAAGCAGGCCGACATCGCCATCCTGCGCACCCTTGGCCTGACGCCGGGCGGGGTGATGCAGGTGTTCATGGTGCAGGGTTCGCTGATCGGCATCTTCGGCACGCTGGCCGGCCTGATCGGCGGCATCACCCTGACCCTCAACCTGGAACGCATCCTCGGCGCCATCGAGAGCGTGTTCAACGTCAAGCTGCTGCCGGAGGATGTGTACTACATCACCGGCCTGCCGACCGACATGCAGACCGGCGACGTGGTGGCGATCACCGTGGTCGCGCTGCTGATGAGCTTCCTGGCCACCCTGTATCCCGCCTGGCGGGCAGCACGCACCCAGCCGGCGGAGGCCCTGCGTTATGAATAAGGTCTTCAACCGCGGCGACGAAGTGATCCGCGCCGAAGCACTGGGCAAGACCTACGCCGAAGGGCGCATGCAGACCCCGGTGTTCGATGGCCTGGACCTGACCGTGACCGCCGGCGAGACGGTGGCGATCATCGGTGCCTCCGGCGCCGGCAAGAGCACGCTGCTGCACCTGCTGGGCGGCCTGGACATTCCAACTGCCGGCGAGGTCTACGTGACCGGGCAGCGCATGTCGGCGCTGTCGGATACCGCGCGCGGTCTGCTGCGCAACCAGGCGCTGGGCTTCGTCTACCAGTTCCATCACCTGCTGCCGGAGTTCACCGCGCTGGAAAACGTGATGATGCCGGTACTGCTGGCTGGCACTGCGGTAGCAGAAGCGAGCAGCCGGGCCACCACGCTGCTGGAAGCGGTCGGCCTCGGCCACCGCCTGGATCACAAGCCGGGCGAGCTGTCTGGTGGTGAGCGGCAGCGTGCTGCGGTGGCGCGGGCACTGGTCAATCACCCAGCCTGCGTGCTGGGTGACGAGCCGACCGGCAACCTGGATGACCGCACGGCCGCCACGGTGTTCGAGCTGATGCTGGAACTGAATCGTGCGCGTCACACCAGCCTGGTGCTGGTCACCCACGACCGCAGCCTGGCGCGCCGCCTCGACCGGGTGCTGGAGCTGCGCGAAGGGCGCTTGCACGCACTGGCCCACGCCGATGTCTGAGGCGCCAGGGCCGCTTTGGTGGAAGCCGACCCTGATCGGCTGCTCCTGCAGGGCAGGCGCCAACCAAGGTTGGTGACTACCGGAATCCGGGGCCTTGGGTCTGCTTTGGTAGAGGTCGGCCTTGGTCGACCGCCGACCAGCGCCTGAATGGGGCTGTCGGTCATCGCGCCGGCGTTGCCGGCCCGGGCGCATGATGGCGACAGTTCCCCGAGGAGATCGCCATGAAGACCCCGTTCCTGGTGGCCGGACTCTGCCTGGCGCTGGCCGCGTGTGCGACCACTGGCCGGCTCAGCAGCGCCGATAAGCTTGACCTGTACCGTGCCCATGCCGGTGCGCCGCAGAACGACATGCAGTTCTTTGGCACCCTCAATGGCTGGACCGAGCTGGGTGACAGCGCGCTTGCGGTATGGACGCGTCCCAGCGAGGCCTACCTGCTGGAGTTGAGGGGGCCCTGCCAGGACCTGCCATATGCCACCGCCATCGGCCTGACCAGCCAGATGAATCGTGTTTCGGCGCGTTTCGACAAGGTGCTGGTGCGCGACCCTACCGGCGGCCCGCGCATGCCGTGCTTCATCGACAGCATCCGCAAGCTGGATGTGAAGGCACTACGCGCTTCCGAGCAGGAGCTGCGCCAGGCGCAGGTGCAGGAGCGCGAGGAAAACACCGCGCCGGCGAAATGATCAAAAAAGGGGACGGAGGGGATTAAGTCGTTTGTGGTACAAACGACTTAATCCCCTCCGTCCCCTTTTTTGTTCGCAGCCGGCACTACCTGTGCGTCAGGCTTCCGGAGTGAAGCCGGCCGGCTTTTGCGCGTCCTTCTCGAACAGGAACTTGACCAGTTCGCCTTCAAGGAACGCGCGATGTTCCGGCGTACGCGGCGACAGGCGGTTCTCGTTGATCAGCATGGTCTGGTGCGCCAGCCACGCAGCCCAGGCCTGCTTGCCGATGTTGTTGAAGATGCGCTGGCCCAGCTCGCCGGGGTAGGGCACGAAGTCCAGGCCCTCGGCATCGCGTTGTTCGTACTGGCAGAAGACGGTTCGGGGCATGGCACTCACTCGTGGTTGCGGGGTTTCTTGGAAGTTCGTTTTGGCGTCTTGATCGTCGCGCCGTCGAGCAGTTTGCGGATCGGCGCGGGCAGGCCCAGCGCGCGCAGTTCATCGTAGGCGACCCAGCGCAACGTGGGTTCTTCCACGCGCAGGCCGTTCACCTGGCGCGACAGTACCTGCAGGTGCAGCCTGTAGTGACTGAAGGTGTGCTGCAGCACTGGCAACTCCTCGGCGTCTTCCAGCGAACCTTCAACATGCGCATCGAACCAGTCCTGCAGGTCGCTGCCGGCCTCGGCCTGCGGCAGCGTCCACAGTTGCGCCCAGATGCCGGTGTCCGGCCGCTTCTGCAGCAGCACGCGCTGCTGGGGGTCGCGCAGCAGCAGGGCCACTGCTTCTCGTTCGGGCAGGGTCTTGCTGGGCTTGGGCGTCGGCAGTTCGGCAGTGCGGCCTTCGCGGCGCGCCACGCACGCGTCCTGCAGTGGGCAGATCACGCAGGCGGGTCTGGCGCGGCTGCACACGGTCGCGCCCAGGTCCATCTGCGCCTGGGTGTAATCGGCCATGCGCCCGGTCGGCACCTGCGCCACGTGCGCCTCGGCGATCGCCCACAACTGCTTCTCGATGGCCGGAAGGCCCGGGAAGCCGTCGATGCCGTGGTAGCGGCTGAGCACCCGCTTGACGTTGCCATCGAGGATCGCGAACGGGTCGTTCCAGGCCTGGCTGAGGATCGCACCGGCGGTGCTGCGGCCGATGCCGGGCAGGGCATGCAGCGCGTCGAAGTCACGTGGCAGGTCGCCGTCGTGCAGTTCCACGCAGCGCTTGGCTGCCGCGTGCAGGTTGCGTGCGCGGGCGTAGTAGCCGAGCCCGGCCCACTGCGCCATCACCGCGTCATTGCCGGCGGCGGCGAGGTCGGGCAGGGTCGGGAAGTGCTGCAGGAACCGCTGGAAGTACGGGATGACCGTACTCACCTGGGTCTGCTGCAGCATGATTTCCGACAACCAGACCCGATAGGGGCTGCGCGGATGCTGCCAGGGCAGGTCGTGGCGGCCGTGGTCGTCGAACCAATGCAGCAGGTGGGCGACGAAGTCGTCGGTCTGCGTGGTTCCGGCGCTGGCGTGCGGCTGGCGGGGCATCGGTATTCCGGAGGTGGGCAGCCACCCATGGGGGGGCTCTACCGGGCTGCAGTAGAGCCACGCCATGCGTGGCTGCACGGTCTATCAGGCACCCAGCGCTTCGGGCAGCAGGGCGTCAACGAAGGCTTCCGGATCGAATACGCGCAGGTCTTCCGGGCGCTCGCCGATGCCGGCGAAACGGATCGGAATGCCGAACTCGCGGGCCAGCGCGAACACCACGCCGCCCTTGGCAGTGCCGTCCAGCTTGGTCACCACCAGGCCGGTCACGTTCACCGCGGCATTGAACTGGCGCAGCTGCGACAGCGCGTTCTGGCCGGTGGTGCCGTCGATCACCATCAGTACTTCGTGCGGTGCAGTGGCGTCGATCTTGCCGAGCACGCGGCGGATCTTGCCCAGCTCGTTCATCAGGCCGGACTGGGTGTGCAGGCGGCCGGCGGTATCGGCGATCAACACCGAGGTGCCACGGGCCTTGCCGGCCTGCAGCGCATCGAATGCCACCGAAGCGGCATCGGCGTTCTGCCCTTGGGCGACCACGGCCACGCCGTTGCGCTCGCCCCAGGCCTGCAGCTGTGCGACGGCGGCGGCGCGGAAGGTGTCGCCGGCGGCAAGCATCAGGCTGTGGCCTTCATCCTTGAAACGCTTGGCCAGCTTGCCGATGGTGGTGGTCTTGCCAACGCCGTTGACGCCGACGGTCAGCACCACGAAGGGCTTGGCATTGCGGTCGATCACCAGCGGCTTGGCCACCGGCTGCAGGATCGCGATCAGCTCGGCGCGCAGCGCGGCCAGCAGCGCATTTGCATCTGCGAACTCGCGCGACTTCATGCGCTTGCGCAGGCCCTCGACCAGGTCGGTGGTGGCACCCACGCCGACGTCGGCGGTGATCAGGGCGGTTTCCAGCTCGTCCAGCAGGTCGTCGTCGAGTTTTGGGTTGCGCGAGAACAGGCCACCGAAGCTGCGCGCGATGACGCTGTTGCGCAGGCGTTCGCGCCAGCCGGGCTTGCCGGCAGGAGCCGGAGCAGCGTCGACCGAGGCGGCAGCAGGCAGGTCGTCGGTGACCGGTGCCGGGGTGGGCTCGGGCAGCGGTGCGGGTGCCGGTTCGATGGCCGGGGTCGCGATGGGGGCGACGTCGATCTGCGCCGTCGGCGCAGGAGCTGCCGGAACCGCTGCGGCTGGGGCCGGAATCGCCGGGGTGGGCTCGACAGCGACCGGAACGGCGGTTGCCGGGGGCGGCTCGACCGGTGCAGGCTCGGCCGGTACGGCTACCGGTGCCGGCTCCTTGTCCTCGACCGGCGCGGCCGACGGAAACGCCGCCGCCAGCTCTTCAGCCGAGTAGTGCTGGGTCTTGGGTGCCTCCGTTGCGGGGGCATCCTGGGGCTTCTTGCGGCGGAAAAAACTGAGCATTGGCAAAAGGCGCTGAAATCAGAGGGATATGCTACCACTCAGGCCTGTCGGGCCGATGTGGACTCAAGGTCGCGGCCGGCCGGCCGTTAACCGGTCCGGAGGGCTGCGCAGGGCGGTCCGGAGACCGCCATGAACAACGTGATGGGAATCGCCCTCGGCGGGATGCGTGCGGCCCAGCAGGGCGTGCAGGTGGCCGCGCACAACGTGGCCAACCTGGCGACTCCTGATGCCCAACGCCTGCAGCTGCAACGCAGTACGGTGGAGCAGGGCGGGGTGCAGGCCGCGGTGACCCCTACCGGCGCCGATGTCAGTGCACCACTGGGTGATCTGCTGGCAGCGAAAGCCGAGGTGGTGGCTTTCGCTTCCAACGCCGCGGTGATCCGACGCCAGGACCAGATGCTGGGCTCGCTGCTGGATCGCGAGGCCTGAACCCGCTCGCCAAGTGCCAACCGCCGCCTGTGGTGGGTGCCAACCTTGGTTGGCACGCTCGATCCGCCCTGGCAGGTGCCAACCAAGGTTGGCCTCTACCAGAGCATCGCCGGGCCATGCCCGGCGACCACCTTGTCGATCAGGCCGACAGCTCCAGCAGCAGCTTGTTCAGGCGCGCCACATAGGCGCCCGGATCCTTCAGGCTGTCGCCGGCGGCCAATGCAGCCTGGTCGAACAGCACCCGGCCCAGATCGTCGAAACGCGCGCCATCGGCTTCAGCATCCAGCTTGGCGATCAGCGGATGGCCCGGGTTGATCTCCAGCACCGGCTTGCTGTCCGGCACCTTCTGCCCGCTGGCTTCCAGGATCTGGCGCATCTGCAGGCCCAGGTCCTGTTCGCCGATGGCCAGCACCGCCGGCGAATCGGTCAGGCGGTGCGAGACGCGCACGTCGGCCACGTCATCGCCCAGCACCGTCTTCAGTCGCTCGACCAGGCCCTGCTTGTCCTTGGCCGCTGCTTCCTGTTCCTGCTTGTCCGCTTCGGTTTCCAGCGCGCCCAGGTCGAGGTCGCCGCGGGCGATGTCGACGAAGCCCTTGCCGTCGAAATCGGTCAGGTAGCCCATCAGCCACTCGTCGATGCGGTCGGTCAGCAGCAGCACTTCCACGCCCTTCTTGCGGAACACTTCCAGGTGCGGGCTGTTGCGCACCTGGCTGTAGCTCTCGCCGGTCAGGTAGTAGATCTTGTCCTGGCCTTCGGCCATGCGGCCGAGGTAGTCAGCCAGCGACACGTTCTGCGCATCGCCGTCGCCACGTGTGGAGGCGAAGCGCAGCAGGCCGGCCACCTTCTCGCGGTTGTTGTAGTCCTCGGCCGGGCCTTCCTTCAGCACCTGGCCGAATTCCTTCCAGAACGTGGCGTACTGCTCCGGCTTGTCTGTGGCCAGCTTTTCCAGCATGTCCAGCGAGCGCTTGGTCAGCGCGGCCTTCATCGAATCGATGACCGGGCCGGACTGCAGGATCTCGCGCGAGACGTTCAGCGACAGGTCGTTGGAATCGACCACGCCCTTGATGAAGCGCAGGTACAGCGGCAGGAACTGCTCGGCCTGGTCCATCACGAACACGCGCTGCACGTACAGCTTCAGGCCCTTGGGGGCATCGCGGTGATACAGGTCGAACGGCGCGCGGCCGGGCACGTACAGCAGCGAGGTGTATTCCAGCTTGCCTTCGACCTTGTTGTGGCTCCATGCCAGCGGATCGCTGTGGTCGTGTGCCACGTGCTTGTAGAACTCGGTGTACTCGGCGTCGCTGATCTCGGTGCGCGGGCGGGTCCACAGCGCGCTGGCGCGATTGACGGTTTCCCATTCGACCGCGGCGCCTTCTTCGCCACCTTCCTTCGGCATCTGGATCGGCAGGCCGATATGGTCCGAATACTTCTTGAGGATGCCGCGCAGGCGCCAGCCATCGGCGAAGTCGTGCTCGCCGTCCTTCAGGTGCAGCACGATGCGGGTGCCGCGCTCGGCCTTGTCGATGGTGGCCACTTCGAAATCGCCTTCGCCGCGCGAGGTCCAGCGCACGCCTTCGCCTGCAGCCAGGCCGGCGCGGCGCGAGGTCACTTCCACTTGGTCTGCAACGATGAAGGCACTGTAGAAGCCGACGCCGAACTGGCCGATAAGCTGCGAATCCTTTTTCTGGTCGCCGGACAGCTGGCGCAGGAAATCGCCGGTGCCGGACTTGGCGATCGTGCCGAGGTGGGCAATGGCCTCGGCGCGGCTCATGCCGATGCCGTTGTCTTCGATGGTGATGGTGTGGGCGGCGGAGTCGAAGCTGACGCGCACGCGCAGCTCGCTGTCACCTTCAAGCAGGGCCGGCTGGGTCAGGGCTTCGAAGCGCAGCTTGTCGGCAGCGTCAGCGGCGTTGGAGACCAGCTCGCGCAGGAAGATCTCCTTGTTGGAGTACAGCGAGTGGATCATCAGCTGCAGCAGCTGCTTGACTTCGGTCTGGAAGCCAAGGGTTTCGGTCTGGGTGGTCTCGGTCATCGATAGGGCTCCATGTGCAATGCCGCGCCAGCGCGTGCGGCCTCGCCAAGGGGTATGGCTGATTGTCCCGAAATCAAGGGGTTGGTCGGCAGGGCTTGCAGCCCTGCACCTGCAGAGGCCGAAGCAACAGCAACAGCAACAGCAACAGCGGGCTATCCGTGGGATGGCGGGGCGGTGTGGGTTGGCAGGACACGCCGTAAACCCGTCCCTGGGGGCTCGATGGCGCCATCCATGGCGCCAACGGTCCTGCCAACCCACACCGCCCCGCCTCTGACAGGTTCACGCGGCTGTTGGCAGGTGTCGACCTTGGTCGACACATCTGTCAGATATCGATACATCAAATGGGGTCAGATCCGTTTTCCGCAGGAAAACGGATCTGACCCCAAGAGACCTTCCGGCAGATCGCAGGAAACTGTCGAAGGCGGGGTGGGGCAGGTTGTGGGGGTGTCCGCGGCATGGATGCCGCGGCCAAGCCCCCATGGACGGGTTTACGGCGTCCCCCACAACCTGGCCCACCCCGCCTACCCACAGGGAACCAGCTTTTGCCGTTGCTCTGGCTGTTGCTTCGGTCTCTGCGGGTTCCGGGCGCCGCCCGGACGACTACAATCCCGCTCATGCTGAATTTCTTGAATACATCCCGCCGGGGGCGCCTGTGAGCGGCCGTGGGAGCAATGACGGCCAGGTCCGCATCATCGGCGGTCGCTGGCGCAATACCCGCCTGCCGGTGCCGACCCTGCCGGGGCTGCGGCCCAGCAGTGACCGCGTGCGCGAGACCCTTTTCAACTGGTTGATGCCCAGACTGGGCGGCGCGCGGGTGCTGGACCTGTTCGCCGGCAGTGGCGCGCTGGGCCTGGAGGCGGTCTCGCGTGGTGCCGCCCACGCCACCCTGGTCGAGCGCGACGCGCAGCTGGGACGCAACCTGACCGCGGCCGTGGCCAAGCTGCAGGCCGCCGATCAGATCACCGTGGTGCAGGCCGATGCCCTGCGCTGGCTGCAGGGCGCGCCCGCGCAGCAGGCCGATCTGGTCTTCGTCGACCCGCCGTTCGCCGATGGCCTGTGGCAGGACGTGCTGGCGCAGCTGCCGCGGCACCTGGCCGCCGATGCCTGGCTGTACCTGGAATCGCCGGCCGGCCACGTGCCGGTGCTGCCGCCGGACTGGCTGCTGCACCGCGAGGGCGGTACCCGCGAGGTGCGCTTTGCCCTGTACCGCCGCGCCACTGCTACACTTTGACCTCATCTGAACATCTGCATCCGCCCATGACCGTGGCCAACCGCCGCATTGCCGTCTATCCCGGCACGTTCGACCCGATCACCAACGGTCATATCGACCTGGTCAGCCGGGCCGCGCCGCTGTTTGAAAAGGTCGTGGTGGGCGTGGCGCAGAGCCCGTCCAAGGGCCCGGCGCTACCGCTGGAGCAGCGCGTGCAGCTGGCGCGTGGCGCACTGGGCCACCATGGCAACGTCGAGGTCATCGGCTTCGACACCCTGCTGGCCCATTTCGTCCGTTCGGTCCAGGGTGGGGTGCTGCTGCGCGGCCTGCGCGCGGTGTCCGACTTCGAGTACGAGTTCCAGATGGCCAGCATGAACCGCCACCTGATCCCCGAGGTCGAGACCCTGTTCCTGACCCCGGCCGAGCAGCACAGCTTCATTTCGTCCTCGCTGGTCCGCGAGATCGCGCGCCTGGGCGGCGACGTGTCCGGCTTCGTGCCGGCCGCGGTGCTCGAAGCCCTGCGCAAGGTCCGCGAAGCGAAGGCGGCACAGTCGTAAGCCCCGCTGTACCCGCACCCCATTACGTACAACACCACGCACCATTCCGGGAGGAAACCCATGAACACCACCATGCGCGCGATGCTGATCGCTTCGTTGGCCCTGGCCTTCACCGCCTGCAAGAAGGAAGAGGCCGCTCCGGTCGACGAGGCCAAGCAGGCCCTGGTCGCCCCGGCCAAGGATGATGATGCAGGCTGGAAGAAGTACCTGCAGGAAGTGGCGATCCAGAACATGGGCAACATCACCAACAGCCCGTTCCTGTACTACCTCTCGCCGGAATCGGACCCGGACTTCCAGGCCAAGTACGAGCGCCAGACCGAGAGCGCGACCCAGGCCGTGGCCCGTGGCGTGCAGCCGGGCAACATGCTGGCCTTCGGTTCGTCGGCCTCGGGCAAGATGGCTGACATGATCCAGGCCGTGTTCAAGGACGTGTCGCCGGATTCGATGAAGGGCGTGCGCGTCGTCTTCATCGGCCAGTCGGCCGACAACGCCCGCGTTCAGGCTGCGATCCAGCCGACCGGTGCCGAGTACATTTTCGTCGAAGCCAAGTAAGACCGAGCCATGGCGGCCATGCTCCGGCATGGCCCGGGCGGCGTCCTGCAAGGGCGCCGCTGATGACCTGACCGGCCCGCGCGCCCGCGCTGGCCGGTCCTTTGTCCCAGGGCGCGGGCGAGGAGTATCGCCGTGTCGCTGAAAATCAACGAGCTCTGCGTCAACTGCGACGTATGCGAGCCGGCCTGCCCGAACCAGGCCATTGCGATGGGTGAAACCATCTACGTGATCGACCCTGCGCGCTGCACCGAATGCGTGGGTCATTTCGACGAGCCACAGTGCGTGGTCGTCTGCCCGGTCGAGTGCATCGATCCGGACCCGGAGATCGTGGAAACGGAAGACCAGCTGCTGGCCAAGCTGCGCCAGCTGCAGCACGATCACCCCGAACTCTATGCGGAGCCCCCATCCGAATGAAGACGCTGATCGTCCGCCCCCTGTTGCTGCTCGGCCTGCTGCTGAGCCCGATTGCCTGGGCCGACAGCCCGGCCCGTGCCGAGCGCCCCGACGGCGCGGCCATTGCCAGCGGCCACGCGCTGGCCACCCAGGCCGGCATCGACATCCTGGCGCAGGGCGGCAACGCCTTCGACGCCGCGGTGGCGGTATCGTCCACGCTGGCGGTGGTCGAGCCGATCAGTTCCGGGCTGGGTGGCGGTGGCTTCTTCCTGCTGCACGACGCGGCCACCGGCAAGGACGTGATGCTGGACGCGCGCGAGACCGCGCCGGCCGCGGCAACGCCGCAGGCCTTCCTCGACAAGCAGGGCAACCTCGACCGTGACCGCTCGGTCAACGGTGCGTGGTCGGCCGGTATTCCGGGCCTGCCTGCGGCGCTGGTCGAGCTGTCGGCCAGGCACGGCAAGCTGCCGCTGTCTGCATCGCTGCAGCCGGCGATCCGCATCGCGCGCGAAGGCTTCCCGGTCTACGACCGCATGGCCAAGGGCTATGCCTCTCGCCGTGAGGTGATGGAGCGCTATCCCGGCACCCGTGAGGTCTACCTGCGCAACGGCAAGCCGATCACCAGCGGTGACCTGTTCAAGCAGCCGGAGCTGGCACAGACGCTGGAGCGCTTGGCCGCAGGTGGCTTCGATGGCTTCTACAAGGGCCAGACCGGAAAGCTGTTGCTGGCCGGCGTGAAGCAGGCCGGCGGCCAGTGGACCGCTGAAGAGCTGGCCGGCTATCGCGTGAAGCAGCGCGAACCGATCGTGTTCAACTACAACGGCTGGAAGATCACCACCGCTCCGCCGCCGTCGTCCGGTGGCATCGCGCTGGCCAGCATGCTGCAGATCCTGGAAGGCTGGGACATCAACAAGATGGACCCGGCGCACCGCACCCACCTGGTGGTGGAGTCGATGCGCCGTGCCTACCGCGACCGCACTTTCTTCCTCGGCGATCCGGACTTCGTGCAGATCCCGCAGAAGGTGCTGACCAGCAAGGACTACGCACAGGGCCTGCGGGCGACCATCCATCCGGAGAAGGCCACGCCCAGCGACCTGCTGTCGGGCAACCCGACCCCGCTGGAAGATGACGAGACCACGCACTTCTCGATCATCGACCGTGACGGCAACCGGGTCGGCGCGACCCAGACCGTCAACCTGCTGTACGGCTCGGGGCTGATTCCGAAGGGCACCGGCGTGCTGCTGAACAACGAGATGGACGACTTCGCGCTGAAGCCGGGCACGCCCAACGCGTTCGGCGTGATGGGCTACGAGGCCAATGCGCCGAAGGCGGGCAAGCGCATGCTCAGCTCGATGACCCCGACCTTCATGGAGAACGCCGACAAGGTGGTGGTGCTGGGCACCCCGGGTGGCAGCCGCATCATCACCATGGTGCTGCTGGGCATCCTCGGCTACGACGCCGGCCTGGACGCGCAGCAGGTTGCCGCGCTGCCGCGCTATCACCACCAGTGGCTGCCGGACCTGATCGAAGCCGAGGACGATGCATTCGACGCGGCCACGGTGAAGCAGCTGCAGGCGATGGGTCACAAGATCGACCTGCCGGGCAATGTGGCCGCCGGGGGCCGCGGGTCCAGCCACGTGTGGGGCAACCTGCAGACCGTGGAATGGGACCGGAAGGCCAACAAGCTGTTTGGCGGCAGCGACCCGCGCAACCCGGTGGGCAGCGCCCTGGTCGTGCCGGCACGCTGATCCGGTCGTGCCGGCCGCTGGCCGCCAATCTGGCTGTTTACCGAAAACCCCGCCCTTGACGGCGGGGTTTTCTGTTTCCTTTCTAGCGATTATTTAACGAGCCGGCGCCGATAATCGACACATGAAACTCTGGTCTATTCGTGGAAACTCGCAGCGCCTCGACGGCGGCGCGATGTTCGGCAACGCGCCGCGCGCGTTGTGGGAAAAATGGGCGGCACCGGACGAGCTCAATCGCATCGAGCTGGCCTGCCGTGCGCTGCTTGCCAGCCCGCTGGAAGGCAAGACCGTGCTGTTTGAAACCGGTATCGGGGCGTTCTTCGATCCGCGCATGCGTGAGCGCTATGGCGTGCAGGAAAGCCAGCACGTACTGATCGATTCGTTGCGCGAAGCAGGTTTCGAGCACGAGGACATTGATGTCGTCGTGCTCAGCCACCTGCATTTCGATCATGCCGGTGGCCTGCTGGCGGCATGGAGCGAAGGGCGTGAGCCGGAACTGCTGTTCCCCAATGCGACTTATGTGGTCGGTGCGCAGCATTGGCAGCGCGCCATGCAGCCGCATCCGCGCGACCGTGCCAGCTTCATTCCGGAGCTGCCTGGCCTGCTGCAGGCCAGCGGTCGCCTGGAAGTAGTGGACGGCGAGTATTCGAAGGTTCTGGGTCGCAGCGTTCGCTTCAGCTACAGCGATGGCCACACGCCGGGGTTGATGCTGGCCGAGATCGTCGGCCACGCGCACGCCGGCGAAGATGCGCACGGCGGGGTGGTGTTCTGTGCCGACCTGATCCCGGGGCGCTCATGGGTACACGTGCCGATCACCATGGGCTACGACCGCAATGCCGAGCTCCTGATCGACGAGAAGCGGCAGTTCCTTGAGGACAAGCTGGCGCGCAACGTGCATCTGTTTTTCACCCACGACCCGCAGGTGGCGCTGGCGCAGCTGGGTCGCGATGACAAGGGGCGTTTCGTGACCCTGCACGAGCAGGGTGAATTGAAGGCGCGCGCGCTGGGGTGACGGGTGTTCGGCAGGGCTGTTCCCTGCACCTGCAGAAGCCGAAGCAAGATCAAGAACGGCATTCCGTGGGATGGCGGGGCGGTGTGGATGGTCAGGACACGCCGTAAACCCATCCATGGGGGCTCGATGGCGTCATCCACGGCGCCTGCCCACCCACACCGCCCCCACCTCTGACAGGTGGCCGGTGGCTATTGGTGGGTGCCGACCGTTGGTCGGCACATCTGTCAGATATCGATATTCAAATGGGGTCGAATGCCATTGCTGTGCAACGGGCTCTGCCCCCATTCGATTGAACTGGACGAGCGATGCTACGACGCCTTCAGGCAGCTGCTCATGAAGGTCTTGCGCGCGTCACCGGCCAGCTTCTTGGCACCCGCGTCAGCGTTGCACTTGCGCATGCGTTCCTGTTGCGCGTTGGCCGGCTTGGCTTCGGCAGCGTGGCCACTGAGGCAGGAACTCTGCGCGGTCTTGTAGGCGTCACCCTTCAAGCCCTTGTTCTTGGCCGAGCAGTCGGCCATGCGCTGCTGCTGCGGCGTGGTGGCATTGGCAGCCAGGGGCAGGCCGACCAGCAGGACAGCGGCCAGCAGGAAAGAAGCTTTCATCGAGAGCACTCCAGGCGGTGGCGGGTGCGCGGAGCATTGGCCTGCAGGCAGCAACGCCACGTGAAGAATCGTGCCTCGGCAGCGACCGCTTGCAGGGGCATTCAGATCGGCGTATTAATTAGCCATATGGGTAAGTATGATCCCGCCATTCAAGACGTGTTCCAGGCACTGGCCGACCCCACCCGATGCGCGATCGTGGCGGCGCTGGGGCAGGGGCCGCGCACGGTGTCGACCTTGGCCGAGCCTTTTGAGATGGCCTTGCCCTCGCTGATGAAGCATCTGGCCGTGCTGGAGCGCAGTGGCGTGGTGCGCAGCCGCAAGCAGGGGCGTGTGCGCACCTGCGAACTGGTGCCGGAACGGTTGGGCCAGGCCGAGCAATGGCTGGCCGAACAACGTGCCATATGGGAAACGCGCGCCGACCGCATGGTCGAGTTTGTCGAAACCCTTCACCGACAGGAGCAGGCCCATGGCCGTAGACGCAGGTAACAACCCCGAGACCGATCTGGTCATCAGTCGCGTACTGAACGCACCGCGCGCCGCCCTGTGGCGGGCGTGGACCGACCCGGAGCTGCTGCGCCAGTGGTGGTGCCCGAAGCCGTGGTCCACCGAAGTGCGTGCCTTCGACCTGCGCCCGGGCGGCGCCTTCCACACCTTCATGCAGGGCCCCGACGGCGGCAGCAGTGACAACCCGGGCAGCTTCCTGGAGATCGTGCCGCAGCAGCGTCTGGTGTTCACCTCGATGCTGGGCCCGGGTTGGCGGCCGCAGTCACCGTGGCTGGGCTTCACCGCCATCATCTCGATGGAGGATGACGGCCAGGGCTGTCGTTACACCGCGCAGGTGATGCACCCGGACAAGGCCCTGCGCGACCAGCATGAGCAGATGGGCTTCTTCGACGGCTGGAACACCGTCATCGGCCAGCTGGAAGCGTTCGCGGCCGGCCTGTAGGCCGGCATCCGGGGTGGGGTCAGAGCCCTTTCTGCGAAAGGGATCCGACCCCGGTTCACCGGATCAACCGACGCGGGTACCGAAGATGCGGTCACCGGCATCGCCCAGGCCGGGCAGGATGTAGCCCTTGTCATTGAGCTGGGCATCGATGGCGGCGGTGTAGATTTCCACGTCCGGATGCACGGCCTTGACTGCTTCGATGCCTTCCGGCGCGGCCACCAGGAAGATGCCCTTGATGCGGCGGGCGCCGGCACGCTTGAGCATGTCGATGGTGGCGATCAGGGTGCCGCCGGTGGCCAGCATCGGGTCCAGGATCAGCGCGTCGCGCTCTTCCAGGCGGCCGGTCAGGCGCTCGAAGTAGGGCACCGGCTGCAGCGTTTCCTCATCGCGCTGCAGGCCGACCACGCTGACGCGTGCCGCCGGGATCAGCGACAGCACGCCGCTGAGCATGCCCAGGCCGGCGCGCAGGATCGGCACCACGGTGATCTTGGCACCGGCGATGCGCTGCACGGTGACCGGGCCGGCCCAGCCGGGCAGGGTGTGCGGCTCGGTGTCCAGGTCGGCGGTGGCCTCGTAGGCCAGCAGCGTGCCGAGCTCGTTGGCCAGTTCGCGGAAATCCTTGGTGCTGAGCGCAGCGTTGCGCATCAGGCCGATCTTGTGCTGCACCAGCGGGTGGCGCACTTCGACGATCTTCATGGTCGGGAAGGGGGATAAGGAGAGAGGACGCCATTTTGCCGGATTGGGCGCCCAACCCCAAACCGGGGCCGGAGACGGCCTGCATGAAATGTGCAGATGCATGTCATTGCCATGCAACCTTGCGGACATACCGTGCAGACCCATTCTTAACAGGAATGGGGATTCCCAGTGCATATCAAGACTCCGTTGGCCGTTGCCATCACCCTGACCCTGGCGATGGGGGCTGCTGCACCACTGCAGGCCGCCGGGCAGCAGGCGGTCGCCGCCACCGGTACAGTGGCCGCCGATGCGGTCGACCTGGACCGCATTGAAGTGCGCGCCCAGCTTGAATCGCAGATCCGCGCGGTGGACCTCAAGCGCAGCAGCAACGCCATCGAGGATGCGGTGTCGTCCGACGCGCTGGGCCAGTACCCGGACAAGAACGTGGCCGAGTCGCTGCAACGCCTGCCGGGCATCAGCGTGACGCGCGACCAGGGCGAGGGCCGCTTCGTGGTCGTGCGCGGACTGGATGCCAACCTCAACAGCGTCAGCGTCGACGGCATCGCCATCGGCACACCGGACAACTCCAGCCGCGCCGCACCGATGGACGTGATCCCGTCCGATTCGACCGAGCGCCTGCGCGTGGTCAAATCACCGACCCCGGACATGCCGGGCGACGCCATTGGCGGCGCGATCCTGGTCGAGACCGCCTCGGCGTTCGACCGCGAGGGCCGCAGCCTGCGTGGCAAGATCGAAGGCAGCCACCAGCAGCTTTCGGGCGAGACCAGCCCGAAGGCCGCCTTCAACTACAGTGAAGTGTTCAACGACACCTTCGGCATCGCCGCCGGCGTGAACTACCAGAAGCGGACGTTCGAATCGGACAACAGCGAAGTGGAGTACGGTGATGTCAGCGGGAACAAGGATCCGACCACCACCCGCCCGGGCGAAATCACCGCGCTGAACCTGCAGAACCGCAAGTACGAGATCGAGCGCAAGCGCATCGGCGCCAACCTCAATTTCGACTGGCGCCCGAACGAGGACAGCCGTTACTACCTGCGCACGCTGTACAGCCAGTTCGACGATGCCGAAACCCGCCAGCGCGTGATCTTCAACTTCAACAGCGCCGACATGATCGCCACCGGCACCGACCAGTATCGACTTGCCGGCATGCCGAAGGATTCGATCGACAAGCGCATGCGCTACCGGACCAAGGAAGAGAATACCTTCGCCGCCAGCCTGGGTGGCGAGAACAAGCTGACCGACGCGGTACTGGACTACAAGATCGGCTATACCCGTACCGAAGAACGCGTGGACGACGAGATCGAGTCGCGCTTCAAGCTCAACGGCAAGGCCTTCAATGGCACGTTGGACCAGCGCAGCCGCCTGCCCACCTACACCTTCGACAACGATCAGTGGCTGGACAACGCCAACTACAAATTCGACCGTGTGGTGGCCAAGCCGAAGAAGGTGGACGACGAGGAGCGCAGCGCGCAAGTCAACATCCGCTTCGACGGCGACAACAGCAGCTACAAGTTCGGCCTGCTCGGGCGCTGGCGCGACCGTGACGTGAATGTCGATGAGGCGTCGCTGCGCGTGGGTCCGGCGATCAAGCTCAGTGACTGGACGACCGGCTCGCCGGAACATCGCCACGGCCCGATGGGGCAGGGCATGGACTCGTCGGCGATGCGCAGCTACTGGTCGCAGCACGGTGGCGAATACAGCGCGCGTCCGCAGGATGTCGGTGGCAACGCCGCGACGTCTCTGGAAGGCGACTACACTGCGCGCGAAGACGTGTTCGCCAGCTATGCGATGGGCACCTGGGACATCGGTGCGCTGCGCGTGATCGGCGGCGTGCGTGTGGAGAACACCCGCTTCAGCGCCACCGGCAATCGCGTGGACGTGGCCAAGGACGGGCGCTCCTACACCGCGACCCGGGTTACCGCCAGCAAGAGCTACAACAACGTACTGCCGGGCCTGCACCTGCGTTACGACGCCAGCGACGACTGGGTGTTCCGCTTCGCTGCCAACAAGACGGTGGCGCGCCCGGGCTTCGGCGATGCCTCGCCGCGCATCGGCCTGGCCCGCAACGACAATGAAGTGCGCCTGGGCAACCCGGAGCTGGATCCGTACGAGTCGACCAACATCGACCTGTCGGTGGAGAAGTACATCGGCGACAGCGGCATCCTCTCGCTGGGCGTGTTCCACAAGTCGATCGACGGCTACATCGTGCAGATCCGCCAGGCCGGCGCCGACGGCATCTACGACGGCCTGCCGGTGGTGACCTCGGTCAATGGCGACAAGGCCAAGGTGCGCGGCGCCGAGTTCAACTGGCAGCAGCAGCTGTCGTTCCTCCCGGCTGGCTGGGATGGCCTGCTGGTGGGTGCCAGCGGCACCTGGCTGGACACTGATTTCGACCCGGGCCTGGCCAAGCGCGCGGGTGAGGACTTCACCCTGCCGCGCGCCTCGAAGAACGTGTACAGCGCGCACATCGGTTACGAGAAGTACGGCCTGAGCACCCGCGTGGCAGCCGTGCACCGCAGTGAGTACCTGGATACCCTCGGTGCCGGCCGTGCCTTCGACATCTACGTAGCGCCGAACACCCAGCTCGACTTCTCGCTTGACTACAGGTTCACTCCGCGCGTGAGCATGTATTTCGAGGCACAGAACCTGCTGGACAAGCCGCTGGAGCTGTACCAGGGCACGCGCTCGCGCACCCTGCAGATGGAAGAATATGGCCGCACCTACGCCCTCGGCCTGAAGGTGGCACTGTGAGCGGGCCTCGCATCACCCTGCTGGCCACCATGCTGGCCGTGACGTTGGTGGCCGGCTGCACGCCGGCCAACGGCAATGATCCGGCCGTGGCCAAGCCCGGAGCGAAGGCCACGAACGAGCGTGCGGTGACCACCATCGCCGAGGCATTCCTTTCACCGATGACGCCGGCTGACAACATTGATTCGCCCGCCGCCTGGCGTGCACCTGACGGAAAGCTGTGGCTGATCGCCACTGCCAAGGCCACCGACAAGCTGGTGGTCTACGACGGCAGCAACGGCCAGCACCTGCGCGACGTAGGCAGCAGCGGCACCGCGCCAGGGCAGTTCGATCGCCCAAACGGCATCGCGGTGACCGACGATCTGCTGTGGATCGTGGAGCGCGACAATCACCGCGTGCAGGTACTGAGCCTGCCGGACTTCACTCCACTGGCGACCTTCGCTGCGGACGACCTGCGCAAGCCGTACGGGCTGTGGGTCGACCGCCGTGCCGATGGCTACAGCGTCTACGTGACCGACTCCTGGGACAACGGCGAGGATGCACAGGGCCGTGACATCCTGCCGCCGCTGACCGAGCTGGACAAGCGCGTGCGCCAGTACCAGGTGACCCGCGATGGCGCGAAGGTCGAAGCGAAGCTTGTGGCCAGCATCGGTGATACCACTGAGGCGGGTGCCCTGCGCGTGGTCGAGTCGATCTGGGGCGACCCCGAGAACGATCGCCTGCTGATCGCCGAAGAGGACGAGGGCTACGCCAGCGAGTTCAAGGTCTACACGCTGGCCGGACGCTTCACCGGCACCACCTTCGGCCGCGATGTGTTCAAGGCGCAGGCCGAAGGCGTAACCCTGCGCACCTGCGGCAAGGATGGTTGGTGGATCACCACCGAACAGGGCAAGCAGCGCAGCGTGTTCCACCTGTTCGACCGCCACACCCTGAAGCCGGTCGGCGCGTTCCAGGGCAATACCGTGGCCAACACCGATGGCATCTGGATGATGCAGCAGCCCAGCGCGCGCTTCCCGCACGGCGCGTTGTATGCGGTGCATGACGACCAGGGCGTGGTGGCGTTCGACTGGGAGAGCATCGCCAAGCAGTTGGCATTGCCGCTGGAGTGTGGTTCGTGAGCGGTCGTTGCCTGATGCGTACGTTGGCGCTGGGCCTGCTGCTGGCGGTGCCGTCGTTGTGCTTCGCGGCGGCCGAAGCGAACACCCAGGTGCCGGCGGGCAGCCGCCACTACGCAGCGACGACGGTCCCGGACCGCATTGTCGCTTCGCCGGCAGTCGATCCCGGCCATGGGTTCGCCGTGGCCTGGCGCACCGACGGCAGCGTGCAGGCGCCGCTGCTGGAGATTGCCCTTGCCGGTGATTCACCGGCCATCGAGGGCATCCGCCAGGTGCGTGCCACGACCCGCGCGCTGCAGACCGAGAACGGGCTGTCGCACCACCACCGCGCTGAGGTCAGCGGCCTGCGGCCCGATACCCTGTACGTCTACCGCGTGCAGGGCAACGGCAGCTGGAGCGCCTGGAACCAGCTGCGCACGCTGGCTGCGCCCGACCAGCCGCTGACCCTGCTGTACTTTGGAGATACCCAGAACAAGAACGTGAGCCATGTCAGCCGCGTGGTGCGCGCCGCGCAGAAGGCCGCACCCGAGGCGCGCCTGAGCCTGTTCGCTGGCGATCTGGTCAGTGGGGGCGATGGTGCCGATGACAGCGAGTGGGGCGAATGGTTTGCCGCCACCGGTTGGCTGGCGCAGGAAACACTGGTCGCGCCGGCGATCGGCAACCACGAGTATGTCGAGGAGTTCGAGGACACTCCGCAGGAACGCCGCGTGCTGGGCAGGCACTGGCCGGTGACGTTCGCGCTGCCGGGCAATGGGGCATCCGCCGCACAGCAGACCAGCTACTGGTTCGATGCGCAGGGCGTGCGCGTCGCCGTGGTCGATGGCACGTCGGCACTCGACCTTGGCACGGCCAAGGCGCAGGCGCAGTGGCTGGACAAGGTACTGACCGGCAATCCGCAGCCGTGGACGCTCGTGCTGCTGCACCAGCCGTTCTATTCGCCGCGCGAAGGGCGCGAGAACGCCGCATTGCTTGACGTGCTGCTGCCGGTGGTTCGTCGCCACAACGTCGATCTGGTGCTGCAGGGCCACGATCACACCTATGGCCGCCGTGGTGAAGGACAGGCCGCGACGCCGCAGTATGTGGTGACCGTGGCGGGGCCGAAGCAGTACCGTCTCTCCGACGAGGCACGTAGGACGATGGATCCGGTGGCCGAGGACACCCAGCTGTTCCAGGTGTTGCACATCGATCCGCAGCACCTGCGCTATGAAGCCCGCACGGTGACCGGGCGACTCTACGATGCCTTCGAGCTGCGTCGCGACGCCAAGGGCGGCAAGCAGCGCACGGAGCTGACCGAAGGCCGCATCACGCCGCGTGACTGCCCGCGCGCGCAGACTGCCAAGGGCCGCGCCGATCGCTGCTGGGAATGAGGAGGAGATCCAGATGAAAACCGTACACCGTCTTCTCCCCATGGCTGCCATCGGCGGGGCCCTGCTCCTGCTCGCGACCGCGGTGGCCGCCGCCGATGGCGTGCTGCACCCGTTCCTGGTGGCGCAGCCGAAGCAGGCGCCGCAGGAAGTGAACCTGGCGGTGGAGATTCCGGCCGGCAGCTTCACCAAGTACGAGATCAAGGAGGACGGCCTGGTGCACGTGGATCGCTTCCAGTCGATGCCGGTCGCCTATCCGGCCAACTACGGTTCGATGCCGCGCACGTTGGCTGGCGACAACGATCCGCTGGACGCGCTGGTGCTGACCCGTGAACCCCTGCATCCGGGCGTGATCGTGCGCTTCCGGCCGATCGGCTACCTGAAGATGGTCGACGGCGGCGAGCACGACGAGAAGATCATCGGCGTACCGACCGACAAGGTTGACCCGACCTACGCCAACATCCGCGACCTAGCCGATCTGCCGGAGATCGAACGACAGCGCATCGAAGCGTTCTTCCGGGTCTACAAGGACCTGCCGGCCGGGCGCAACCCGGTGCAGCTCAACGGTTGGGGCAACGCTGCCGAGGCGCGGACGCTGATCAGCGAAGCGATGAAGCGCTTCGAAAAATAGATCCACGCCATGGCTGGATTCAGTCCAGCAACGTCTCGATGAACGACTCGGCCTGCAGGCGGTCGTCCAGTACCCGGGCCACCGCCCGTACGGCTGCCTCCTGGTGTTCAGGACGGATGCCGCCATCGTCATCGTCGTTGTAGAGGTCATCGCCGGCATCGAGGTACACCGTGCCTGCAGCAGCCAGAGCCGCCATCAAGGTCGGCACATCGGCAGTGATCTCGCCGGCATCCAGCAGGCCGGCGCCGTGGTGGCTGAACAGCACACGGCCGTCGTCCAGGTCGAGGATGAACGGATCAGCGCCGCGATCGGCAATCACCAGCCAGTTCGATGGCCAGTCGTTGATCCGTTCGCCGCTGACGCCATGCCATCGATAGCCGGCCTGCTGGCTCCACAGGCGCTGCAGTGGCGGTATCCAGACATCAAGGCCGGGAACGGTGATGCCGGCGCGGCCAACCCTGGCATTGATCTCTTCGCCCAGCGGCCCGACCTGCGCGTAGAACGACGCCAGTGCCGTGGGCAGCGGGAACGGGCCCTGCCAGTCACGCTCGTGCTGCGCATGCAGCGGCCCGAAGCGGGCGAATGAGGCGTGCAGATCATCCATGTCAGAGTCCAACGGGTAGCGGCCGTGCAGCCTAGCAGACGGCGTCTGCGCGCATCCCCTTCACCACCGCTGGCTATCATGTGCGCCTTCCACAACGAAGGCAGTGCCTGTGTCGGTAGCGTTGGTATGGTTCCGCCGTGATCTGCGGCTGCAGGACAATCCGGCCCTGCAGGCCGCGCTGGATGCCGGTCACGACGTGGTGCCGGTCTACATCCATGCGCCGCACGAAGAAGGTGAGTGGGCGCCGGGTGCTGCCTCCGATGCGTGGCGCCACCGTTCACTGGCCGCGCTGGATGCGGACCTGCGCACGCGCGGTTCCTCGCTGGTGCTGCGCAGTGGTGACAGCCTGCCGGCCCTGCAGTTGCTGATCGCGCAGACCGGCGCCGAGGCGGTGTACTGGAACCGCAAGTACGAACCGGCCACCCAGCCACGCGACGCCACCATCAAGCGCATGCTGCGCGAGCAGGGCATCGACGCGCAGAGCTGCAATGGCAGCCTGTTGTTCGAGCCTTGGGACATCGCCACCCAGCAGGGCCAGCCGTACAAGGTATTTACGCCGTACTGGCGCAATGTACTCAGTCATTGGCGCCTGCCGGCACTGCAGGCCGCACCGGAAGCACTGGCGCCGCACGCGGTCGACAGCCTGGCATTGGATGATCTCCAGCTGGCGCCGACGCTGGACTGGGATACCGGCTTCTGGGAGCACTGGCAGCCGGGCGAAGCCGGTGCGCTGGAAGCACTGTCCGTCTTTGAAGACGGTGCCCTGCGCGGGTATCGCGAGCAGCGTGACCTGCCGGACCGTGTCGGGACCTCGCGGCTGTCGCCGCACCTGCATTTCGGCGAAATCGCACCCTGGCGGATTGCCCATGCGCTGGAAGGGCTGCGTAGCGCCGGCACCGACGCCGACATCGACGGCTACCTGCGCCAGCTGGGCTGGCGTGACTTCGCCTACCACCTGCTGCATCACTTCCCGAAGACGCCCACTGACAACCTCAACCCGCGTTTCGATCGCTTCCCATGGGCAACGCCCAGTGAGGCGCAGCTGCACGCCTGGCAGCGCGGCAACACCGGCGTGCCGATCGTCGATGCCGGGCTTCGCGAGCTGTGGCACACCGGCTACATGCACAACCGGGTGCGGATGATCGTGGCCAGTTACCTGTGCAAGCACCTGCGCGCGCACTGGCTGCATGGCGCACGCTGGTTCTGGGACACCCTGGTCGATGCCGACCTGGCCAACAACACCATGGGCTGGCAGTGGGTGGCCGGGACCGGTGCCGATGCGGCACCGTACTTCCGTGTGTTCAACCCCGTGACCCAGGCCGAGAAGTTCGATCCGCAGGCACGGTACATCAGCCGCTGGGTGCCCGAACTGGCCGCGCTGCCGGTGAAGGCCCGGTTTGCGCCCTGGCAGCATCCGCTGCTGCTGGCGACACATGCCCCGGGCTATCCGCCTACGCCGCTGGTGGACCTGGCCGCGGGCCGCGACGCCGCATTGGCGGCTTACCGCCAGTCGGGGGCGGGGTAAAGGGCGACCTGGGCGATCTGGTCAGTTAGCTGAACGCGGCCCTGTCGGTGAGCCCGATCATCATTCCGGCATCGCATCGGGCTGTTTATTCTCTTTGCGCCCGCAGGCCGCCGGCCGACCGGAAACCAAGGAGAACCTCATGATCCGCAACACCACCCGCAACGTCGCACTGGCCCTGATGAGTGCGGCCGTCCTGTCGGCCTGCGCCACCGGCGGCTCCTACGTACAGAGTGACCAGTACGGCAACCCCACCGAGCAGCAGAACCGCACCGGGCGCAACGCCCTGATCGGTACCGCCATTGGCGTGGCAGCCGGCCTGCTGACCGGCGACAGCGCCACCGAGCGCCGCCAGCATGCCCTGATCGGCGCCGGTATCGGTGCGCTCAGCGGCGCCGCCGTCGGCCAGTACCAGGATCGCCAGGAACGCGCACTGCGCGAGCGCACTGCCAACACCGGCATCGATGTGCAGCGCCAGGGCGACAACATCATGCTGAACCTGCCGGACGGCATCACTTTCGACTTCGGCAAGTCGACCCTGAAGCCGCAGTTCTACGGCGCGCTCAATGGCGTGGCAGGCACCCTGCGTGACTACAACCAGACCATGATCGAAGTGGTCGGCCACACCGACAGCATCGGCAGCGATGCGGTCAACAACCGCCTGTCGAAGGAACGTGCCGACTCGGTCGCGCAGTACCTGATCGGCCAGGGCGTGCAGAGCGTGCGCATCGAAACGCTGGGCGCCGGCAAGTCGTACCCGATTGCCGACAACAGCACCGACGCCGGCCGCGCCAAGAACCGCCGCGTCGAGATCCGGGTGATTCCGCTCAAGCAATAACGCGTAGCGTTACTGCTTGAGCCGGTCCGGCCATCGGCCGGAACGAAAATGCCGCCCTTGCAGGCGGCATTTTTGTGGGTGCCGAGCGTTGCTCGGCACGCCGAAAGCGCATCCCTCTGTAAGCCATGCCGACCAAGGTCGGCAATTACCAGGAGATGGGTAGGCGCTCTTGTTGCAGGCTACGCCGCCGAAGCGGCCACCTTCTCCAGGATCCGCTTGCCGCTGCTTTCCAGTGCGGCGTCTTCCTTTTCCTTCTGCTGCTGCGCCAGCTTCGCACCCGGACACTGCGCCAGCATGTAATTGGCGTCGAAGTTGAGCTTTTCGACCAGGAAGTCGACGAACGCACGCACCTTTGGCGAGACCAGGCGGCCGCCGGCGAACACGGCGTTGAAGTCCACTTCCGGGCCGGTCCAGCCGGCCAGCACGCGGCGCACCATGCCCGATTCAACGAACGGCTTGGCCATCACGTCGCCGGTCAGCAGCAGGCCTTCGCCACAGACCAATGCACCATTCAACGCAGACATGTCGTTGGCGGTCATCAGCGGGGTGACCGGGAAGTCACGCAGCTCGCCGCCGTTCTCGCCCAGCTGCCAGGTGAAGCGCGGCGAATTTCCGGTGTGGTACGGCTTGCGCATCGCCAGGATGCGATGGAACTGCAGCTCTTCCGGATGCAGCGGCTCGCCGTAGCGCTCGATGTAGGCCGGGCTGGCGAATACCTGCGTGCGCAGGCTGCCCAGCTTGCGCGCGACCAGGTTCGAATCGGGCAGGGCCCCCACGCGCAGCGCAAGGTCCGCTTCACCTGCAATCAGGTCCAGCTTCTCGTTGCCCATGTGCATGTCCAGGCGGATTTCCGGGTACTGCGCATGGAACTGGCCCAGCAGCGGGGCGATCCAGGTGATGCCGATCGAATAGGGCACGGTGAAGCGCAGCCAGCCGCGCGGGCCGGACTGCAGCTGGCTCACCGCGCTCTCGGCCTCTTCCAGTTCGCGCGCGATGCGCTGGCAATGTTCGTGGTAGATCGAACCGGCTTCGGTCAGGCCGAGGCGGCGCGTGGTCCGGTGCAGCAGGCGCGCGCCCAGGCGCGTTTCCAGCTCCTGCACTTTGCGGCTGACCGTGGTCTTGGGCAGGCCGAGCGATTTGGCAGCGGCAATGAAGCTGCCTTGCTCGACCACTTTGACGAAGATCAGCGTCTCGTTGAGATCGTGGGACATGGTCGGGGATCCTGGACGTCGGGGATGGGACAATCGTGACAGAACGATTGGACCGGGAGCGGGATGATTATTCCCCTTAATCAGGACTAATCAAGTAAAGGTTTGAGGTCTATCGTGGCGCCATTCGTTAATTGGAGCCCGTCCGCCATGAGCCTGCGCAACATTCTTGCCCGACTCCGGAACGCCGGCCAGAACACCCTGGACCTGGCGATGACCGTCGAAGCCCGTCCGAGTTCCTTGGTACACAAGGACTTTCGTGAGTTTACCGCGCCCATGCGTCAGCAGCGTGGCGGTGCCATCCGCCTGGCCCCTCACAAGGGTGACCGCCTGCGCCGAATCGGGACTATCCCGGATTTGGGAGGAAATGTCCCGTGAATGGGATGCTGACGCCTGAAGTCCTGGTCCTGGGCGGCACCGGTGCCGTCGGCCAGGGTGTGGTTGGCGCGCTGCTGGAGGCCGGCAGCCCGGTACTGGTTGTCGGCCGCGATCCGGGCCGGCTGGCGGCGCTGCACGAGCAGTTCGCTGACGAGCCGGGCCTGGAGACGCTGCTGGGGTCGCTCAGCGACGACGGATCGGCGCGCGCGCTGGCCGAACGCATCGCGCAGCGCCCGCGCCCGTTGGCGGCGGTGATCGCCGCAATGGGTGGACCGTACCGCCGCGGTCGCGTGGTCGACCGCAACGGTGACGAACTGATGGGCGCGATGCAGGCCGATCTGATGCCGCACGTGCACGCGGTGCGTCACCTGCTGCCGCTGCTGCAGGACAACGTGCATGCGCGCCGCTACGTGATGATCGGCAGCCCGGCCAACGCCAAACCATGGGCGGGCTACGGCGAGACCTCGATCACCACCGCCGCGCTGCGCATGTACGCGCAGGTCGTGCACCAGGAAGCGCAGGCGCTGGGCGTGCGCGCGCAGATGCTGGAAGTCTGCAGCCCGGTGTGCACCCCGGCCAATGCGGCCAATGCCTGCATCGAGTGGCCCAGCTCGCTGTTGGTGGGTCGTCGCGTTGTGTCGCTGCTGGATGGTTGCCGCGACAACCGTGCCATCGTCCGCTGTGACAGCAGCGATGCCGAACTGCCGCGCGGCCTGCTGCACCTGGAAGTTCCCCCTTTGTGGCGCGATACCGCAGGCGTCGCTTGACCTCGACCATGGTTGAGGTCGCAGGATACGCCGCCGATTTTTGCAACACGTTCTCGTATAGCTGTACCACCCCTCCGTACGGATGCATGCCATGACTTCCCCCAATACCACCCCACATCGTTTCGGCCATCGCATTGCGATGGTCGGCGTGTCGATCCTCGCCGCAGCCGTGCTTGCGGCCTGCAGCGGCGGCCACGCCGAAGAAGCCGGTGCACCGCCGCCGCCGCAGGTCAGCGCCGCGCCGGTACTGGTCAAGCAGGTCAGCCAGTGGGACGAATTCAGCGGCCGCGTCGAAGCGGTGCAGAGCGTTGAACTGCGCCCGCGCGTGTCCGGCTACATCGACAAGGTCAACTACGTCGAAGGCCAGGAAGTGAAGAAGGGCGAAGTGCTCTTCACCATCGACGCGCGCAGCTACCAGGCCGAGTACGATCGAGCGGCTGCCGAGCTGGCCCGCGCCCGCACCCAGGCCACGCTGGCCCGCAGCGAGTCCGAGCGTGCCAAGCGACTGTCCGAGCAGCAGGCGATCTCCACCGAGACCGCCGAACAGCGTCGCGCGGCCGCCGACCAGTCCGGTGCCGCCGTGCAGGCCGCGCAGGCTGCGCTGGACGCGGCCCGGCTCAACCTGGAGTTCACCAAGGTGCGTGCACCGATCGACGGCCGTGCCGGTCGCGCGATGGTCACCGCCGGCAACCTGGTCACCGCCGGCGACAGTGCCAGCGTGCTGACCACGCTGGTCTCGCTGGATACCGTCTTTGTCTACTTCGATGCCGACGAAAGCACCTTCCTGCGCTACGCCCAGATGGCACGCAAGGGCGAGCGCCCGAGCGAGCGTGACAGCGAACTGCCGGTGAAGGTTGGCCTGTCCGGCGAAGAGGGCTACCCGCACTCGGGCAAGGTCGACTTCCTCGACAACCAGGTCGCCCGCAGCACCGGCACCATCCGCGTCCGCGCACTGCTGGACAACGCCGACCGCCAGTTCACGCCGGGCCTGTTCGCCCGCGTGCAGCTGCTCGGCAGCGGCCAGTTCCAGGCGCTGCTGATCGATGACAAGGCCGTGCTGACCGACCAGGACCGCAAGTATGTCTACGTGGTCGACAAGGATGGCAAGGCCCAGCGCCGCGACATCCAGCTTGGTCGCACCGCTGATGGCCTGCGCATTGTCGAACACGGCCTGGCCGCGGGCGACAAGGTGATCATCGACGGCGTGCAGAAGGTCTTCATGCCGGGCATGCCGGTGCAGGCCAAGGCGGTGGCGATGCAGCCACAGCCGGCGCCGGCACCGGGCCGCGATGCCACCGCCGCCCTGAAGCACTGATCCGCGTCCCCGCTTAGCTGCCGGCGCCAGCGGCAGCCTTCCCTGCCTTCGTCATTTCGGCGAGGGGCAGGGTGGCTGTTGCCCGCCGAATGCCTTTCCCAGGAATTCCTCCATGGACTTTTCCCGTTTCTTCATCGACAGGCCGATCTTCGCGGCGGTGCTGTCGATCGTGATCTTTGCCGCAGGCCTGATCACGATTCCAATCCTGCCGATCAGCGAGTACCCGGAAGTGGTGCCGCCGTCGGTGGTCGTGCGCACGGTCTATCCGGGCGCCAACCCCAAGGTCATCGCCGAGACCGTCGCCACGCCGCTTGAAGAAGCCATCAACGGCGTCGAAGGCATGATGTACCTGAAGTCGGTCGCCGGTTCCGACGGCGTGCTGCAGATGACCGTCACCTTCCGCCCGGGCACCGACCCGGACGCAGCGGCGGTGAAGGTGCAGAACCGCGTGGCGCAGGCGCAGGCGCGCCTGCCCGAGGACGTGCGCCGGCAGGGCGTGACCACGCAGAAGCAGTCGCCGACCTTCCTGATGGTGGTGCACCTGACCTCCCCGCAAGGCAAGTACGACACCCTGTACCTGCGCAACTACGCCCGCCTGCACGTCAAGGATGCACTGGCGCGCATTCCGGGCGTCGGTGATGCGCAGATCTTCGGTGGTGGCGACTACGCCATGCGCGCCTGGCTGGATCCGGACAAGGTGGCTTCGCGCGGCCTGACCGCCAGCGACGTGGTGCGCGCCATGCGCGAGCAGAACGTGCAGGTGTCGGCCGGCCAGCTCGGCGCCGAACCGCTGCCGGACAGCAAGTTCCTGACCCTGATCAATGCCCAGGGCCGGCTGAAGACCGAAAAGGAATTCGGCGACATCGTGCTCAAGAGCGGCACCGATGGCGAGATCGTACGCCTGTCCGACGTGGCCCGCCTGGAACTGGGTGCGGGTGACTACACCCTGCGCTCGCAGCTGGACGGCAAGAACGCGGTCGGTATCGGCATCTTCCAGTCGCCGGGTGCGAACGCGCTGGAAATCCGTGACCAGGTCATCTCGACGATGGACGAGATGCAGAAGACCATGCCGGCCGACGTGAAGTACGAAGCGGTGTATGACACCACCATCTTCGTGCGCGACTCGATCAAGGCCGTGGTCTCCACGCTGCTGGAAGCGATCGCGCTGGTGGTGCTGGTGGTGATCCTGTTCCTGCAGACCTGGCGTGCCTCGATCATCCCGTTGATCGCGGTGCCGGTGTCGGTGGTGGGTACCTTCGCCGCGCTGTACCTGCTGGGCTTCTCGATCAATACGCTGAGCCTGTTCGGCCTGGTGCTGGCGATCGGCATCGTGGTCGACGACGCGATTGTGGTGGTGGAGAACGTCGAGCGCAACATCGAGGAAGGCCTGTCGCCCACCGCCGCGGCCCACCAGGCCATGCGCGAAGTGTCCGGCCCGATCGTGGCGATCGCGCTGGTGCTGTGTGCCGTGTTCGTGCCGATGGCGTTCCTGTCCGGTGTCACCGGCCAGTTCTACAAGCAGTTCGCGGTCACCATCGCCATCTCCACGGTGATCTCGGCGATCAACTCGCTGACCCTGTCGCCGGCCCTGGCCGCGCGCCTGCTGAAGGCCCACGGCGCACCGAAGGATGGCCCGAGCCGCCTGATCGACCGCCTGTTCGGCTGGGTGTTCCGCCCGTTCAACCGCTTCTTCAAGTCCAGCTCGGAGAAGTACGAGCGTGGCGTGGCCCGCATCCTCGGCCGACGTGGCGCGGTGTTCGTGGTCTACGCGATCCTGCTGGTCGGTACCGGCGTGATCTTCAAGCTGGTGCCGCCGGGCTTCATCCCGACCCAGGACAAGCTGTACCTGATCGCCGGTGTGAAGCTGCCGGAAGGTTCGTCGATCGCGCGTACCGATGAAATGCTGCGCAAGGTGGCCAAGATCGCCCAGGAAACCGATGGCGTGGCCCACACCATCTCGTTCCCGGGCCTGAACGCGCTGCAGTTCACCAATACGCCCAATACCGGTGTGGCGTTCATTCCGCTCAAGCCCTTCGCCGAGCGTCATGGCCGTACCGCTGCGCAGATCAATGCCGAGATCAACCAGAAGATCGCCGGCCTGCAGGAAGGCTTCGCCTTCGCGATGATGCCGCCGCCGATCCTCGGCCTGGGCAACGGCAACGGCTACCAGATGTTCATCGAGGATCGCGGCAACCTGGGCTACGGCGCGCTGCAGAATGCGGTGCAGGCGATGCAGGGCACCGTGGCGCAGACGCCGGGCATGGCCTTCCCGATTTCCAGCTACCAGGCCAACGTGCCGCAGCTGGATGCCGAGGTCGACCGCGTCAAGGCCAAGGCACAGGGCGTGCAGCTCACCGAACTGTTCGACACCCTGCAGACCTACCTGGGTTCGGCCTACGTCAACGACTTCAACCAGTTCGGCCGTACCTGGCAGGTGATCGCCCAGGCAGACGGTCCGTTCCGCGAGACGGTCGAGGACATCGGCAAGCTGCGTACCCGCAACGACCGCGGCGAGATGGTGCCGATCGGTTCGATGGTCACCATCAAGCAGACCTTCGGCCCGGACCCGGTGCTGCGCTTCAATGGTTACCCGGCAGCGGACCTGGCCGGTGAAGCCGACCCGCGCCTGCTGTCCTCGGCCGAGGCGATGACCAAGCTGACCGAGATCGCCGGCAAGGTGCTGCCGGTGGGCATGACCACCGAATGGACCGACCTGAGCTACCAGCAGGCGACCCAGGGCAAGGCCGCCTTCATCGTGTTCCCGGTGGCGATCATGCTGGCCTTCCTGGTGCTGGCCGCGCTGTACGAGAGCTGGTCGCTGCCGCTGGCGGTGATCCTGATCGTGCCGATGACCCTGCTGTCCGCGCTGTTCGGCGTCTGGCTGACCGGCGGTGACAACAACGTGTTCGTGCAGGTCGGCCTGGTGGTGCTGATGGGCCTGGCGTGCAAGAACGCGATCCTGATCGTCGAGTTCGCCAGAGAACTGGAGATGGGCGGCAAGGGAATCGTTGAAGCTGCGCTGGAAGCCTGCCGCCTGCGCCTGCGCCCGATCGTGATGACCTCTATCGCGTTCATCGCCGGCACCGTGCCGCTGGTGCTGTCGCACGGTGCAGGTGCCGAGGTGCGCTCGGTGACCGGTATCACCGTGTTCGCCGGCATGCTGGGCGTGACCCTGTTCGGCCTGTTCCTCACCCCGGTGTTCTACGTGGCCCTGCGCAAGTTCGTCACCCGCAACGGTGGTGGCCAGCTGGTGCAGCACGGCGAGCCGACCATCCACCACTGACATGGAACCCCGTCGCCGCCGGTCAATGGCCGGCGGCGGCTTCCCCCTCACAAGGCATGCATCCATGAATACCCATCAGAACAAGATCGCGCTGGTCACCGGCGCCACCCGTGGCATCGGCCTGGAAACCGTGCGCCAGCTGGCCCAGGCGGGCGTGCACACGCTGCTGGCCGGTCGCAAGCGTGAGACCGCCGTTGAGCTGGCGCTGAAGCTGCAGGCTGAAGGCCTGCCGGTCGAAGCCCTGCAACTGGACGTGACCGACGCGGCCAGCATCGCCGAAGCGGTCGAGCAGGTACGCCAGCGCCATGGCCGCCTCGACATCCTGGTCAACAATGCCGGCATCATGATCGAGAATCCCGCGCAGGCGCCGTCGGAGCAATCGCTCGAGACCTGGAAGCGCACCTTCGACACCAACGTGTATGCGCTGGTGGCGGTGACCCAGGCATTCCTGCCGCTGGTCAAGCAGGCCAAGTCCGGCCGCATCGTCAATGTGTCCAGCATGCTCGGCTCGCAGACCCTGCACGCGGATCCCTCCTCGGGCATCTATGACTTCAAGATTCCGGCGTACAACGCCTCCAAGGCCGCGGTGAACAGCTGGACCCTGAGCCTGGCCTACGAACTGCGCAACACGCCGATCAAGGTCAATACCGTGCATCCGGGTTACGTGAAGACCGACATGAACGGCGGCAACGGCGAGATCGAAATCAGTGAAGGGGCGCGGTCCAGCGTGGAAATGGCACTCATCGGTGAATCCGGTGCCAGCGGCAGCTTCACCTACCTGGGCGAGGTGCTGCCATGGTGATCCGCACGTTGGCGATGGCCGTCTCCAGCCTGGTGCTGGCGGGCTGTGTCAGCGTCGGCCCGAACTACAAGGCGCCGGTGCAGGACCCGGTGGTGCTGCAGGGGGCGCAGCAGCCGGTGTTCAGCACTACCTCGCCGGTGGCCAGCTGGTGGGCGCAGTTCGATGATCCGGTGCTGGAAGAACTGGTGCACGGTGCACTGTCGGATAACCTGGACCTGCGCGTGGCCGTGGCCCGCGTCAGCCAGGCCCGTGCGGTGTTCGTCGAAAGCCGTTTCGACCAGGCCCCGCACATTACCGCGGGCGGCAGCTACGACCGCCGCAAGCAACCCGATCCGCAGCTGGGTGGGCAGCGGGTGTTCAGTGAAAGCTACCAGCTCGGCTTCGATGCCGGCTGGGAGCTGGATCTGTTCGGCCGCAAGCGCCGTGCAGCAGAAGCCGCGCGCGCCGACCTGGACGCCGAGCAGGCCAACCTGGCCGATGCGCAGGTACTGGTCGCCGCCGAGGTGGCACGCAACTACTTCGAGCTGCGCGGTACGCAGAAGCGCATCGCGGTGGCCCAGCACACCCTGGTCAACCTGCGCGATACGCAGAAGCTGACCGAGGCGCGCTGGGAGCTGGGCGCCGGCAGCGAGCTGGACGTGCAGAGCAGTCGCGCCCGGCTGAAGGCGATCGAGGCCGATATCCCGCTGCTGGAAGTGGCCGAAACGCAGTCGCGCAATCGCCTGGCGGTTCTGCTGGGCCAGCGTCCGGAAACGCTGACCGCCATGCTTGCGCCGCACGACGTGCCGGCATTTGCCAAGGCGCTGCCGCTGGGCGATACCCGCGAGCTGCTGCGCCAACGCGCCGACGTGCGCGTGGCCGAGCGTCGCCTGGCCGCTGCCACCGCGCGGGTGGGCGTGGCCACTGCGGACCTGTTCCCGCGGCTGTCACTGTCCGGTTTCGTCGGCTTCCTCGGCGGCGACGCCAGTGGCCTGGTCAATGGCAACAACAAGGCCTGGTCGCTGACGCCGTCGCTGAGCTGGGCCGCGTTCGACTTCGGCACCGTGCGTGCACGCCTGCGTGCCAGCAAGGCTGAAGCCGAGGGTGTGGCTGCGCAGTATGAGCAGGCCGTGCTGCTGGCGCTGGAAGACACCGAGAACGCGCTGACCCGCTATTCCAAGCAGCAGGCGCGGCTGGCGATCGTGGTCGAGCAGGCGCAGGCGGCACGCCGGGCTGAGTCGCTGGCGCAGATCCGCTACCGCGAGGGCTCGGAAGACTTCCTGACCCTGTTGGATGCGCAGCGCACGCAGCTGGCGGCCGACGATGCGTTGGCGGCGGCTGAGTCCGAGGTCAATGTCAGCGTGGTGGGCGTGTACAAGGCACTGGGTGGCTGGGGGCAATCACCGCAGCCGCCGAGCGTGGTGCAGGTGCAGTAACCGCAGGGGACGGAAGCAGTGGCTTCCGTCCCTTTCTTCTGTCAGGGCCAGTGATTGGCCGGTGTGTCGCGCTCGCGCATGCGCACGATGCAGAAGCGATGGCCGGTGGGTGCTTCCATCACCCACCAGCGTTTGACGAAGCCGATCCGGCGCGCGCCGAGTTTTTCCAGTCGATCTGCCTCGGCATCGATGTCGTCGCTCTCGATGTCCAGGTGCACCCGTGAGGGGTGAGCTACACGTTGCACTTCCACGTTCAGGCCCGCGGGTGCGCCCTGCAGGTCGGCGTACTCGGCGCCATCTTCGCCATACGACGGCTGCGCCTGCAGACCGAGTGCGGCCGCCCAGAAGCGTGCGCCTTCGTCAGCGGGCGTGTCCTGGCAGTCGATGATGAATCCGGCCAGACGGCTCTGGTGCGCCATGACGTCCTCCGCAGATCGGGAATGGAGGGAGGGTAGCGCGTCGCGTGCTGTGGACGTTGTCACAGTCATGACGTTTCTGACTCTGCCAGAACCGGGGCCTGCGGTGTAACTAGTGGGGCAGATTCCGGGAGGGATGGCGATGAGCGACGACAAACGTGATACCCAGCGCATGCTGTTTGGTGATCCGGGACCGCCTGGCGCAGGGCTGTCGGTAGCGGTCGTAGTGCTGATGGTGTTGGCTACCATGGCGGCTGCGATCGGCTTCATGCGCCTGCCGGACCAGATGCTGGGGCTGGGCCTGATCGGCATCTCCGTGTTTCTGGCGGTCGGTGCCCGCATCTGCCAGGCACGCAACCAGCATCAGGCGCTGTACCGGCTGATGTCGCGACAGCCGCGGCATTGAGATTGCACCGCATTGAGATCCTGAACGAAGCAATGGCCACACTTCCAGAATTACACTTGGCCTGCAGGTGGGAATAGACGCGACATCACGCGGTAGCCATCGGAACTATTCAGTAACGTTCTAATGATCTCTTCTCCATCAACATGAAATGATTCATGGGACTTGATGTAGCAGAAAAATTTTTCAGCAAGAACGGAGCCGGCTGAATTGAATGCTCCATGCAGCTCCGGCCTTGAACGGTCAAGGAACAGCACCGAAGCAACAGCAGTTCCCAGGGCCCGCATCGCGAGAGAAGGACCGCTATGGTCCCAGAGCCAGCGACCCTTTGCCGGACAGAAGTCCTCGTTGTCATCGTGAATCATGTAGTTCCAGTCGGGGCTCTCGTACATCCAGTCTGGTGGCGTAAGGAGCCTGCCGTTGTAGAGAACTTCATGGGTTCTCGCTGAGCCGGTAAATCTCACTCCGTGGTGCTGAAGCCAGCAAAGTGCACGTTTGCTCAGTGCGTGATACTCGAGACGCTGCCGTACCCCCTGTGTAATCTGGGCTTGCGTGGATCCATCGGTTGCCGCGAGCAGAAATTCACCCAATGGAATGCTCTCCGAATGCAGTTCGGTGAGATCCAGGTATGCTCGTCCTTGTAGAACAGGAGGGAGTGCTGTGCGGGCTTCAGCATCGAGGATGACTGGGACGATTCGCACGTCGGACTGATCCACGTGCTTCTCCAGCATAGCCAGTTCGCGATTCAATCCTGAGCCGGGTCTCGACATGGCCGAGAGAAAGTCGCTGTCACAAAGGCAGAAAACGATCAGTGGGCGTTCCGCAAACGCGCGTTCAATCAGCTTGTCGATGTTTTGACCAAAACCGACGCTGTCCCTGTCCCAAAAGACTCGATACTTCCAATCCAAGTTGCGGACAATGTCGCTACGGATCCATTCCTTTGCATGAAATTGCCCGCCCCAAGCGTAAGAAATGAAGACAGATGCATCTTCGCGCCAAGGTGTGTCCATTCAGTCAGTATGATTGTTTTGGATTCGACCGGATTCTACTCAGGCCAGTCCAGCTCGACCACCAGCGGGAAATGATCCGAAGGCAGCACGCCGTCGATGCGACGGTCATCGGTCAGGAAGCTGCGTGCATGGAAGCCACGCACCAGCACCCAGTCCAGCTGCACGGTGGCCTTGCCGGTGAAATCGTGGAAGGTCAGGCGTGGCCCCTGCGGAACCTTCACCTGGGTATGGGTGTCCTGCAGCAGGCGGGTGAATGCCTTGTAGGTGTCACCACCGGGCTCGCTGTTGAAGTCACCCGTCAGGACCACCGGCAGATCGGCCGGCAGGGCTTCCACGCGCTTGCCGATCAGCTCGGCACCCTTCACCCGGCGCGGTTCATCCTCGTCGCGGTAGGGCAGGTGGGTATTCATGAAATAGAAACGACGGCCATCGTCCAGGCGGCGGAACAGGGCCCAGGTGACCATGCGCGGGTACAGGTTGCCCCAGGTGATGCTGCCGGGTGCGTCGGGTGTATCGGACAACCAGAAGTTGCCGGACTCCTCGATGGCCAGCACCTTGCTGTCGTAGAACACGCCCATGTGTTCGTCACCGCTGCCACCACGGCGGCCTTCGCCGAACCAGCGGTAGCCGGGCAGGTGTTCGGACAGGTAGTCGGCCTGCTCCTTCACCAGTTCCTGGGTGCCGATCACAGCCGGGTGCGCATCGAGGATGACCTTGACCATGGCATCGCGGCGGTCGGGCCAGCGCTTGCCCGGTTCGGTATCGGCCGGGGTGCGTACGTTGAACGACATTACTTTCAGTGGCGCCGGTGCAGCAGCCCAGGCGACGGCAGGCAGCGCAAGCACCAGCAGCGCACACAGCGCGGGGCGACGGAAACGCGACAACATCGTGGAATCCCTCCATTCCATGAAAACGGTTTCATGAAGCATGCCATGGAAGGCGAGGGCAGCGGTATGCCGGGATGGGCGACTGGGAGATGCCGGACGGGCGCTGGACGCTCCGCCCGGCAGATGCCCCTTGCCCGATCAGGGGTCGTAGATCATCCCGTTCTCGTCGCGGTTGTAGTGGTCGCTGACTACGCGGGTGCCGTCGTCATGGACCACGTACAACGTGCAACGCTGGTGGAACACGTTGCCGCTGATGCGGAAGGGCACGCACTCCTCCTGCAGGCCGACCTCTTCGGCTGCATTCGCCGGCGGCGAGGGCACCAGGGCGGCAAGTGCAACTACTGCAGCGAAAGAAAAAGCGGTCATTCGATTGTGCAGCGTCATTGATCACACTCCTTGGAGTCGTAGTCGGTGTCCGATGCAGATCAGTCTGCCGGGAGGTACCACTGACCGTTCTCGTCTATCCAGTACACCGACGTGAGAACGGTGCCGTCTGCCAGAGTGCGGGTGACGGTGCAGCGCTGATGCACGAGGTTGGGCCCAAGTCTTACGGGCACGCAATCGGTCGTCGATCCGGGGGACCCGGCCGCGTGGCCGGTTGCCGGTACCACACTACCCAATGCCAACATCAATGCAGCCATCGCGGCCAGTTGCAGTTTCATAAGCATCATCCTTGCTTTCTGCAATCGCGCACATGCGCATGGCGTGTGTAACACGCGAGCCAAACCGCCGGAAGTGTCTCGCCGTGATCAGTCTTCGATCTCGCCGCGACGGCTGGCAGCACGCACTGCCTGCGCGGTGGTCGCCACACCCAGCCGTTGCCGCGCGTGGCGCAGGTGGTTCTCCACGGTGCGCGTGGAAAGCCCAAGCGTGGCCGCGATCTCAGCTTGGCGACGGCCAGCGGCGACCCAGCGCAGCACTTCGCGCTCGCGGTTGCTCAGTGCGCTTCCCGAAAGCTCGGCAGGCGATTCGGCCAGATGGCGCGCGGCACGGAATGCTGCAGCTGCAGCAGCTTCCAGCTGCAGTCGCGCGCTGGCCGATGCATCGATCGCTGTCCCGGCAAAACTGATCGCGCCTTCCAGACCGGTGGTGCCGAACACCGGCACCTGCAGACCGTGCAGGCCTTCACCACGTGGCTGCTTCACCACCTGATAGCGTTCGCCGCGAACACCCTGGCGCTTGCTCCAGAAGAACGGCGCGTCACTGTCCAGTACGTGGCGATTGACCGGGCAGGCGTGCAGGTAGCGCGCGAGGTCGGTACTGCTGCCGTCGCCGAACCAGTCGCCCTCGATCCAGTACACGCGCTGTGTACCGCGCTCCAACCCCGTGCCGGTGGCGAACACCAGCACGCGGTCGTAGCCGAGCGGTGCAGAGATGCTGCGTAGTACGGAGCCCACCGCACTCAGTGAGCGGGCGCGTTCCAGTTCCAGCAACGCCTGCACCAGTTCGCTCATCCGGGTCAGCGGCTGGCCAAGGCGTCGAGCAGCGTGCGTGCGGCCAGCTTGCCCAGCGCATTACCGGCCAGCGGGCTGTCGCCGGTCAGCAGCAGGCGATCCTGCAGCACGCTGCCATCGATGCCGTCATTGACGATCTGCACGCCCTGCTGCGCCAGGCGCTCACCGAAGAACCACGGCAGCTGCCCGGGCATGTAGCCGATCTCCGGCGTCTGCCGGTCCATCGCATCGGGGAAGGCACAGATGCGGTAGCCGCGGAACAGCGAACCACCATCGGCCTCGTCCACGCCTGCGGCCAGCAATGCGGCCGGGCCGTGGCAAAGGGTGATGATGTGACGTTGCTCGGCCATCGCCCAGTGCAGGGCTGCCTTTACCGCGCGACTCTGCGGCAGTCCGATAAGGGCGCCATGGCCACCGGGAATGAACACGGCGGCATAATCCGATGCGGCATCGAGGCCTGCCACCACCTCATCCAACGGCAGCGGCTGGCGGAAGCGCGACTCGTAACGTTCGTACAGTCCACCGATCTCCGTGTCCTCACGCGGGAACGCCCACCACTCGAACTTGGCGGCGTTGCCCGACAGCGTGGCCACATCGATGTCGAAGCCGGCCTTGTCCAGGTGGTACATCGGCAGCAGGGTTTCCACCGGATGGTTGCCGGTGGAGAACAGGTGGCCGTTGGCAGTGGGCAGATAGCGTTCGTCCGCAGCGATCATCAGCACCTTCCAGCGGCCATCGCGGCGTGCGTCCGGATAGTCGGCACCGGACAGGTTGCTCTTGGGCGATGTGAACTGCGACAGCGAGTAGGGCGACGGGAAGAAGGCATCGCGCTCGGCCGGGTCGGGGCTGGGCTGGCGGCTGGGCTCTTGCGTGTTCATGCGGACCTCCAGTGGGGTGGTGGAATCCAGCATAGAAGGGCTGATGCGTACAGGCGATGAGGGTTTTCCCTCAGCCGCGCGCAGCTACTTCACCGTGGCCGAATGCTGCTGCATGTCTTCATGCAGGATCCGCCGCAGTTCGACGATGGCCGGCGTGGCTTCCTGCACGCTGTGCCCGGATACGATCACCTTCTCCGAATCCGCGTGCGGCAGGTGCGAGCTCCAGTAGGGCACCAGCCCGTCGTCGGTCTTTTCCAGCGGCCCATCGGCCTTGGCGCGCGCGATGATCGAGTGGTAGTGCACCTTCGGCGACATCGGCAGGTCGGCCACCGCGCGGACGAAAGGATCGTCCTTGTCCAGATTCTGGATGCTGTTCATCTGGTAACCGTGCTTGCCATCATTGCGGTCGATCTGGCCGTCGTTGGCGATGGTGGCGACGTCTTCCAGCACGGTCAGCGGCAACCGCACCAGGCGACCGATCCAGCGGCCCAGGCGGGTGCCCGCCACGTCGGTGCCGCGGTGTGGCGTGGCGATGAATACCACGCGCGATACTTCCGGTTCCGGCAGGAAAGTCAGCACCGGTGCGCCCTTGGTACGCAGCAGTTCACGCTGTGCCGGCGTCATCTGCGCAGTCTCCAGCAGGGTGTCGACCAGATGATCGCCGGAAGAGGAGATCATCAGCCGCGCGATCACGCCACCCATGCTGTGCCCGACCAGCACCATGTCATGCGAAGCCTGCGCCTTGCCGCTGGGGTCGAAATGCTTGAGCACTTCGGACAGCGTATGACGCATCGCATCGTGGCTCATCGCGATGGGCATGTTGGTCGGGTAGTAGAACTGCCAGACTTGGAAGTCCTGGCGGATCTCGTCGTCGCGCATCAGTTCGTTGGCGACGTTCACCCAGGCTTCCGGGCTGCTGGCCAGGCCATGGATCATCAGCAGCACGCGGCGGTTCGGATCGTAGGGCTGCATCATGTACAGGTGCGGCGTGTCGATGCCGCCCTTGCCACCGAACAGCGAGCGCAGCGACTGGTGGCTGAAGTTGGAACGGGCCAGCCACAACGCATAGCCGGCGGTGAAGTTCGCGGCCAGCGGAACCTGTTGGCCATGCAGGGTGACTTCCGTGACCTGGTAGGGATCGTGGATCTCCAGCTCAGGCTCGTCGTCGTGCAGCACTTCCCACAGGTTCTTTCCCGAGAAGCGCAGCAGCACCGTCATTGAAGGGGAGGGCATCTCGCTCCAGCTCTGCGCGGCCGAGGTGCTGGCCTGCGCGGCGGGCGTCGCTGCCGAAGGCGGGGTCGCCGTGCTGCCAGCTGGATCGTTCATCACCGCCACCAGTTCGGCACCGAAGCCATCGCGGCGATGCACGCTGCGCAGCGTGCCAGTGAACGACAGCGAGGCCGCCGGTACCAGTTCGGTAGGGGTACGCGTATCCAGCGGTGATGCTTCGCCTGAAGGGGCCAGCACGAAGGTCCAGCGGCCCAGCTGGAAGTGGCTGGCCTGGCCGTGCACGCGGCCCGTGGCATAGGCGTCGTACAGCTGTACCGAGGCTTCCTGCACGGCCAGGTTGTAGTAGTCGCGCACCTGGGTCTGGCGATCTTCGAAGCCGCGCTGGTTGGCGGTGCGCTCGGTGAAGAAAAGATAGGCATAGGCCTGGCGCGCGACCTGCATCCACGCATCCAGGCGCGGTTGAAAATCGGCATCCAGCTCGGTGATCGCGCTCTTGGCGCGGCCGGATGCCGAGTACTCACGCTTCGGCGCCGGCAGGGTCATCGCATACTGCAGCCACAACTCGGCCAGGCTGGAGCGTTTGTCTTCCTCGCGCACCACGATGCTGCTTTCCATCGCCTCGATGCAGGGCAGGCCCGGTTTGGCGCATACGCCTTCATCGAGGCCGGCCACCCGCAAGGTCTCCGTGGTCGCCGCGCTGAGCTTGCCGGAAGTAAGGATGTCACCGCGCTTGAGCGCGATGTACTGGCCGGGCGTGACCGAGGCCACCTGCACCGACGGCCCGAACTGGCGCAACGTGGCGCAGCCGCCCAGGGTGAGCAGCACAGTGATGATGAGGGTCGTGCGGCCGATGAAGCCCAAGCCCGTGGTTGCCATACGATCCTCCTGCGCGGTGGCGCCACTCTAGCGGTCGGCATGTCAAAGCGGAAGATACCGGGCGGTCGGTTTGGGGCGCTCAGGCGCTGCCATCCAAGCGATTCAGCCGGTTCCGTGTGACACTGGGGTGAATGGGGTTATGCAGGGACTGCGATGACGTGGCTTGAGACCCGGATCCCGCCGCCGCTGGTGATGCTGCTGTGCGCGGGGATCGGCTGGCTTGGGAGCCGACTGTGGCCGGAGGCGGTCTTGCCACTGCCGATGCGGGCCCTGATGTCAGGCGGGGTGATGGGGATCGGTGTGGCGCTGAACCTGCTGCCGAAGCTTGCGTTCCAGCGGGCGCGCACCACGGTCAATCCGCTGCGCCCTTCCGCATCAAGCGCGCTGGTCACGCGCGGCATGTACCGTTACACGCGCAATCCGATGTATCTGGGCCAGGCAACGATCCTCACTGGCGCAATGTTGTACCTGCAGAACACGATCGCGTTGCTGGCTGTGCCGTTGTTCGTGCTCTACATCACCTGGTTGCAGATCATGCCGGAAGAGCGGGCGTTGCTGGCCCGCTTCCCCGACGTGTATCCGATGTTCCGCCAACGTGTGCGGCGTTGGCTGTAGCGGGCTTCACCCGTTATCGAGAAATCTGGCACTTCACGGCAGCGGAATAGCCTTCGTAGTCATCGCCTGCGATCACGTGCAGGGTGTGGCGCTTGTCGATGGTCTTCACGTATGAAGGTTCCTCCGTGTCGGCGTGTTCGTTGACCGTGTTCACTGACCACGCTTTGGCCAGATGCGTGGCGTCAACGCCGTTCAAGTAGACGAAGAGGCTCTTCTCGCCCTCGGCCACGTTCACATCGGCACTGGTGACGGTACCGCCGAGCAGGGCGACCGGCTTGTCCTCCGGCTCGAAGGTGCCACCCGGTTTCCTGGCCAGGCCAGCGGCCTGCAGTGCATCGATGGCGTCGGCCTCGCTGAAGTCCGAGCCGGCCTTGCAGGCCAGCAGGGCTTCCAGCGTGGCGGTGCCGGGGGGCGCGATGGCCGGTGCCGCGGCGTGGGTGGCTGGGGTTGCGGCGAGGGCGGTAAGGAGTACGGAAATCGTGAGAGCAGCTTTCATGGCAGATCCTTCTGGCGGTCGCGGGGTGGGGCTGCAGTGTGGAGGTGTCATCCCGATTATGCGCCACGCGTCCTGCGCGACGTGCAGGCACAAAAAAGCCGGAACTCCATTGACGGGAGATCCGGCTTCTTGCGGCCTCGACAGGCCATACAGATGGTGGAGGTGGGCGGAGCCGTTTACGCCCATTTGCAACCTATTGAAAGCAAACGATATTTAGCTTTCAAAAGGTGCAAATTTTGATGCCTCTGATGATACCCGGCATGGGGCCGAGGTGCAAAGCACAACTGCTTAGGAGCGGTTGTGCGCATTGCATCGATGATGGTGGTGTTGACCATTTGGTTTGGAGCGTGTGGTGAGGTCGTGGCGCAGGCCGGTTCAATTCCGCCAGCCGGAACCAAACAGGGTTGGGAGCGCCAGCATCTGGGCGACCATGTCAGCGAACCCGGCGAGACATTACCGGACTTCCTCCGACGCACCGGGCGAGTGCTTCATGACTACACCCGCCAGAGCGGGAACGAGGCCTGTGGCGCGATTGCCAGCGACGACCAGCGTTTTTCCCTGCGCCTCTACACAGATGGCGTGCCACACGGCTGTGCCATACGGACCAGCGAGGTGATGGAAGGTTCTGCTTTCACCGGCGAAACCATCCACAGCCATCCTTGGCAGAAGGTGCTGACGATGACACCGGCTGCCAGGGCGTGGAGCCATTTCTACAAAGACGGCAATGCCGGGGCCCCGACCCTGCGCAACGACGGAGCAGCAGGGTTCAGCAAGGCCGACCGCGCTAACGGAGACGGTTGGCTGATTGCTGGCGGGCAGCTGCTGCATCTGGTCAACGGAAAGACCGAGCGCCTTGGCCCGGTCTCCACGGAGTGATGCAGGTCCAAGGCTTGACAACGCCTTGAGCTGCCTTAGATTTGGAACGTCGGCAGTTCACTGCCCTCTGGGCAGCTTAGAGAAATTAGAGAAATTGCTTTGCCCGCCGACACCCAAAGCCCTCGCTCGCGCGGGGGCTTTGCTTTTTTGGCTTGGCTTGGCCCGGTCTCCCTCTCCGCGGAGTGAACCAATGGCCGTTTACTGGCATTGGAACTCGAAGGCTGACCAGTCCGATGCGCCCACGGTCTGCCAGTAGAACGCCGAGCCAGCTCCGACCACCTCACAGGCGCACTCTGTCGGCCAACTAACTGGCCCGGTGCTTGGGGAGCCAAATCCAGGCATTGGTGTCAGCTTCTGTTTAAGTGCGGCGACGCAGGTCCGGCGCTCTGGCGTCAATGCCTGTTCTTGAGGCCTCGCGAGGCCACCCGAAAACGTCGCGTCATCGTTGGTATTAACGCTCTGCGTGCAGTGAAATCCGTCAGCGAGGAACTGCGACACCGAGCAGAACACGCCCCAGCCGTAAAGCCCACCGTCGCCCCAGGAAATCCACGATTTCCCGGTGTAGGTCGGATAGGTTCTTGCCGGAGGTGCAGGGGGCGTGCAGGCGTTGGAGGTGGTAACCCAGCCACTGGATGCCGTGTAGGTGCCGCTCCAGCTCTCTGAGGTGCTCGACACCGGGGACCCGGTCGCGGCCGGACAGGACCAAGACGTGGTGCGCGTGCCGTTTTCAACGCGGTTGCGTTGTTGCCAGTGCTGACCCGCCTGCCCAGCCGGGCAACCCACGTTCTGGCTCTCTGCTGGCGCGGCGCGCGTGATTGCAACGCTGGTTGGCGGCGCAGACGTGCATGCGGGAGCACAGATACTCGCTGCTGCCGGTAACCAGGCTGACCATGGTCCCGTCAGCGCGATTGGGCTTGCGAACGGGTCGGGGCATGAATACGTCGTAGTGCGGGTGCGGGTCTGCGGAAAAGAAGTGGCGCCACTGATGGTGAGAGTGCCTGAAGGACAAACGCCCGTTTGCGCCGCGCTTTCGCTCAACGGTAAAGGCGCTGAGCAGACGGGTGTGATGACGGGAGGGACAGTAGGAGGAGTGACGTCGGGTGGCGCCGGTGGTGCGGTTGGAACTGGAGGTTGAGCGGCGATTGGCACGCATAACGCCAGCGGAGACCAGCAAGCAGGAGCAGCTACCGAATTCCAAATAAACGAACACGTTTGACCGATAGGTGTCGTTCCTGTGGCTGGAGCCGTGGGAGCCGCTGCGCAGCCAGGAGATGGAGCAGGTGGAGTAACAGCTACGGGCGGTGGCGCCACCACCGGCGCCGGTGGTGGCGGAGCTGATGTTGCAGGGGGTGGTGGCAGTGCAACGGGTGTGAGAACTTGCGCTGACAGGCCAGTAGCGCCGCCGTAGTATGTGAACGCGAGCCGCGCTGGATTCCTGCATTGTTGAGTCGCGGCTTGGATGTCCAATACAGTCGGACGACCATTGTTGCTTCGATGGAAGACGGATGTATCGCCTATTTCCAGGTCATACATGCCTTCACTTGCTGCAGCAGCTAGCTTTAGGCACGCACGCGTTGGAACCGCGTGGTAAACAATCTTCAACCCTGCGTTGGGGCGACCATCAATGGTGGCAGGCTCAAGAATAACGGGTTGCGCCCATCGGCTCATTAGGCCAACGCCAGAGTTCATTGAAACGGGTGGAACGCGGTCGGCAATAGCCTGAGCGGTTGTCAGTCCAGCATAGGAGCCGAGCGCTCCATGCGTCATGTCTGCATTTCGAGCAATGGTGTGAATATTCGCTTGTTCCGCGCGAACATCTGCGTTGTTTGCCGATGACTGATAGATAGCGAAAGCCGCACCGGAAAGTAGTGTCATAGCGCCTACTGCCAGCATCACCTCGATCAATGAGATGCCACGTTGCCGATGTTGGTGTCTCAGTTCACAGAGAACCGCATGATTTAGTTGTGAAGGCTTCATGGTCAGCGCTTCCTTGCACGGGACGCTTCTCGCTCCGCTAGATAAATGCGCCCGCGTGTGCGCATTCCATCTCTTTGTTGAGCGTTTTCCGGTTTTTCAATGCGATCTCGATACGCAAGTAGTAGGCCAACAAGCTCGGCCTCATCCAATGCATCAGCCCCCGCAGCGATGACCGCGCCGCCCAGGAGAATCTTGCGGTGCGCGTCTGCTTTGCGTTCGCTCGCTCTTGTCTTTGCTTTTGATCTTTGCTCGGCCAGCATCTCCCGTGCTTTCAATTTTGCGAGACGCTCAGTGGCGGCGGTTATTTGTTCTTGTATAGAGCGTGTTGCCATTGTTGAGCTCTCCTGATGTCCTGCACCTCATGCAAACAGAAAATCGGCTATTGGCAAGTCATCGACTTGTCATATTGCAATTACCTGCCATCCTGAAATAGAGGGGCACGGGCGAGCGAGAGCGAGCCAGCCCCAGCGGGAAACGCGAGCGAAGCGAGCCCCGGTCTCTTGCCCGAAGCCGTCACGAATAGTGGCGGCAAGGATCAAAGCAAGAGCGCACTTATGGTTTCCCTGCGGGAAACCGTGCGCCGGGGCTCCGCCCCAGACCCCGGCCCGCTTCGCAGGCCGCCCCCGATGCTAGCCCCCTCGGGGGCGTCGCCAAAAACAAGAATAGGAGCAAGGACAAAAATCGAAATGGCCATTTATCACGCTACCGTCAAATCCTTTTCGCGCGGCAAGGGTCATTCCTCTACTGCCGCTGCGGCGTATCGTGCGGGCATTGTGATTAATGACGAATTGACCGGTATCAAACACGACTACACAAGGCGCAGTGGCGTTTCCTCGGTTGATATGTTGGCCCCGCAAAATGCCCCCGAATGGGCGCGAGATCCGGTCGCCTGTTTCAATCGCTCGGAAATGGCCGAGACCCGGCTAAACGCCAGGACGGCGCGAGAGCTTGAAGTTGCTCTGCCTGCAGAACTGAACGAAGCGCAGCGTCGTGCGCTCGCGTGCGACTTGGGTCAGATGTTGGTTGACCGCTATCAGGTTGCGGTGCTTGTTGCAGTCCATGAGCCCGATAAGAACGGAGATGAGCGCAATCACCATGTGCATCTCCTGATGACACCGCGTCAGATCGGTCCTGATGGGCTGGGTCCACGTGCATGTGCTGAATTTGATGCGCGTGGTGGCGCAGGTCCGGAGGCTATCCGCATTCTTCGTGAAGCGGTTGCTGACCGTATCAATTCGCATCTGGAACGAGCACAGGTCGCTGAACGTGTCGATCATCGCAGTCTGGCTAAGCAAGCGCATGCCGCCGAAGCTGATGGCCATATTGGGTTCGCTGCCGTGCTGGCTCGCGAAGCCACCCAGCACGAGGGTAAGGCAGCAACCGCGATGCGTAGGAGGGGGGAAGATAGCGAGCGGGGGACGATAAACAACCAGATTAAAAATGCCAATCGCATTGAACTGCATGACTACCTGGAACGCTTGGAGCAAGAGGGAAGGGTGATGGCCACGCCACGCTCCCATACGCAAGAAGCAGCTCAACGTGAGCGGCCTGCAGCGGTTGGCAAAGAAGAGCGGCCACACCTCGGGCAGGTCGCGGTGGCGCACCCACGAGCGCGAACAAGGCCAGTATCAGTAGCGCAGCGCACTGGGCGAGTGGGGTCGGGCGCCCAGCGCTTTCCGCCAAGTCTCAAGCCAGCCTTGATGAAGGCGGCTAGCCGCCTTCGTAGCACGATTGCAAACAAGCAAGCAGACGAGGCCATGGCTCGTTACGACGCTGAAATAGAGCAGCTGGAGATGGAAGCTAGGCGGCTGTGGCTGGAGGGTATAGATGCCACCGTTCGGCAAAGTCTTTCGACGGTCGCCAAGCTCTTTGACATGTCGAGCAGGGCGGGCGCCTACCCCCAGAGGGCGTCATATCGAAACGATATGCGCGAGCTTCACAGTTCATTGAAACAGGTGGCTCGTGACACCACTCGATGGGAGCGCAGGCTACAGGCTGAAGTTAAGGCAGACATTTCACTCACGGAAGCCAAAATGAAATTGGAGACATGGGAAAGGAAAAATCCCAAGCCGTCGTTCTGGAGCGGTAGCAGGCGCGATTGGGCGCAGCGGCGTCGGAGTGGTGAAGAGCGCATTGAGCGGCGCAGGACGCGGCGCGATGCTGCGCGTCTAGCTACAGGCCCGGAAGCACAGGTGAAGTATGCGGCGCAGGCAGCTGCGAGTGTCGAAGCTTTGGATAAGCTCGCAGCATCAATGCTGAAGCGCTATCCAATCACTGCCGATACAGCACAGCCGCACAAATCGCAGCGCCCTGGACCGACCTCAACGCGCACGATTACGGAGCAACTGAACGATAGCCAGTTGCAGCAAAGGGGCCAAAGAAGATCTCGCGGGCCTCACGTCTGAAGCTAGAAAGAACAATGCCCCCGAAGAAGATTCGGAGGCATTGACAGAATTGGCGTTGGCCTCATGCTGTTTTTTAGCGGCAGCGCGTTGTTAACAGCAACGGCTGCGAGTAGGTAGAAAGCAGCTCTACACACCCAGGCATCGGCCCCAAGCAACAACATAGCCGACATCGGGAAGAGCGCAACCCCTCGCAACCCAGCTGGAACCAATGGCTATCGCACGGAGGTCCGATTAGTTCGCGCCCGGTGACAATCCGGGGCTATCCATCTCCTACGGATAGCGGCCTTAAACCGTGGAGGAATACGTCCACATCCGGCAGCATGGCTTCTGCGTCGCGGAGGTTCCAAGGCATGGGTTCCCTAGCTGGCCTTGGATTGTGTGCCCCGTCTCGGGTCGGCCGTGTATGCGAAGGGCAAGATTGGAGAGCGTCAGGCGACAGCCTGATCACGGGGCAAAGCCCATGGGAGAGACGCCAGTGAATGCTGGTGGCAGGACCCCAGCCCCGGCGCCATGTCAGGCGTGAACCTGCCGCAGCTGTGTATTGACAGTGATCACAGCGCCGACGATGGTCCTCTGCCTAGGCAAGAGTAGGCCGGCCCGGCAAAGGTCCCCAGGCTCGCTTATTGCGGGTTGGGGGAGACTTTGCCTCGGTCGGTCGGCGGTTAGAAGCAAAGACCGAGGCAAAACAGCGGGCCCATAGTGTCCTGAGTCAGCAGGAAGATGTGTCCTGAATCGGGGGCGGAGGTGGCCTTGTCCGTAAAGGAGCACTTGGAGTTCTACAGCAGAAAAACGGAGCGGACCGAAAATTTCCGGGCGCCGACGAATGTTTTAATGTTCGGTCAAAGGCACATCAGATTTGACCCCAAGGAAGGAAGAAGCGTCGTCCTACCTTTAGGCCGCGAATTCGAGCTTGCCAGTCACTGATCTGTTTTATGAAGCTATCGACGGGATGCGCCGAGTGCTTACATGCTGCTATGGAATTTAGAAGCTCATTGCTAACTTGCATCAAGGAAATTCCGGCGCCCTTGTGCTTGAGAAGGAAGAGCTCGGATGCTATCAGGTGAAGTTCTTCACTCTTATCTGAACTGATGATCTGTGTGTTACTGGCATCGCCCATGTAGTTGATTGATCGAATAGCTCGAAGTGCCTCGTATTTCAGCGCATTGAACTTTGAGAGCTTGGCCATCAGCAAGCCCGAGTAGTATCCAGCGGCCGTGCCGGGAATCAATGCCATCAGGAGGTCGTAGGCGAGGCTTGTCATTAGGGTCTTCCTTGCTGGCACCTAGGCATAGCGTAGGAAGTCGCTAGGCCGTTCGGTGCGCGTCACTTGCTAGCGGGGGCGAGGCTTTTTAGAAGCGCCAGTGCTTCTTTCTGTTTTCGGGCATCAAGCTGTGTCAGCACCAAGATTGCCTCCGCAACCACGTCAGAGGCAGCAAGGAAGTAAGCGGCTGGGAGATCCAGAAGCTCCGCGAGCTTCTCAATGGTCTCCAGATCAGGCTTATGAAGGCCCCTCTCATACCTGCTGATGCGGGGCGCAGTGGTGTTTGGGTCATCCACTCCCATCAATAGTTCCCCTAGCTGGGCCTGAGTCCAGCCCTTGGCTGCGCGTGCGGCGCGGAGGCGTTGGCCAAGAGCAGTGGTTGTTGGTAACGGCGCGGGCATTCGGGGCAGCAAGAAGGGCATTGACTACCCGAAGTGTGCCCGCCTAAGCTTAGCCGGTCATTTGCATTGAACGCAAATATTCGTTGGGCGAGGAGGTGGTTATGGATATGAGGTGCTGGGCATTGGTGGGTCTTCTGGCGTTCACTGCTTCTGCTGACGCTATGCCCAGCCTGTCGTGCCAACTGCAGACTGGCCAGTTCAGGGTGGATGGGGGAGGGCGGCCGAAGGTATCCGCTTTCATTTGGGCCACGGGTCATGGCTCCGCGATCCCCACCGGCCCCATCCGAACCAGCATCGGCCGCATCGACTCCGTCGAAGGCCGGGACTACAAACGCGCTATCAAGCTCGATGGAAAGCCGGTTCTGCTGCCTCCCGAAGCGCATAGCGTCATTGGCTTCGGCAAGGTCTATGACTTCAAGGATGCCGTCGCTCTGGTCTATCTAGGGGAGCGTGAGGAGGACTCCTCTGCGCGGCCTAGTCAGATCGTGATCGTCATCAACAAGGCCGGGTCACTGATTGATAGCGAAGTCCTACCTGGCACTGCAACGAATCCGGGCAATCACTGCCTACTCATCGACTGAAGGAACACACATGAAGAAGCTTTGGACGCTTTCCGCTACTGCGCTGCTGGTTGCTTGCTCGGGTGGTCCTGGGAGCGGCGATGTTGAGAAAGCCTTGGCCGTGTATTTCAAGGAGGCGACGGGAACGACGATGACGTTTGAGCACTTGAAGGTAGGAGAGTGCGTGCGTGGGGACAGCCCCGGCTATGCGTGCAGTGTCACCGGAACTGCGCGGTATCAGCTGGGCACTCGCACTGAGCAACAGCAGCTTGTCGGCACTTTCGTCATCGATAAGGTCGATGGCACTTGGACTGTCGTAGACCGTCGCTGACCCAGGTCCTTCCCAACCATCGCTAGGAAGCTCGTATGTGGACCTTGTTCAAGGTAGTCCGCTGGATCATCACCGGTCTTGCACTTTGGTGGCTGTGCGGTGTGGTGTTCGAAAAGGGCACGACGGCTGAGGGTGCCGTGTTCGGGTTGATGCTGTTCGGGCAGCTGGTCTTCTGGCCCCTTGCGCTGCTGTGGGGCTTGCCGTGGCTGTTCCGTCGCCGCGCGCCCAAACTGAAGAAGCATAGGCCTGAAGAGTTTGAGCCCACTGTTTGCCATGACCATATCGCCTTGGACCTGGGCAGGGACACTATCTGGATCCGGGAGCCCGTGAAGGGCGAGCGCTACCTGCGGCGGGCTGAAGTGCTCGCCATCCGCACTGGGGAATACAGCTACAAAGGAGTCATCACCCATCGTCTGGAAGTCCAGGTGCGGGACGTTGTTCACCCGCTCTGGCTGGTTCCTTTCGTGCGCCACTCCGACCGTTGGCTCAAGAGCACAGCTGTCAATGAGACTGAGAGGGATGAATGGTTCGCTAGGATGAAAGCTTGGCTTACTGAAACGCGCACCATCTAAGCAGCCCCATTCCAGCGAATGCAGCTAGGCAGGAAAGCAGAGTGGCCCATCCTCCATGCGCGGAATGATGGGCCTATGTTGCCTCTTAGTCTTCGCTTTCCTCAGGCTCCAACTTGCTCAGTTCTCCCAGTCGCAATAAACCGCGCTCGATCATGCTCTGCGCACAAGCAACACAGTATCGATCCCAGCCCCGGTCTTTTCGCACCCCTAGTCGAATGTCTCCGCGTTCGATCCTATGTTTACTGTTAGCTTGGCAGTTGTGGGCCTTCTTCGCCCTGTCTACCATTGTCGAGACGATCAAGGACTTAGTCGCCATCGAACAGCTTCCTGCAAACGCTTGCTGTAAGGGCATCGAACTGCCCCCGAATGGTGTCCAGTTCCACCTGTGACATCTCACTTCGTTCCCCTGGCTTCCGGCCGACCAAGGTGTTCGCCGCCTCGTTGAGAGTGGTGACTACCACTACGTAGTTGTCGCGACCAAGCCGTCTGTGATCCAACTCTCGCCCGCCATGCTTAATTCCTCGCTCATTGAGAATTCGTCCTGCGTGGAGTTGAATAAGCTCGTTAAGAGCGTCTCTGGCGGCCTGTCGTTTTGCTGCCTTAGGGACAGCGATGGGCTTGAGGGCTTGGGTAGTAGGGTCAAAGTCTGCAGGGATAATTCCGCTCTGCTTCAACAGGCGAATGGCGTCTTCCTCTTCCTGCTTTAGGAGGTGGATTTCCTGCATTTCCACCTCGGACTGCTCTTTGACCTCGGGCTTCCCATTGGTAGTGTCGCGAGGCGCATACTCACGGAACTCCGTGGGATCTGCTGGATCCAAGCCTTCAAGAGGAAGAAGCTGGTCAAAGAAGGATTGGTCATCTTCGCTGAACTGCTGGAAGTCTCCCCACCTGGCGGCAATGTTGCCGCCCGCATGAAAGATCACACTGCCCTGGTTTACAACGTCCCCCGGCGCATCTTGCTTGATTACGCGCATGATTCGCCCAACGAATTGGACGAATGGAGACAGGTTGGAGAACACGCTAAGGACCGCCGCTACCGACAGGAACGGATGGTCAAAACCTTCGCCAAGTTTTCTCACCTGTACGATCACGTCCAGTTGATGATTCGCCAGCCTTTGCATGACTTGGTCATTCTTTTTACTCTCACGGGAATGCACAAAATCGGCCTTCCTTCCCCGTGCGCGATAAGCCTCCACAATCTGAATGCAATGCTCATAATTCAATGCCGAGGCGATTACCTTTAGGCGTGGCTCCCCTGTCAAGTTACGGAGCCGGTCGAGCTCCCTGAGGGACGCATCAACAATGGTATTCAGTGTTTCTTCGGACGTTACGATGCTTCTGCGGAAATCCGCGTCCTCCTCACCTAGGCGTCGGACCTCATCTAGGGAGACTTCAACCTCCGAATCGCCTGGTCGCCTGACATAGCGTAAGGTCTTCGGATTGAGTTGGATTGCTTTGAGCTGTTTAACATAGCCCGCTCTGATCGCCTTGAAGATTGGGTATGAGTAAACGACGGGACCGCTCATCATCTGGCCATCAGCTCTAAGAGGCGTGGCGCTGAAGTTCACGACCGAGGCTGCAGGGAATTTTGCTTTCAGGGCCTCATAGGTTGCTGCAACGCTATGATGGCCCTCGTCGAAAATGATCAGGTCAAAGAAGTCGGCAGGAAGCGTTCGCAACCACTTGTTGCCATCGCCGGAAATCTGCTGGATGTTTGTAATGGCAACGTGTGCGGCGTCAAGGTCACTTCGATTTGCATCGGTGCCTCTTATTTCCACTGGCTCTGGATAATTGGGGCCGTCCATCACATCGCAGCGTGCATAGAATAGCTTCTCGCTACTAAAGTCGAAATCAGCTGCCAGCTGCGTTGCAATCGCAACGCCGGGAGCGATGATCAATGCTCGTTTCGATTTATACGCAAATGGAGTGAGCGTTATAGTTCCTGACTTTCCGCATCCCACGGGCAGTACTACGCTAACTTCTCTTATGTCCGCACCGTCAGCTACATGCTGTGCTAGCGCCTCATAGGCTCCTTGTTGCGGTTCTCTGACCTTCGGATTTCCAGTAATGCGGGGTGCGACATCTTGGAACGGGCTAGACACGCTTGTTCTCCTGGATACGTATTCTGCTCATGCGAAGTTGGGCGGCGCATTATCTGTGCGCCGTATTGGTCAGCAGCGGCTGACGTGAGATGTTCATTGCTCGCGCGGGCGTAGATGTCGGCATATTTATTGGTCGTTTTCATCCCGTGCCACAATTATCATCCCGACAGATACATCTGCCGGGCTTCTTGACGCCTACTGCGAGCTTTTACTTTCCCCCTGAAATTCCCTGGCTGATGCGCCCTTCAGTCATGAGATCCTGCCTCAGGCAACCCATCTATTCAATAGTTTGATGTCTGTCACATTTTTGGCGGGGCGCCGCGTGCCTTTCGGCAGGGCCAGACTTGGCAAGACGCGCCGGGACGGGTGGCAAAGCAGACAGCGAGGCGATAGCAAGAGTCCAGCCCCGAATCTTGGGCACCTGGAGTGGTTGATGGCGTTGCCTAATCATTGTCGCCGCGATCCCCCGGGCGCTACGACGCCTTCCTCATCCGACTTGCTGGCGTCGTGGAGTGCGCGCTTTTGGCAAGAGCGACCGCTTTTCGTTCACGTGCAGCTGCATTCACCACCCTCCGCTTCGCTCTGAGTTGCGCTTGCTTGAGAGACTGCGCTGCCTCTCCAGGCTGATAGGCCGGCAGACCTTCGGGAACGGGGAGAAGCGCTACCGCGTCTGCGCGCGATTGGAGCGTGGGCACATCTACATAGGTTCCGAGCTCGCCGGGCATATGCGCCTTGTGCCCCGTAATGGCAGCGGCAATAGAGCTAAGCACCCCCGCATAGAGAAGCCGGGTGCTCGCAGTATGTCGGAACGAGTGGAAGCCCATGCCGGGCTGCATCATGCCCAAGCCAACAAGATAGGCGCGGAACTGATCTCCGAGGGCGTCCCCGTAGCCTGCCTTCTTATGCCAAGGCAGGTGGGGAAACAGGCGCTCATGGCCCGACTGCGCTACATCTTCGACGTAAGTTAAGAAGCCCGCCTCCAACAAGCGTGGGTGGAGTGGGATGAAGCGCAAGGAGTTTGCGTTTTTCAGCTTTTGATCCCGCCGCCCCGCACGAATGTGGATTCCCCAAATGCCATTCACCTCGGCCACATCGTCGGCATAGAGTTGCCCAAGCTCGTTGACCCGCGCCCCAGTGCCCGCTGCTAGCAGGACTCCCCAGTATCGATCAGGCCGCTCCTCTGACCAGGGAAGGAACTTCTCCATATCGAAGAGTTGGTTGATTTCCTCAATGCTGAAGGGGCGACGGGGGAGCGTGGCGATTGCGGTGGCCGAGCTCTGGCGCTTGATTCCATCGAGCGGCGAACGTGTGAGCAGCCCACCGGCTACTTGTGCATTGAGGAAGCTGGCCAGTCGGTCACGATGTTTGCCTAGAGTCCGATCAGACAGGCCCGCGATAACGAGCCCTTTGGCGCGTTGTTGCTTGACCTTGGCGATGATTTGCGCGGCGCTCAGTTCTTTGTATTCTGCCTTCTTGCGCGCATTGCTCGGCCAGTCATGAAGCCCATTTAGGAAGGCGCGCACTTGGGTCTCCCCCACTTGCGACATGAGCAGGTCGAGCCCTGCTATTTCGCGGAAGATGGTGAGCGTGTTTTCACTGTCGAGCAGATTGCCTGGCGATGTCTTAGCGTTCCTAAGGTCTTCCAGGTAGAGACCAACACGCTTTGTCAGGGTGTCCCCGGCTCCGGGCAGCGGTGAACTTTGGGCAAAGCCTGAGCTCGCGAGTCCCTTGATGGTGTCCAGCAGAGCTTTGGCGTCCTCGCGTCCATTCACCTGTAGGTCGGTCAATCTCGCGCCGTTAGGCAGCTCAATGTTCCCGGTCCAGCGGTCAATGGTTCCGGCCAACGCTCTCAGCAGGGCGTCCCGATCCTTCTCGGTCATTGGGCTACGTCTGATGCGGTCGAATGCCTGAGAGAGTGCCACAGCGGCGCTTGCCGCTGTAAGCCGCATCAGATCGATTGAAGCAGGGGGCAGGCGTCGCACCAGGTAGCGGGAGCCAATAAGAGGCTGTAGATCCGTAGGCACAAAAAAACGGACGTATAGCCCGCTCGGTCGGCGCAGGAAAAATGGCTTTGGCACGGAGTGATACCTACTTTGATACCTGCAGACAGGCTCAGTTCGTGTATCACTCCGATGCCAAAACCCTTGCAAAATCAGCCACTTAGTGATAGATTTTGCAAGCAGTTGGTGGAGGTGGGCGGAATTGAACCGCCGTCCGAAGGCACTCCATCCCCAGCACTACATGCTTAGCTCACCGTTGGATCTCGTCCCCGAACAGCACGGCGTGCAAAGCGCATCCGGGAACCAGCCTGTTGTGTTCTAGTGCCGGACTGACAGGCAGCCACCCAGCGCGATTCCATGATAGTGACTCTACACCGCGAGCATGGACACAAGCGGTTTCGAGGCTTAGGCCTTAAGCGGCCAGAGCGTAGTTGTCGTCGTTGGCAACTAGAGTTTTGCAGCTGGATTTACGAGGAAAGCTACCCCCTCGGCATGCGCCAGGCGACTTCACAACCCCCGTCGAAACCAATGCACCCCCGGTTTCTACAGTGCTGCAAGGTACAGGGCCGATCCCGCGTTGCCACGGTCAGGGCCTGCCCAACGGTTGCAATGCTACGGCAAAACAGCTGAACAGTCACCTTTGCAATCCACAACACGTTGTAGAGCCGCCGTCATAGCGGATTGGTAACGTCATTGGCACGAATTTGCGACACACTGGCGACGACCATCCGAGCCAGGACAGACACGGAGACTGTGGGTGACCGATGCAAGCCAACAACGCAGCCTGCGACAGCTGATCGGGCCGGTCGGTGCCGACTATCAGCGGCGCGCGTTGCCGCCCGGCTGGGTCTGGGCCGTGCTGGCGGTGCTGCTGGCGGCCACCTGGGTGACGGAGTTGCCGGCCACGGCCGCGGCGGCCCTGGTCGCCAGCGCGGTGGTGGTGCACTGGTCGCAGCGCGGTCGCATCCATTGGCTCGGCTGGCGCCTACCGGGCCTGGCCGTACTGGCGGCCCTGCTGTGGGGGCCGGAAGTGCTGTCGCAGTGGTTCGAGCACGGGCTGGCCGTGGTCCTGATGTCGCTGGCCAGTCTCAGTATTGGCGTGCACGTGTGGCAGTCGCGGCAGTTGGCGCGCCAGCTGCAGGGCGCCGCCGATGCGCTGGATGATGCCCAGTTGCTGTCGTTGCTGCCCGATGATGCCGCGCAGCTGGCCCAGCAGTGGCGGGAAGGCGATGACCGCTACGCGCCGGAACTGGCGGTGGTGATGCACCTGGCGGTGATGCACGCGGCGCTGGCGCCGCGCATGCGCGGGCAGGGCATGCTGGCGGGGTGACCGCCTTTTGTAGCGTCGAGCCATGCTCGACTGCTTTTCTTACCGAAGCCGAGCATGGCTCGGCTCTACAGAAGACCAAGACAGCCGAGCATGGCCCGGCTTTACAGGTGATGCGCTGCGGCCTTACGCGTCGCGGTTGCCGCGACGCATCACGCGCTGCTTCTCGATCGCCCAGTCGCGGTCCTTGGCGGCATCGCGCTTGTCGTGGGTCTGCTTGCCCTTGGCCAGCGCGACTTCGAGCTTGATCTTGTTCTTGCTCCAGTACATCGCGGTGGGCACGATCGTGTAGCCATCGCGCTCGACCTTGCCGACCAGCTTGTCGATCTCGCTCCGGTGCAGCAGCAGCTTGCGCTCGCGCCGGTCGTTGGCCACCACGTGGGTGGAGGCCTGGATCAACGGGGTGATCTGGGCGCCGATCAGGAAGATCTCGCCGTGCTTCACGTAGGCGTAGGCATCGATGATGTTGCCGCGGCCAGCGCGGATCGACTTCACCTCCCAGCCCTGCAGTGCCAGGCCGGCCTCGAAGCGTTCTTCGATGTGGTACTCGTGGCGGGCACGCTTGTTCAACGCGATGGTCTTGTTGGCCGTCGCGCTCTTTGCTTTATCCTTGCCGCTGTTCTTGCTCATTTCCGTATTGTCTCCGATTCGGGCCCGCCCGGTCGATTGCCGAAACGCCCTGTATTCATGCCTACTATCCGCCGCAGCGCCCTGGTCGAACATTCGTCCGCGCGCATGTTCGACCTGGTCAACGATGTCCAGGCCTATCCGCGCCGCTTCCGCTGGTGCTCGGCTGCCCAGATCCTGGAGCAGGGCGAGGACCGGCTGGTGGCGCGCCTGGACCTGGGCCTGGGTTCGTTCAGCACCTGGTTCCAGACCGAAAACACCCTGCAGCGCCCGCACAGCATCGACATGCAGCTGCGCGATGGCCCGTTCAAGCAGTTGCACGGCCGCTGGGAATTCCATGCGCTGGCCGAGGACGCCTGCAAGGTCACCCTGACCCTGGAATTCGAGCCCAGCTCGCGCCTGCTGGGGCCGGCCCTGGCGATCGGCTTCCAGGGTCTGGCCGATCGGATGGTCAATGATTTCGTCCGCGTCGCCGACGAGGCCTGAGCGATGATCGAGGTCGAGGTGGTGCTGGCCTGGCCGCAGCAGGTGCTGTCGCGCCGGCTGCAGCTGGACGAGGGCGCGACCGTGGCCGATGCCATTGCCGCCGCCGCGCTGGAAGGCAGTGACCGATGCCCGGCCGTGGCCGTGCATGGCGTACTGGCGCGCCCGCAGCAGGTGTTGCTGGAGGGTGACCGCATTGAGCTGCTACGCCCGTTGCTGGCCGACCCCAAGGACAACCGCCGGCGACGCGCGCTCGGCGGTTGATGCCCGCAACCCGTCCGTGGGGACGGGCAGGGCCTCAGCGGCCCTTCTTCTTCTTGTCCTTCGGCAGGTTGCGGCCGAACTGGCGCACGGTCTGCTGGGCCAGGGCCTTGTCGTTGCCCGGGAAGTAATCGCCTTCCCAACGGGTCACGGTGTCATTCTCGAAGAACACCACGAAGTTCTTCACTTCAGTACGTCCCAGGCGGTTCACCCGCTGGCTGGAGGTGTAGTCCCAGCGCTGGGCGTGGAACGGATCGGGAATGGACGGGGTGCCCAGCAGCGCGGTGACCTGCTGCTTGCTCTGCCCGACCTGCAGCTTGGCCACGGCATCTTCCCGGATCAGGTTGCCCTGATAGATGGGTTGCTTGTAGATGATGCCGCACCCGGTGGTGGACAGGGCGACGGCGGCGACCAACAGGAGATTGCGCATCGGGACTGGCGGTTGGGGAAATCAAACCGATGATACACTCCCGGCGTGCCACCGCGACCCAATCCGAGGCAGCTGGCGCTAAATCGCCAATGAACGGAGACCTATGGAAACCCACGACCTGCGTAAAGTCGGCCTGAAGGTGACCCATCCGCGGATGCGGATCCTGGCGCTGCTCGAGCAGCGCAATGCCCAGCACCACATGACCGCCGAAGACATCTACCGCCAGCTGCTGGAGCATGGCGACGAGATCGGCCTGGCGACGGTGTACCGGGTGCTGACCCAGTTCGAGGCCGCCGGCCTCGTGCTCAAGCACAATTTCGAGGGCGGCCAGGCGGTCTACGAGCTTGACCGTGGCGGCCACCACGACCACATGGTCGACGTGGACAGCGGCAAGATCATCGAGTTCGAGAGCCATGAGATCGAGGAGCTGCAGCGCAAGATCGCAGCCGACCACGGCTACGAACTGGAAGAGCACTCGCTGGTGCTGTACGTGCGCAAGAAGCGCAAGTAAGCCGATCCGGCCAGCCAGATGCGACGAAACCCCGGGCCTGCCCGGGGTTTTTCGTTGCTGGGTCGCGTGCTGGGGTCAGAGCCCTTTGCTGGAGCAAAGGGATCCGACGCCGGCCGACCCCTGACCTCCAAGCAGCACGTCCAGATCCACCGCCTCGGCCATCGTCCGGTTCCCCGCATCACCCGGATGCAGGTGGTCGCCGGAATCGTAGGCGGCGGCCATCCGTGACGGATCGGCCGCATCGCGCAGGGCCGCGTCCAGGTCGATCACCGCGTCGAACGGCCCGTCGGTGCGCAGCCAGGCATTGAGCTGGCTGCGCAGGGCGTCCTTGTCCGGGTGGTGGTAGTCGTCCAGCGGCGTGCCGGGCAGGGCGCCGGCGAACGGCATCAGGGTGGCGCCGAGGATGCGTAGACCCCGCCGATGGGCCTGTTCGGCCAGGGCGCGGTAGCCCGCCTGCAGCTCGGCAAGCGTGGGCCGCGCCTGCTTGCGCGCGAAGGCGGTGCCGGGCCAGCTGATGTCATTGATGCCAACCAGCACGATCACGCTGGACACGCCAGGCTGATCCAGTGCATCGCGTTGGAAGCGGGCGAGCGCGGATTCCCCCATGCCGTCGTGCAAGAGGCGGCCACCGGAGATGCCGGCATTGACCACGGCGATGCCCCGCGGTGCCAAACGCGCGGCCAGATGGTCGGTCCAGCGCTGGTCCTGGTCGAGGCTGGCGGTGGCGCCGTCGGTGATCGAATCGCCGATCACCACCACGCTGCGTGCGCTGGTCGGCGCCTCGACCTCGATGCCGGCCAGGAACAGGCGGGCCGTGGTGCTGCTGGCCCCGCTCAGTGTCTGGGCCTGGCTCTGGTCGCCAGGCGCAATCCAACTGGTCTGCCTGCCCTCCCAATGGAACGTCTGCACCGGCATCGGCCCCGGCACGAAGACGCTGACCTGCAGCGCCTGCCGGTCAGCCGTGGTCAGTGGCAGCGGATCGCTCAGCCGTTCCTGCCCGGGGCCGATCAGCACCCCGGGCTGGCCTTCGAAACTGAGCGGCTGCGGGGTGTCCCCCGCCCGGGCGGCCACGCTCGCCGCCCCGATCCGCAGTGGTTGAGTGCCGTAGGCATTGCTCAGCCGCACCCGCAGCCGAGACCCGCCCAGGCTGATACGTGCCGTCTGGCGGAAGGTCTGGTCCTGCAGTGCGGCTGGGACCAGGGTCGGAAACAGGAATTCCGGGCCCCAGACCGGTTGCGGGCTGGCCTGCCAGCTGGCGACCCAGTGCGGCGCAGGGGCGGCGCTGGCGGCACTGGACAGGACGATCAATGCGGTTGTGACGAGCTGGCTGAAACGATTCATCGGGCAATCCCGGGTGGAGGGAAGGCCATGGTGATTCCGTACTCATCTGTGAACTAGACTGCGCATGGACAATCATCTGTGAACTGGATTCATTGCCATGGCGCGCTCCGACATCAACCGATCCGGCGAACTGGAAGTGTTCGTGCGGGTGATCGAGACCGGGGGCTTTTCCGCAGCCGCCCGAACATTGGAGATGACCCCGTCGGCGGTCAGCAAGCTGGTGGCGAGGCTGGAACAACGTCTGGGGACGCGCCTGCTGCAGCGTTCCACCCGCCAGCTGCAGCTGACTCCCGAGGGATGCGCGTTCTACGAGCGCGGCCTGCGCGTGCTGGCCGACCTGGACGAGGCCGAGCGCTGCGCCAGTGCTCACGCCGAGCCGCGTGGACGCCTGCGGGTCAATTCCAACGTGCCGTTCGGCCAGCATTTCCTGTTGCCGTTGCTGCCGGCGTTCCTGCAGCGCAATCCGCAGGTAGGCGTGGACCTGACCCTCAACGACGAGGTGATCGACCTGCTGGAGCAGCGCACCGACGTGGCGGTGCGGGCCGGTCCGCTGAAGAGCTCGAGCCTGGTGGCGCGGCGGCTGGGCGCGACGCGGATGATGATCGTGGCTGCACCGGCCTACGCGCAGCGGCACGGGCTGCCACGCACTGCCGAGGAGCTGCAGTCGCACAACCGGCTGGATATCGGCCATGCGCGCGCGATGCAGGGCTGGCCGTTGCTGCAGGACGGGCGCGAACGCATGCTGCTGCCCAGTGGCAACGCCCGCGCCAGCAACGGCGATGCGCTGCGCCAGCTGGTGTTGGGTGGGTTGGGCATGGCGCGGCTGGCAGCATTCCAGGTGCAGCAGGATATTGCCGCCGGGCGCCTGCTGCCGGTGCTGGAAGAGGCCAACCCCGGTGACCTGGAAGAGGTGCACGCGGTGTTCCTGGGGCAGGGCGGCTACCTGCCGCTGCGGGTGCGCGCGTTTCTTGATTTCCTGGTGGAGAACGTCGACCTGACGCAGCCACGGGGGTAGTGCCGGCCGCTGGCCGGCAACCTCACGATCTTCGACCCCTCGCATCGGTTGCCGGCCAGCGGCCGGCACTACCGTGCGGAAGCCGGGCCCACGCACGGTAGTGCCGGCCTCAGGCCTGCAGCAGCTTGCGCGCGGCGGCGCGCGCTTCCTTGCTCACTTCCACGCCGCCGAGCATGCGTGCCAGCTCTTCCTCGCGCGCCTTGCTGTCCAGCTTTTCCACGGCGCTCTGGGTCATGCCTTCCACCGGGCCCTTGCTGACCCGGTAATGGGCATGGCCCTTGGAGGCAACCTGCGGCAGGTGGGTCACGCACAGCACCTGGCGCTTCTCGCCGAGCGCGCGCAGCTTCTGGCCGACGATGTCGGCTACCGCGCCGCCGATGCCGGAGTCGACTTCGTCGAACACCATGGTCGGCACTGCATCCAGGTCCAGCGCGGCCACTTCGATGGCCAGCGAGATGCGTGACAGTTCGCCGCCGGAGGCCACCTTGCGCAGGGCGCGCGGCGGCTGGCCGGCATTGGCTGCGACCAGGAATTCCACGCGCTCGGCACCCTGCGGGTCGGGCTTGCCGGCGTCCTGCGGTTCCAGCTCGATCAGGAACTGGCCGCCGCCCATGCCCAGCTCGGCGATGATGCCAGTGGTGGTGGCCGACAGCTCGGCAGCAGCGCTGCGACGGCTGGCGGTCAGCACTTCGGCCTGTGCGCGCCAGGCGGCGGCGGCCTTGTCGATCTCGCCGGCCAGGCGCTGCAGGCGTTCGTCGGCGCCGCGCAGCTGTTCCACTTCGGCGTGCATGCGCTCGCGCTGCGCACCCAGCTCGTCCATCGGCACGCGGTGCTTGCGGGCCAGGTCGTGCAGACGGCCGAGGCGGCGCTCGTTCTCCTCGAACTGTTCCGGGTCGGCGTCGAGGTCGTCATGCACCCGATCCAGCAGCGACAGGGCTTCGTGCAGCTGGATCGAAGCGTTCTCGATCAGGCCATCCACCTCGCCCAGGCGCGCGTCGTGCTCGATCAGGCGCGACAGCTCGTGGCGCACCTGCTGCAGCAGGTCCAGCGCGGAGCTGCCGTCGTCGCCGTTGAGCTGGTTGCTGGCGGCCTGGCAGGCGCTCAGCAGGGCGCTGGCATGGGCCTGGCGGCGGTGGCTGGCGCCGAGTGCGGCAATCGACTCCGGCTCCAGGTCTTCACGGTCCAGCTCGCGCAGCTGGTGCTCCAGGAAGCCGATCCGGTCACTGACGTCGCCCTGTTGCGACAGCGCCAGCGATTCATCGACCAATGCCTGCCAGGCCGCGGCGGCGCGTCGCACCTGGCGGCGTTCGTTCTCGTTGCGCGCATAGGCGTCGAGCAGGGCCAGCTGCGACGGGCGCGTCAGCAGGGCCTGCTGTTCGTGCTGTCCGTGGATCTCCACCAGCAGCGAGGCCAGGTCGCCCAGTTGCGCCAGGGTCACCGGGCGGCCGTTGATCCAGGCCCGCGAACCGCCATCGGCGCGGATGACCCGGCGCAGCTGGCACTGCTCCTCGTCGTCCAGCTCGTTGTCGGCCAGCCACTGGCGTGCAGCCTGCAGCTGCTCCAGCGCAAACTCGGCCGAAAGCTCGGCGCGCGCGGCGCCGTGGCGGACCACGCCGCTGTCGGCGCGCAGGCCGGACAGGAAGCCCAGCGCGTCGACCATCAGCGACTTGCCGGCGCCGGTCTCGCCTGAAACCACGGTCATGCCTGGCCCGAACTCCAGTTCGGTGGCGCGGACGACGGCGAAATCCTTGATCGAAAGATGTCTGAGCATGGGTAAGGGGGTATCAGCAGCCGCGCAACGCTAGCACGCGGGCGAGGGAGGTCCAATGACTTGCCAAGGTGATGCGCCGCCATTATCTAGTGTCCGTGTCTCACAGGTTGATTCCATGCACGGTTCTCCCGACCAGCTTGCCCCGCGTGCGCGCCATCTGCTGCGCACGCTGATCGCGCGTTACATCCAGGACGGCGAGCCGGTCGGCTCGCAGACGCTGGCGCGCGTGGCCGGGCTGGAGGTCAGTCCGGCCACCATCCGCAACATCCTGGGTGACCTGGAAGACCTGGGGCTGCTGGCCTCGCCGCACACCTCCGCCGGGCGCGTCCCGACCGCACATGGCTACCGGGTCTTCGTCGACAGCCTGCTGCAGATGCAGCCGCCGGGCGAAGGCGAGCTGGCCCGGTTGCGCCAGGAACTGGCTGGCGGCGGCAGCACCCAGGCCCTGCTCGGCAGCGCCTCGGAGCTGTTGTCGGCGATGAGCCACTTCGTCGGCGTGGTCAGCGCGCCGCGACGCGAGCAGTTCGCCTTCCGCCAGATCGACTTCGTGGCGCTGGACGGGCGCCGGGTGCTGGCGATCCTGGTGTTTGCCGACAACGAGGTGCAGAACCGCGTCATCGAGACCCGCCAGGAGTTCGCGCCGGGCCAGCTGGAGCAGGTGGCCAACTATCTCAATGCCCATTTCGCCGGCCTGCCGATGGCCGAGATCCGCACCCGACTGCTGCTGGAACTGCGCGATGCCCGCTCCGAGCTGGAACAGCTGCTGGCGCACAGCATCGAGCTGGCCGAACAGGCCCTGCAGCCGGCTGCCGACGACATGCTGGTGGCGGGCCAGACCCGCCTGATGGGGGTGCAGGACCTGTCCGACCTGGAGCGCCTGCGCGAGCTGTTCGAGCTGTTCTCCAGCAAGCGGGAGATCCTGCAGCTGCTGGAGCGGACCATCCAGGCGCCCGGCGTGCGCATCTTCATCGGCGAGGAGACCGGGATGATGCCGCTGCAGGGCGTCTCGCTGGTCACTGCCCCTTACACGGCCAATGGCCAGGTGCTGGGCGTGCTGGGGGTGATCGGCCCCAAGCGGATGGCCTACGACCGCGTGATCCCGCTGGTCCAGGCTACCGCCGATGTCCTGGGCGCGGCGTTTTCGCCAGCCGGCCGCCCGCCGGGAACATCCGACGCTTGAAACGCAGCATCCCGCCCACACTAGGGTGGGTGGAGGCGGAGATTGACCGCCAGGGACCCAGACATGAACCACGAACAGCCAGATATCGAATCCCAGCAGAGTGCCGCCGATGCGGCCGCCACCGCCGGCGTCAACGACGAAGTCGAGCGCCTGCGCGCCGAAATCGAACAGGTCAAGGCCGATGCCCTGCGTGAGCGCGCCGACCTGGAGAACCAGCGCAAGCGCGTTGCCCGTGACATCGAACAGGCCCGCAAGTTCGCCAACGAGAAGCTGCTGGGCGATCTGCTCCCCGTGTTCGACAGCCTGGATGCCGGCCTGAAGGCCGCCGGCGACGACCCGCACCCGCTGCGCGAAGGCCTGGAGCTGACCTACAAGCAGCTGCTGAAGGTGGCCGCCGACAACGGACTGGTCCTGCTGGACCCGATCGGCCAGCCGTTCAACCCGGAACACCACCAGGCCATCAGCCAGGTGCCGACGCCGGGCGCCGCCCCGGGCAGCGTGGTGACCGTGTTCCAGAAGGGCTACCTGCTCAACGAGCGCCTGCTGCGGCCGGCGCTGGTGGTGGTGGCCGCCGATTGATGGACCAGGCCGGGCTTTGCCCGGTCCCGGTTGTGCCAGGCCATGCCTGGCAAGGTTTTCCAGGCGCTGAACACAGCGTTCGGGAGACGGCTTGAATGTTCCACGAGCCCCCCCACATCGTATTCATCCACCGGCCGAACGGCCGGACTGACACCAACAAGCATCCTCAGGAGTCTCCCCCATGGGCAAGATCATTGGTATCGACCTCGGCACCACCAACTCGTGCGTGGCGATCATGGACGGCGGCAAGGCCCGCGTCATCGAGAATTCGGAAGGCGATCGCACCACCCCGTCGATCGTCGCCTACACCAAGGACGGCGAAGTCCTGGTCGGCGCCTCGGCCAAGCGCCAGGCCGTGACCAACCCGAAGAACACCTTCTACGCGGTGAAGCGCCTGATCGGCCGCAAGTTCACCGACGCCGAAGTGCAGAAGGACATCGCGCACGTCCCGTACAGCATCCTGGCCCATGACAATGGCGACGCCTGGGTGGCCACCAGCGACGGCAAGAAGATGGCTCCGCAGGAAATCTCGGCCAAGGTGCTGGAAAAGATGAAGAAGACCGCCGAGGACTTCCTCGGTGAGAAGGTCACCGAAGCGGTCATCACCGTGCCGGCCTACTTCAACGACAGCCAGCGCCAGGCAACCAAGGACGCCGGCCGCATCGCCGGCCTGGACGTCAAGCGCATCATCAACGAGCCGACCGCGGCCGCGCTGGCCTATGGCCTGGACAAGGGCGACAACAAGGATCGCAAGATCGTGGTGTACGACCTGGGCGGCGGCACCTTCGACGTCTCGGTGATCGAGATCGCCAACGTCGACGGTGAAAAGCAGTTCGAAGTGCTGGCCACCAACGGCGACACGTTCCTGGGTGGCGAAGACTTCGACAACCGCGTCATCGAGTACCTGGTTGAAGAGTTCAACAAGGACCAGGGCATCGACCTGCGCAAGGATCCGCTGGCCCTGCAGCGCCTGAAGGATGCTGCCGAGCGCGCCAAGATCGAGCTGTCCAGCGCCCAGCAGACCGAAGTGAACCTGCCGTACGTCACCGCTGACGCGTCGGGTCCGAAGCACCTGAACATCAAGCTGACCCGCGCCAAGCTGGAAGCCCTGGTGGACGACCTGATCAAGAAGTCGATCGAGCCGTGCCGCGTCGCCCTGAACGATGCCGGCCTGCGTTCGAGCGACATCAGCGAAGTGATCCTGGTCGGCGGCCAGACCCGCATGCCGAAGGTGCAGCAGGCGGTGACCGAGTTCTTCGGCAAGGAACCGCGCAAGGACGTCAACCCGGACGAAGCCGTGGCACTGGGTGCGGCGATCCAGGGCGGCGTGCTCGGCGGCGACGTCAAGGACGTGCTGCTGCTGGACGTGACCCCGCTGTCGCTGGGCATCGAGACCATGGGCGGCGTGTTCACCAAGATCATCGAGAAGAACACCACCATCCCGACCAAGGCCTCGCAGGTGTTCTCCACCGCCGAGGACAACCAGTCGGCCGTGACCGTGCACGTGCTGCAGGGTGAGCGCGAACAGGCCCGCTTCAACAAGTCGCTGGCCAAGTTCGACCTGTCCGGCATCGAGCCGGCCCCGCGTGGCCTGCCGCAGGTGGAAGTGTCCTTCGACATCGACGCCAACGGCATCCTGCACGTGTCGGCCAAGGACAAGAAGACCAACAAGGAACAGAAGGTCGAGATCAAGGCCGGTTCGGGCCTGTCCGAGGAAGAGATCGCGCGCATGGTCGCCGACGCGGAAGCCAACCGCGAAGAAGACAAGAAGTTCCAGGAACTGGTGCAGGCCCGCAACCAGGCCGACGCCCTGATCCACGGTACCCGCAGCGCCATCACCGAGCACGGCAGCAAGGTCGGCGGCGATGTCATCGGCAAGGTCGAGGCGGCCCTGGCCGACCTGGAAACCGCGATGAAGGGTGACGACAAGGCACAGATCGAAGCCAAGTCGAAGGCGCTGGAAGAAGCTGGCCAGTCGCTGTTCGCCGCTGCTTCGGCCGACCAGGGCGGTGCCCCGGGTGCCGACGCCGGCAATGCCGGCAAGGCGCAGGACGACGTGGTCGACGCCGAGTTCACCGAAGTCAAGGACGACAAGAAGTCCTGATCCGGACCGACACGGGACGCTGGCCACCAGCGTCCCGTTGTCGCATCAGGGTCCTGACCGCCCACCGGCGTGTCGGGGCGCCCGACGCAAGAGCGGACCTGGTTCCGCTCTTCCGCTTTGACGAATCCCGACTTTCCGGAACCAGATCCACGACATGAGCAAGCGCGATTATTACGAAGTGCTGGGCGTTGCCCGCACCGCCACCGACGACGAGCTGAAGAAGGCGTACCGTCGCTGCGCGATGAAGTTCCACCCGGACCGCAACCCGGGTGATGCGGCGGCCGAAGCCTCCTTCAAGGAGTGCAAGGAAGCCTACGAAGTGCTGTCCGACGGCAACAAGCGCCGCATGTACGACAGCCATGGCCACGCGGCGTTCGAGCACGGCATGGGCGGCGGCGGGCCGGGCGGCCCGGACATGAACGATATCTTCGGCGATATCTTCGGCAACATCTTTGGCGGCGGTGGCGGTGGTCCGCGCCAGGCGCGTCGCGGCGCCGATATCGGCTACGTGATGGAGCTGGACCTGGAAGAAGCCGTGCGCGGCGTCGAGCGCCGCATCGAGATTCCGACCCTGGCCGAGTGCGGCGACTGCGATGGCAGTGGCTCGGAAGACGGCAAGGTCGAAACCTGCAATGTGTGCCATGGCCGCGGCCAGGTGCGCATCCAGCGCGGCATCTTCGCCATGCAGCAGGCGTGCCACAACTGCGGCGGCCGTGGCCAGATCATCGCCAAGCCCTGCAAGACCTGCCACGGCAACGGCCGTGTCGAGGAAGACAAGGTGCTGTCGGTGAAGGTGCCGGCCGGCGTCGATACCGGCGACCGCATCCGCCTGCAGGGCGAGGGCGAAGCCGGTCCGGCCGGTACGCCACCGGGCGACCTGTACGTGGAAGTGCGCGTGCGCGAGCATGCGATCTTCCAGCGCGATGGCGACGACCTGCACTGCGAAGTGCCGATCCGCATCTCGCAGGCGGCACTGGGTGACACCGTGCGCGTGGCGACCCTCGGCGGCGAAGCGGAGATCCGCATTCCGGCCGAGACCCAGACCGGCAAGCTGTTCCGCCTGCGCGGCAAGGGCGTGCGTTCGGTGCGCAGCCGCAGCGAGGGCGACCTGTACTGCCGCGTGGTGGTGGAGACTCCGGTCAACCTCACCCCTGAGCAGCGCAAGCTGCTGGAACAGTTCGAAGCCACCTTCGTCGGCGAGGAAGCACGCAAGCATTCGCCGAAGTCGGCCACCTTCATGGATGGCGTGAAGGGCTTCTGGGACCGGATGACGTCCTGAGTTTTCAACGCAAGTGTTGAACGGTAGCGCCGGGCCATGCCCGGCGTTTTCGTTTGCGATCAGCGGAAAAACGCCGCCGGCGTCTGCCCCAGCTGGCGCTTGAACATGCTGGTGAACGCGCTGGGGCTGTCGTAGCCCATCGCCAGCGCGACATCGATGACCTTGTCGCCGACCGCCAGCCGCTCCAATGCGGCCAGCAGTCGCGCCTGCTGTCGCCACTGCCCGAAGGTCATGCCCAGCTCGTGGGCGAAGTGGCGCTGGATGGTTTTCACGTCAACTTCCAGCGCCTGTGCCCAGTCCTGCAGCGTGGCGTCGTCGCCGGGGTGCTTCTGGATGTGCTGGCAGATCCGCTGCAGGCGCGGGTCGGTGGGCGAGGGCAGGTGCAGCGGCAGCACGTCCATGCGATGCAGTTCGTCCAGCAGCAGGCGCACCACGCGGCCATCGCGGCTGTCTTCGATGTGCTCGCCCTTGATCAGGGTGGCTGCCTGCAGCAGTTCGCGCAGCAGCGGTGCCACCTGTACCGCGAACGGTTCGGCCGGCAACTGCGGGGCGAACGACGGATCGATGTACAGGCTGCGCATGTGCACGGCGGCAATGCAGTCCACCGCGTGCACCATGCCAGCCGGCATCCAGATCGCACGGGTGGAGGGCACGACCCAGCGACCGACTTCCGAGCGCACCACCATCAGCCCCGAGATGGCATAGACCAGCTGGTGGCGCTGGTGCTTGTGGCCTGCGATATGGGTGCCTGCCGGGTACTGGGTAACCCGGTAGGTGACCGGACGATGCAGTGGCACATCACGCCACGGCGCAGCCGGGTCGACATCGCCGGCAATGTCCTTTTTGCGATAGGCCATGACCCGAACGCGGCAGAAGGGAGGGGAGGGCAACCGTAGCATGCGTGGCTCGCCCCCAACCTGACTGCGTCCATGTCCGCCTTGGCTTCTCCCGCAACGACCTCACGTCCGGTGGCTCCCGGTGTGCTGGCAGCTATTTCCACCTCGCATGTCGTCAACGACATGATGCAGTCGCTGATCCTGGCCATCTATCCAGTGATCAAGGGCGGCTTCAACCTGAGCTTCACCCAGATCGGCCTGATCACGCTGACCTACCAGCTGACCGCTTCGATCTTCCAGCCACTGGTTGGCGCCGCCACCGACCGTCGCCCGGCGCCGTACTCGCTGCCGATCGGCATGGCCTCGACCCTGTGCGGCATGCTGCTGCTCGGCTTCGCGCCGAACTATGCGGTGGTGCTGATGGCTGCGGCGATGGTCGGCATTGGTTCGGCCATTTTCCATCCGGAAGCATCGCGCATTGCGCGGCTGGCCTCGGGTGGCCGCCATGGCTTCGCGCAGTCGGTGTTCCAGGTGGGTGGCAATTTCGGTACCGCGCTCGGTCCACTGATTGCTGCAGCCGTGATCGTGCCGCATGGCCAGCATGCCGCGTCGTGGTTTGCCGGCGCCGCGCTGATCGGCATTGCACTGCTGACCTATGTCGGCCGCTGGTATGCGCTGCACCTGGGCACCCCGCGCCCGGCCAGCACCGCCTCGATGGCGCCGCGCCATCCCTCGCGCACCGTGGCCAAGGTGCTGGCGATCCTGCTGGTGCTGATCTTCAGCAAGTACTTCTACATGGCCAGCATCGGCAGCTACTTCACCTTCTACCTGATCCACCACTTCGGCATTCCGGTGGCGCAGGCGCAGCTGCATCTGTTCGCATTCCTGGTGGCGTCCGCCGCCGGCGGCTTCCTCGGCGGCCCGCTGGGTGACCGCATCGGCCGCAAGCCGATCATCTGGACCTCGATCCTGGGCGTTGCCCCGTTCGCCCTGATGCTGCCGCATGCGGATCTGTTCTGGACCACGGTGCTGGCGGTGCTGATCGGTTTCGTGCTGTCCTCGGCGTTCTCGGCCATCGTGGTCTATGCGCAGGAGATGATGCCGCACCGCATCGGCATGGTGTCCGGCCTGTTCTTCGGCTTCGCCTTCGGCATGGGCGGGCTGGGTGCTGCCGTGCTCGGCCTGCTGGCGGACAAGACCAGCATTGAGTACGTCTACCAGTTGACTGCGTTCCTGCCGCTGCTCGGCATCGTGGCGGCGTGGCTGCCGCCGTCGCGGCCTGCTGTTCACTGAGGGGTTTTGGTTTGCAGGGCTTGCAGCCCTGCACCCGCAGAGGCAACGGCAACAGCCGAAGCGCGCTATCCGTGGATTGGCGGGGTGGGGTCGGTTGAGGGGGACACTGCAAGTACGTCCATGTAGCTCGGTCGCGCCGTTTTCCGCGATCTGTCGGAACAGCGTTCTGCTTTGGTGGGTGCCGACCGTTGGTCGGCACGGGGTCGGATATCGATATTTGACAGACGTGTCGATCAACGGACGACACCTACCAACAGCCGCAGTTGCCAGTAGAGCCACGCCATGCGTGGACGAATCATTCGGTATCCGACAGATGTGCCGACCAACGGTCGGCACCCACCAGCAGCTGTCGGCCAACTGTCGAAGGCGGGGCGGTGTCGGCGTGCGGGGTGTCAGCGGCATGGGTGCCGCTGCCAAGCCTACAAGGACGTACTTGCGGCGTCCCCGCACTCCGACACCGCCCCGCCATCCCACGGATAGCCCGCTCTGGCTTTTGATGTTGACGTTGATTCTGCAGGCGCAGGGCTGCAAGCCCTGCCGAAAACCCCCTTGAGCGTAGAATGCGGCCATGAGCGAATCCCTTGATAACCACCTGGTCCACGGCCGCCGCCAGCGGCCCGACGGCCCGTCGCCGATCGATGTCATCTCGGTCCAGTCGCAACTTGTCTACGGCCACGCCGGCAACAGCGCCGCCGTGCCGCCGATGCGCGCTCTCGGCGTGCGCGTAGCAGAAATTCCGACCGTGTTGCTCAGCAACGCGCCGTTCTACGACACCACGCGCGGTCGCGTGCTGCCCGCCGACTGGTTCGCCGACCTGCTGCTGGGCACCCACGAGCGCGGCCTGCCGCAGCGGGCGAAGATGCTGGTGTCCGGCTACTTCGGCAGCACCGCCAACGGTGCGGCCTTCGCCGACTGGCTGGATGACATCCTGCCGGCCTGCCCGCAGCTGCGTTACTGCCTGGATCCGGTGATTGGTGATACCCACACCGGCCCCTACGTGGAACCGGGCCTGGAAGCGATCTTCGCCGATCGCCTGCTGCCGCATGCCTGGCTGGTGACCCCGAACGCCTTTGAACTCAATCGCCTCACCGGTATGCCGGCGCTCGCCGAGGCCGATGCCATCGCCGCCGCACGCACGCTGCTGGATCGTGGCCCGCACTGGGTGATCGCGCACAGCGTGGGCGGCACCCCGGGTGAACTGGTGACCCTGGCTGTCGGCCGCGAGGAGAGCTGGCGCTGGACCTCGCCCCTGCTGCCGGTGGACGTGGCTGGTACGGGTGATGTGCTGATGTCGCTGGTGGTGTCGTTCCTGCTGCGCGGCGAATCGATGCAGCAGGCGATCTCGCGTGCGATTGCCGGCACCCATGCGGCCCTGGAGGCGACCCTGGACAACGGCTTCGAAGAATTCGACGTGATCGCTGCAGCGCCTGCCGCGTTGGCCGAGGGGACGCGCTTCCGCGCCGAACGCGTGGCATGAGTGGCTTGCTCGAACGCACGCCGCGCACGGTCGGCATCGTCGGAAGTGCAGGCGCCTACGGGCGCTGGCTGACCCGCTTCTTCCAGCAGCACATGCAGTTGCGGGTAATCGGCCATGATCCGGCTGATCCGGGCTCGCATACGCCGGAACAGCTGCTCGCGCAGGCCGATGTGCTGGTGTTCTCGGCGCCGATCCGGCATACGCCCGCGTTGATCGCCGAGTACGTGCGGCAGTCGGCCGGCCGCGAGCAGGACCGGCTGTGGCTGGACGTGACCTCGGTGAAGGAGGCACCGGTGCAGGCGATGCTGGCCTCGCAGGCCGAGGTGGTCGGGCTGCACCCGATGACCGCGCCACCGAAAGCGCCGACACTGAAGGGCCGGGTGATGGTGGTCTGCGAAGCGCGGCTGCGGCACTGGCAGCCATGGGTCGATTCGCTGTGCACGGCGCTGCAGGCTGAGTGCGTGCGGGCCACGCCACAGCATCACGACCAGATGATGGCGCTGGTACAGGCGATGGTGCATGCCACCCACCTGGCCCAGGCCGGCGTGCTGCGCCAGTATCAGCCGCAGCTGGGCGACCTGGCCGCGATGATGCCGTACCGGTCGGCATCGTTCGAACTGGATACGGCGATCATCTCGCGCATCCTGTCGCTGAACCCCGCGATCTACGAGGACATCCAGTTCGGCAACCCGTACGTGGCGCCGATGCTGGAGCGCTTGGTCGGCCAGCTGCAGGCCCTGCAGGCCCAGGTCGGACAGGGCGACGACACTGCACGCAATGCATTCCGTGAGCAGCTGCTGTCGGCCAACCGCAGTGCCTTCGGCGAGCAGGCACTGGCCGAGGGCAACTACACCTTTGAACGCGTGGGCTATCTGCTGGCTGACCTGACCGAGCGCAATGCGTTGTCGGTGCACCTGCCGGAAGACCGGCCGGGCTCACTGCGTGAGCTGCTGAACGTGTTCGAGCAGCACCGCATCAGCCTGGCCTCGATCCATTCCTCGCGCACGCCTGGCGGCGAAGTGCATTTCCGGATCGGGTTCGTGGCCGGCAGCGATCCGGGGGCGATCAGTCGCGCGGCCGCTGAAGTGGACGCCAGCGGCATCGGGCGGGTGCTGGGCTGAGCACATTCATCCACAGGCGGTGTGGATGATTTCTGAGCAAAGGTGTGGATAACCTCGCTCAGCCCTTGGTAGTAAAGGCTGTCAAGATGCTTGGTCAAAAATTGATCACGCTTTTTGTAGGGTCGAGCCATGCTCGACCGCCTTTGGCAAAAAGCGTGTCGACCAAGGTCGACACCTACCAGAGGCAAAAGGCGTGTCGACCAAGGTCGACACCCACCAGAGCGGAGCGGTACGAAATCCGGTGGCGCCGGGCCATGCCCGGCGAACCTCAGATCGTCAGCCTCAGCTCACCGCCACTGGTGGTGAACTCGCGGCCGTCGCGTACCAGCGGCCGTCCATCATCCAGTTCGTAGCGTGGCGTGGCTTCGGAATGGTGCCCGCTGCCATTCGCCTCGGGCTTGAACTCGATGATGATGTGGCTTTCGCCGTTGCTGTCGACGGCGGGGAACTGACGGAACGACATCGTGCACCTCCTTCAGCGGATGCTGCTGTTGCGCGGCCAGCTTGGCCGCGCCGATGTTAGGCGGACGTCATCAATCGATGAACTGCAGGCGTGCAAGTTCAGCGTACAGTCCGCCTTCGGCCAGCAGCTGCGCGTGCGTGCCCTCGGCGACGATGCGGCCCTGGTCCATCACCACGATGCGGTCGGCCTTGAGCACGGTGGCCAGGCGGTGGGCAATGACCAGCGTGGTGCGGCCCGCCATCAGGCGTTCCAGCGCTTGCTGCACGCTGTGCTCGCTCTGCGCGTCCAACGCGCTGGTGGCTTCGTCCAGCAGCAGGATCGGCGCATCCTTCAGCAGTGCGCGGGCAATCGCCACACGCTGCTGCTGGCCACCGGACAGGCGGGCGCCGCGCTCGCCCAGCTCACTGTCATAGCCCTGCGGCAACGCGCGCAGGAATCCGTCCGCCTCGGCGGCGCGTGCGGCATCTTCCACCTCGCTGTCGCTGGCCTGCAGGCGGCCATAGCGGATGTTGTCGCGCGCGCTGGCGGCAAACAGCGTCGGCTGCTGCGGAACCAGCGCCAGCTGTCCGCGCAGTTCGGCCGGGTCGACCTGGCGCACGTCGATGCCATCCACGCAGATGCGGCCACTGGCCGGATCGTGGAAGCGCAGCAGCATCGACAGCACCGTGCTCTTGCCTGCGCCGGACGGGCCAACCAGGGCCACGGTCTCGCCCGGGCGCACGTGCAGGCTGAAATGGTCCAGCGCCGCCTGGTCTGGCCGCTGCGGGTAATGGAACACCACGTCGTCGAACCGGATCTCGCCCCGCAGCGGCTGCGGCAGCACGTGCGGCTGCGCCGGCGCGCGGATCTCGATGTCTTCCTGCAGCAGTTCGCCGATGCGGCCCATGCCGCCGGCCGCGCGCTGCAGTTCGTTCCAGACTTCGGCCAGCGCACCGACCGAGCCACCACCGATCAGCGCGTACAGCACGAACTGGCCAAGGGTGCCTGCGCTGAGGCGGCCGTCGATGACATCGTGCGCGCCCAGCCACAGCACGCCGACGATGGCGCCGAACACCAGCAGGATGGCGCTGGCGGTGACCAGCGACTGCGCACCGATGCGGCGGCGGGCGGCCTTGATGGCATCGCCCAGTGCATGGTCGAAGCGGCCGCGCTCGTAGGGTTCGCGTGCATGCGCCTGCACCGTCCTTACGGCGCCCAGGGTCTCGCTGGCCAGGCTGTTCGCATCGGCGATGCGGTCCTGGCTGCTGCGCGCGACGGTGCGCAGCTTGCGCGCACCGATGATGATCGGCAATACCGCAAGCGGAATACCCAGCAGCGACCACGCCGCCAGCCGCGGGCTGGTGACGAACAGCATCGCCAGGCTGCCGACCACCGTGACGCTGCTGCGCAATGCCACCGACATGGTCGAGCCGACCACGCTGCGCAGCAGCTCACTGTCGGCGGTCAGGCGCGAGACCAGCTCACCGCTGCGGCTGCGGTCATGGAAGCCGGCACCGAGCTGGATGAGGTGTGCGTAGAGGCGGCTGCGCAGGTCAGCCACGACCTTTTCGCCCAGCAGCGACACGAAGTAGAAGCGCGCGGCGGTGGCCAGGGCCAGCACCACGGCCACCAGCATCAGCAGGGCGAAGGCACGGTTGATCTGGCCGCCGCTGCTGAAGCCATGGTCGATCATCTGCTTGACCGCCGGCGGCAGGCTCAGCGTGGCCGCCGAAGACACCGCCAGGGCCATCAGCCAGGCGGTGAACAGGCCACTGTGGCGGCGCACGAACGGCCATAGCGTGCGCAGGCTGCCAAGGCGGCGCAGCGGCGGGGGCGAGGCGGGGGCGCCGTCCTTGTCAGTCATCCTGGTGGTCGTCTTCTATGCGGATACGGTCACGAGTGGCGTCGCGCAGGCGGATTTTCAATGCGTCGACCTGATCGGCCGGCAATTCGACCCGCAGGCACACCCCGTTCGCGTCGAACTGTTCATCGCGCTTCTCCGCGCCGAACCCCGGAAGGGCCGCATGCAGGGTGCCCAGGTCTTCGAAGCCGGCCTGCAGCTGCAGCCGTGCCATGGCGACCAGCGCCAGCCGCGGCGCGGTGCGCAGGCATTCTGCGGCGGCGCCACCGTACGCCCGGACCAGGCCGCCGGCGCCGAGCTTGATGCCACCGAACCAGCGCGTCACCACCACCATCACCCGGTCGAAGCCCTGCCCGTCGATCGCGGCCAGGATCGGCCGCCCGGCGGTGCCTGCCGGCTCGCCATCATCGCTGGAGCGGTAGTCCTGGCCATGCCGGTAGGCCCAGCAGTTGTGCGTGGCGTCGGCCACGGCAACCTGTTGCAGGAACGCCAGCGCTGCGGGGGCGCCGTCGATCGGCGCGGCATGGGCGATGAAACGGCTGTGTTTGACTTCCAGCGTGTGGCTGACGGGCTGGGCGAGGGTATCGAGCATTCCCGCCATTCTACGGTGTTGCCGGGTACCCCCGCCCGTTTCAGTCGTCCAGCAGCGGGCGCAGGTCGCGCGGCAGGCGCGCTTCCGGATATTGCTGGATGTAGCGCTCCAGGCTGGCGCGGGCGAGGTCGCGCTGGTCCTGGTCACGGCGCTCGCGGATTTTCTGCAGCCACTGCCGGCGTGGCAGGCGCGCGTCGGCGTCCACCTCGGCCTGCACGGTATCCGCGCTCAGGCCCGCATCGCTGCCGCGGCGCATGATGCCCGGAGCCGAACGGCTGGGAGCCTCACGCTTCATCGAGGTGATCTCCACCCGATCCAGCGCCTCCGCCCGCTCGACCTCGGCGGCATTGGCTGCCGGTGCAGGTGCCGCGGCCGTGCGTGCTTTCAGTGCCCCGGACGCTGCCGGCGCGAATGCCGGTGCAGGTGCCGGTGCCGAGTAGGCGGCGGATGCCGGTGGCGCAGGCGGCGCTGCGGCCGGTGCTGCCGTCGGCGCTGGCGGGAGGGCCGCAAAGGCGGTATCGGCGGCCGCATCCGCAGCCATCGATCGTGCAGCCTGGGCCGGCGCTTCAGCGGTCTCGGCCGGCGCCGGCTCGGGCGCGCGTGCGATGGCCGGTGCCGGGGCAGCGGCAACAGGGGCGGCCTCGGGTGCTGCGGGCGCAGCGCTTGGTTCGGCGGCCGCCACAGCGCTGTCGGCTGCACTGCGGTCAGCGGCCTGATCGGCAGCCGCAACGTCTTCTGCCGCTGCCGGTGCCGCAGCAACAGCGGCCTCACCGGCCGGAACCGGCGGCGGTTCCGGACGCAGCTGCCAGGCGATGCCGATGGCAAACACCATCGAGGCGGCGATGCCGAACACCGCCGGCCAACGCGGGCGTGTGCGCTGCGTGCGCGGCGCCTCGGGAGAGGCGACCGCATCGGCCGCCGGCGCGTCCACGGCGGCGCGGGCCGCGGCCAGGATGGCAGCGTCCAGTGCGGCGGGCGGAGCCTGCTCGGCGCGACGGCCGAGCAGCCGGGCCAGCTCGCGTTCTTCCGGCGTCAGCGGTTCGTCTCGGTTCATGCGTTCAATCCCGCACGCAGCTTGTCCATCGCATAGCGCAGCCGCGATTTCACGGTTTCCCGGCCTACGCCGGTGATCTGGCCGATCTCCTCCAGGCTCAGTTCCTGATCCAGCCGCAGTTGCAGCACTTCGCGCTGCTCAGGCGGCAGTTGTTCCATCGCCAGCTGGATGCGGCGACGTTGTTCGAATTCGGAAAGCTCGCCTTCCGGGGTCTGCCCATCCTCGATCGCGGCCAGGCGCAGATCGGCATCGGCCGGGGCAGCCGGGCGGTGGCGGGCGGCGCGCCAATGGTCGTTCAGGCGGTTGTGGGCGATGCGGAACAGCCAGGTGCTGAACGCCGCGTCCGGTTGCCACCCGGCACGGGCGCTGATCACCCGCTGCCAGACGTCCTGGAAGATCTCCTCGGCCAGCGCGGTGTCGCGCAGTTGCCGCAGCAGGAAGCCGAACAGGCGCTTGCGGTGGCGCCCATACAGGCTTTCGAACGCGCGCAGGTCGCCACCGGCCCAGGCCAGCATCAAGGCTTCATCGGTTGGCAGTGCGCTGGCTTCCACGGCGTACAGGGTAAGGCCTGCAGGCGGTGGCGCATAGCCGGTGGCAGGGGCGGGCAGGGCGAGGTTCATGGCATGGAAGCAGCTACGGACAGCACGAAAAACGTACGGGCGCACGATTCGGGGTTTACGGGCTTCCATTGCCCCCCGGGTGGCGCGCTATGCTCGGCGGCTCAGGGGAGGCGACGCACAGACGGCGCCAAGAGATTGTCATTTGTCCACGCATGCTGAATCGGCGGAAGAGCCACTACACGAGGCCGTGTTGAGCACGGCGCTGGTGCGCGCGTTGCATGCGCTTTTGCCGGAAACGGCCGTGGTCCGCGTTGGCTGGGACGACCCGCAGCTGGGGAGTGGCCGAGGGGGCTGGCCCTTGCATGCGATTGACAGCGCTGCGTCCGTGGAGCCCGCCACCGGCGATGGCCAGCACGGCTGGGAGTATGACGGTGCGCGGCTGCTGCTGTCGGTTGCGGGCGCGGTGCCTTCACCCGCTTGGTGGGGGCTGGCCCGGCAGGCGATTGAGCTGGCGCTGCAGCGCGGCCGCCAGGCCGGCCAGATCAAGGCACTGGAAGAGGCCGAACGGCTGCAGCAGGCCCTGTTCCAGATTGCAGATCTGGCCGGTGCCGACCTGGAAATGCCCGAGATGCTGCGCCACGTGCATGGTGTGCTGGGCACGCTGATGTATGCCGAGAACTGCTACATCGTGGAATACGACGATGTGCGCGACCAGATACGCTTCCTGTACTTCGCCGATCAGGTCGATGACTTCGTCGCCGATCCCACGCAGAGCCATGACGCCAGCGAGATGCCGCGCAGCCTGACCGTGGCGCTGTTGCGCCATGGCAAGCCGCTCAGTGGTCCCTCGCGCAGACTGCTGGCGCAGGTGATGGAACAGGAGCACGACCCGCAGCGTGGGCCCGAAAGCCTGGACTGGCTGGGCGTGCCGATGCTGCGCGACGGCCGCGTCTGCGGCGCCATCGTGGTTCAGAGCTATGAACAGGCGGCCCGCTATGGCGAGGCCGAGCGCGCATTGCTGGGCTTCGTTGCGCAGCACGTACAGACCGCGATGGACCGGCGCCAGGCGCAGGTGCGGCTGGAGCAGCAGGTGGCGCGGCGCACCCAGGAACTGCAGCGCGCCAACCGCAGCCTGCAGGATGAGGTGGCCGAGCGTCGCCGTGCCGAACAGTTGCAGACCGCGCTGTACAACATCGCCGAGATGGCGATGTCAGCCGACAGCCTGGACCAGTTCTATGGTCAGGTGCATGGGGTGGTCGGGCGCCTGCTCGACGCACGCAATTTCTACATCGCCCTGGTCAACCCGGCCGGCAACGGCCTGGACTTCGTGTATTCGGTGGACGAGCACAATGCCAGCCGCGCGCCACGGCCGTTCAGCCGGGGCCTGACCGAATACGTGGTGCGCAACCGGCGCCCGCTGCTGGCGTCACGCGCGCAGATCGATGCGCTGCTGGCCAGTGGTGAAGTGCGCGAGTCCGGCGCGCGCTCGCATTGCTGGCTGGGCGTGCCGTTGCTGCGCGACGATGAGGTGGTGGGTGCGATCGTGGTGCAGAGCTACAGCGAGAACAGCACGTTCAGCGTGCACGATCAGCGGCTGCTGACCTTCGTTGCGCAGAACATCGGAACCGGGCTTGCGCGCCAGCGCGACCAGCAGCGGCTGCGTTCGGCACATGCCGAGCTGGAAAAGCGCGTTGAGGAACGCACCCGCGAACTGGCCGAGGTCAACGAAAAGCTGCTTGGGCAGATCGGTGAGCGCCTGCGTGCCGAGCAGCGCCTGACCCACCAGGCCATGCACGATGCGCTGACAGGCCTGCCCAACCGCCTGCACCTGCTGGATCGCCTGCAGGATTCACTGGCGCTGGCCAAGCGCGAGGGCGGACCGGTGTTCGCCGTGCTGTTCCTCGATCTGGACCGCTTCAAGCTGGTCAACGACAGCATCGGCCATGCCGCCGGCGACCGCATGCTGGTGGAAGTGGCCAAGCGCATCGTGTCGATGGCAGGTGCCGAAGATGTGGTGGCCCGGCTTGGCGGTGATGAGTTCGCTGTGCTGCTGCAGTGCCCGCAGGGCCTGGCGCAGGCACTGGATTTCGGCCAGCGGCTGCTGCTGGCGTTGCAGGAATCGATGTGGATCGCCGGGCGCGAACTGTTTCCGTCCGGCAGCCTGGGCATTGCCCTGTGGAATCCGCGCTACCGCACCGGAGAAGAGCTGCTGCGCGATGCGGATGCGGCCATGTACCGGGCCAAGGCGCAGGGCCATGACCGCTGTGCGATCTTCGACGAGGACATGCGCGAAGAAGCCATGCGCAGCCTGGACCTGGAAGCCGACCTGCGCCGTGCGATCAACAACCGCGATTTCGTGCCGTTCTATCAGCCGATCGTGCGCTTGTCCGACGGCGAAGTGGTCGGTCACGAGGCGCTGCTGCGCTGGCAGCATGAGCGCCGTGGCCTGCTGCTGCCCGGCGCGTTCCTGGAGCTGGGTGAAGAGAGCGGCCTGATCGAACAGGTGGACTGGCTGATCTACGAGCAGGTCATCGCGGGGCTGGCACGGGGAGGCGAAGGCTACGTCTCGGTGAACGTATCGCCCCGGCATTTCCGCTCGGCAGAGTTCAGTGATCGCCTGTTCGGCCTGCTCGACAGCTGTGGTGCCGATCCGCGCCGGCTGCGCCTGGAAATCACCGAGGTGGCGTTGCTGGACGACGGCCCGCACACGCTGCGTATCCTGCAGGGCCTGCGCGAGCGCGGCATCCAGGTGCAGCTGGACGATTTCGGTACCGGGTTCTCCGCGCTGTCCTACCTCCACCGTTTCCCGATCAGCACGCTGAAGATCGACCAGAGCTTCATCGCCGGCCTGCACGGTCCGGAAGTGCAGAGTACGCGGGCGCTGGTGGAAGGCGTGCTGTCGCTGGCGCGCACGCTGGGCATTGAGACCATTGGCGAAGGCATCGAGACCGACGCGCAGCGGCAGACCCTGCGTGAACTGGGCTGCGACTACGGCCAGGGCTACCTGCTGGGGCGGCCCGCGCCGTGGGCGCACGCGGCGGCCTGAGCCACCGCGTGCAGCTGCATCATCGCAGGGCGGCGCGGCGCTTCTCGTCGATCCACTTCGAGGCCTGGGCCGGCTGGTAGTTCTTCATCCACTCCAGCATCTCTTCGATGTCCGAGCCGTACCACAGGTCCTGGCGCTGGTCCGGATGCAGGAAGCGTTCTTCCACCATGCGATCGATCATGCCGATCAGCGGGGCGTAGAAGCCGTCCACATCGAGGAATGCGCATGGCTTGTTGCCGATGCCCAGCTGGCGCCAGGTCAGCATCTCGAAGATCTCTTCCATGGTGCCGAAGCCGCCGGGCAGGGCGACGAAACCGTCGGCAAGATCGAACATGCGCGACTTGCGCTCATGCATCGAACCGACGATCTCCAGTTCGGTCAGGCCACGGTGCGCCACTTCCCAGTCGGCCAGCTGGCGCGGGATCACGCCGGTCACCTCGCCGCCAGCGGCGAGCACGGCATTGGCCACGGTTCCCATCAGGCCGACGTTGCCGCCGCCATACACCAGGCGCAGGCCGTCGCGGGCGATGCGGTCACCCAGGGCAATGGCGCGTTCGGTGTAGGCCGGCTTGCTGCCAGCGTTGGAACCACAGTACACACAGATCGATTTCATGGATCTTCCTGTCTCTTGGCCGGAAACGAAAACGCCCCGTCGCCAACCGCAGGGCGGTCGGGGACGGGGTGTCCTTGGATTATGAGCCCTTCTGTAGAGCCGAGCCATGCTCGGCTGATCTTCGTTCAGATCGCGGCAAAGGCCGAGTCGAGCACGGCTCGACTCTACAAACGCCAAGCAGGCTTACGCGGCAGCGGCCTGCTCGCGGCGCGGGCCTTCACGCAGGGCGCGGCCGACCATGCCCACCAGCAGGTCCAGCTCCTCGCTGTCCATGCCGAAGTGCGGGGTGAAGCGCAGCGAGTTCTCGCCGCCGTGGATCACGTTGATGCCGTGCTGGCGCAGCCATTCCTCGGTCGAGTTGGCACCGTAGCACTTGAACTGCGGGGCCAGCTCGCAGGAGAACAGCAGACCGGTGCCCTGCACCTTGGTGATCAGCCCGCCCAGCTCGTTCTTCAGCTGTTCCAGCCTGCGCACGGCCTCGGCACCGCGTTCGGCGATGTTGGCGCGCACCTGCGGGGTCAGCTGGGCCAAGGTGGCGCAGGCCACGTCCAGCGCACGCGGGTTGCTGGTCATGGTATTGCCATAGATGCCCTTGCGGTACAGCTGCGCGGCATGCTCGGTCACCGCCAGCACCGACAGCGGGTACTGCGCGGCGTTGAGGGCCTTGGAATAGGTCTCCATGTCCGGCGGGTCGAGGCCTTCGAAGCCCGGGTAATCGACCACCGACAGCACGCCATGCGCGCGCAGGCCGGCCTGGATCGAGTCGAGCAGCAGCAGGCTGCCGTGGGCACGGGTCAGTTCGCGGGCCACGGCATAGAACGACGGCGGCACCGAACGGCCCGGATCGCCTTCGCCCATCACCGGCTCCAGGAACACCGCCTCGATGAACCACTGGTTGCGCGCGGCGTCCTCGAACACCTTGCGCAGGCCGGCTTCGTCGTACGGCGCCACGGTGATCACCGAGTCTTCGCCACGATAGCTGGCCAGGTGCTGCATGTAGCTCTTGCGGCTGGAATCGGAATACAGGGCAGGGCGGTCGGTACGGCCATGGAAGCTGCCCTTGACCACCACGCGCTTGATCGCAGCGCCAGCGTGGCGCGCACCCGGGTCGGTCTGCAGCTTGGCGTTGACATCGGCGATGCGGGCCGCCAGGCCGACCGCTTCGGAACCGGAATTCAGGCACATGAAACGGGTGAACGGGCAGCCGCCACGGCGGTGGCCGATCTCGGCGCGCAGGGCGGTGATGAAGCGCTGCTGCGACAGGCTGGGGGTCATGATGTTGGCCATCACCTGCGGGCGGGCCATCGCCTCCAGCACGGCGTCCGGGGTGTGCCCGAAGCCGAGCATGCCGTAGCCGCCGGCGTCGTACAGCACGGCGCCCTTCAGGGTGACCACCCATGGGCCGCGCGCAGCCAGTGCCACGTACGGGGTCACCGCGTCATCGGCATAGAAATTGACGAAACCGTCCTGCATCGCGTCGATCTGCGCCTGTTCGTCCTGCGCCAGCAGCGGCCCCAGGTCGGCCTGCACGCGCGCGAACTCCTCGGCAGCGGCGTCCACCGCAGCGATCAGCTGCGGGTGGTTGGCGGACAGGGCGGTCAGGGTGGCATCGTCCAGCCCGGTGGTGAGACGGGTGCCGGGCTGGCTGCGCAGGGGGGCGAGGCGTTCGATGAAGCTCATTGCAGATCTCCTGAAACAATGGGTCGCACGGGTCTTCAAAAGCAAAACGCGCGTCATCACGCGCGCTTGGGGGCAGGCTCGTGCAGCGGACTTCCGGCTCGATGCTAGCACTTGTTTTTTTGCGCGATAACCCCGCAGAAACCTGCTGCATAGCAGCATTTTCCGCGACGTTCGCCGCGAAGCACGCCGGCTCGCAGACGCTGGACGTACAATGCGCGCCATTGTCGACCTGTTGCCGCCCACTGCCTTGAAGAAGTCCGATTTCCATTACGACCTGCCGGCTGAACTGATCGCGCAGGCCCCGCTGGCCGAACGTTCCGCAAGCCGCCTGCTGCTGGTACCGCCGGCGCCCGATGCCTTCACCGACCTGCAGGTGCGCGACCTGCCGTCGCTGCTGCAGCCGGGCGACCTGCTGGTGTTCAACGACACCCGGGTGATCCCGGCGCGCCTGTTCGGGCAGAAGGCCAGCGGCGGCCGCGTGGAGATACTGATCGAGCGCCTGCTGGGCGGCCAGCAGGCACGTGCCCAGGTGGGCGCCAGCAAGTCACCGAAGGCCGGCAGCCGCATCGCGCTGGATGCCGGCGGCGAAGCAGAAGTGCTGGGCCGCGATGGCGAGTTCTACGTACTGCAGTTCCATGTGCCGGAATCGCTGGAACAATGGCTGCTGCATGCCGGCCGCCTGCCGCTGCCGCCGTACATCCAGCGCGAGCCGGGCGTGGACGACCGCGAGCGCTATCAGACTGTGTTCGCGCGCGAAGTGGGGGCGGTGGCGGCGCCGACCGCCGGCCTGCATTTCGACGAACCGCTGCTGGCCGCACTGAAGGACAAGGGCGTGGAGTTCGGGCACGTCACCCTGCACGTGGGTGCAGGCACCTTCCAGCCGGTGCGTGCCGATGACCTGAAGGACCACGTGATGCACCGCGAGTGGCTGAACGTGGGTGCCGAGCTGGTGCAGCAGGTGCGGCGCACGCGCGCCGCCGGCGGCCGCGTGATCGGCGTCGGCACCACCGTGGTGCGCGCGCTGGAAAGCGCGATGCGCGACGGCGAGCTGCTGCCGTTTACCGGCGAAACGCAGATCTTCATCACCCCGGGTTACCGCATCCGCAGCGTCGACGCGATGGTGACCAACTTCCACCTGCCGGAAAGCACGCTGCTGATGATGATCTCCGCGTTCGCCGGCAAGGAGCGCGTGTTCGAGGCCTACCGGCACGCGATCGAGCAGCGCTACCGCTTCTTCAGCTACGGCGACGCGATGCTGCTGTTCCCGCAGGCGGGGTAGGGCGCTGACCTCTGCCTGCTTGTGGTGGGTGCGCACCGTTGGTGCGCACTTGCAGGTGCCTGGAGACCAGGAAAGCCACGCATGGCGTGGCTCTACTGCCGTGCCGTTCAGGCCTGAATGGGCGGTCGAGCCGGTTTTGGGAGACAATGAGCAACTATTTGCCCGAATGACCGCTCCATGTCCCGACTGCAGTTCCAGCTCCAGACCCGCGACGGCCGTGCCCGCCGTGGCCGCCTGACCTTCCCGCGTGGCACGGTGGAAACGCCGGCCTTCATGCCGGTGGGGACCTATGGCTCGGTCAAGGGCATCCTGCCGGACCAGGTGCGTGCGCTGGGCGCCGAGATCATCCTCGGCAATACCTTCCACCTGTACCTGCGCCCGGGCCTGGACATCATTGCCGACCACGGCGGCCTGCACGGCTTCTGCCGCTGGGATGGCCCGATCCTGACCGACTCCGGTGGCTTCCAGGTGTTCTCGCTGGCCCACCGCCGCAAGATCACCGAGCAGGGCGTGACCTTTGCCTCGCCCACCGACGGCGCACGTGTGTTCCTGGGCCCGGAAGAGAGCATGAAGATCCAGAAGGTGCTCGATTCGGACGTGGTGATGATCTTCGACGAGTGCACCCCGTACCCGGCCACCGAGGATGTGGCGCGCCGGTCGATGGAGCTGAGCCTGCGCTGGGCCCAGCGCAGCCGCAACGCGCATGACGAGCTGGGCAATGACGCGGCCCTGTTCGGCATCGTCCAGGGCGGCGTGCACACCGACCTGCGCAGCCGCTCGGCCGAGGCCCTGCAGGCGATCGGCTTCGACGGCTATGCCATCGGCGGCCTGGCTGTGGGCGAGCCGGAGCACGAGCGCAACGCCATGCTCGACCACCTGGACCCGGAGCTGCCAAGCGACCGTCCGCGCTACCTGATGGGTGTGGGCCGGCCGGAGGACCTGGTCGAGGGTGTCGCACGTGGCGTGGACATGTTCGACTGCGTGATGCCGACGCGCAACGCCCGTAACGGCCACTATTTCACCTCGTTCGGCACCGTTCGCATCCGAAATTCCCAGTACGCGCGGGACATGGACCCGATCGAGCCGGGCTGCGGCTGCGTGGCCTGCACCGGCGGTTACACGCGTTCCTACCTGCGCCACCTGGACCGCTGCAACGAGATGCTGGCGCCGATGCTCGGTACCCTGCACAACCTGTTCTATTACGAAAAGCTGATGGCCGACATCCGCGCGGCCATCGAGGCGGGAACCTTCCTGGCCTTCCGCGAGTCCTTCTACGCGGCACGCGGGGCGGTGGCCCCGCCCCTGTAACCCGAACGCCCCTGCCAAACGGCCCAAGGACGAACGCCCGGGGCCGTGGCATACTTCAAGGCTGACCCAGATCCGCGGTCGACACCTCGTGCCCGTGAAAGGGCCGAAGCGCCGCCCAACCAAAGGACCAACGATGAACCTGCTTGCTTTCCTGATTCCCGCCGCCCACGCCCAGGCCGCCGGCGGCCAACCGCAGGGCATGGGCCTGACCACGCTGCTGTTCCCGGTCATCCTGATCGCCATCATGTACTTCCTGATGATCCGCCCGCAGATGAAGCGGCAGAAGGAGCACAAGGCCATGCTGGAGAAGATCAAGCGTGGCGATGAAGTGCTGACCAACGGCGGCATCGCCGGCATCGTCACCGACATCGGCGACAACTTCATCACCATTGAAGTGGCTGACAACGTGCGCATCCGCGTGCAGAAGGGCGCTGTCGGCAACGTGCTGCCGGCCGGTACCCTGAAGTCGGCCCAGTAAGCCACTCCCTTTCCGATGCACAACCGCGGCGCCGGGGATGGCGCCGCGCGGGACCCAAGCAATGCTCGAATTTCCACGCTGGAAGTACGTCGTCATCCTGATCGTACTGGCGCTCAGCGCGCTGTACGCGCTGCCCAACATCTACCAGAAGGACCCGGCCCTCCAGATCACCGCCAACCGTGGCGGGCAGATCGACGATGCGCTGCGCGACCGTGTGCTGGCCGACCTGAAGACGGCCGGTGTCACCCCCGTCGGTGTCGAGAAGGAAGGGGAAAGCCTGATTGTCCGCCTGCCGGACCTGAAGGCGCAGTCCGCTGCCAGCGACGCCCTGCGCGACACCGTCGGCGAAAAGTACACCGTGGCCCTGAACCTGGCCTCGACCGTGCCGGACTGGCTGGCCAACCTCGGCGGTCGCCCGATGGTGCTGGGCCTGGACCTGCAGGGTGGTGTGCACTTCGTGCTGCAGGTCGACCAGAAGGCCGCCCTCGACAAGCGCCTGGACGCCTACACCGAAGACGTGCGCAGCACCCTGCGTGACGCGCGCATCGCGTACCAGTCGGTGGAGCGTCGCGCGGACAACAGCATCGTGGCCAACCTGAGCCCGTCCGCCGGTGATGACGCCGCACAGCGTGCCCGTGCGGCGCTGGTGAAGGCGCAGCCGACGCTCGGCTACGACGTCAGCGGCAACCGAATCACGGTGACCGTGCCGGAGACCGAGATCGCGCAGATCGCCAATGGCGCCATCGAGCAGAACATCAACACCCTGCGCAACCGCGTGAACCAGCTCGGCGTCGCCGAGCCGATCATCCAGCGCCAGGGTGCCGACCGCGTGGTCGTGCAGCTGCCCGGCGTGCAGGACACTGCCGAAGCCAAGCGCATGATCGGCGCCACCGCCACCCTGGAATACCGCGCGGTGGTCGAGGGCAATGCCCAGGACGCCATCGACTCCGGCCGCATCCCGCCGGAAGCGAAGGTCTATCAGCGCCGTGACGGCGGCGGTCCGATCCTGCTGAACAAGCGCGTGATCGTCACCGGCGACCAGATGGTCGGCGCGCAGGCGGTGACCGACTCCACCAGCGGTGCCCCGGCGGTCAGCGTGACGCTGAACAACGTCGGCGGCCAGCGCATGTTCGACTTCACCAGCGCCAACGTGAACAAGCCGATGGCGGTGGTGTATACCGAACGCGTGCCGACCGTGACCCTGGTTGACGGCCAGGAAGTGCGTGGCTTCAAGGTCAACGAGGAAGTGATCTCGGTGGCCAACATCAACGGCGTGTTCGGCAAGAACTTCCAGACCACCGGCCTGCAGAAGAAGGAAGCCGACGACCTGGCCAAGCTGCTGAAGTCCGGCTCGCTGGCCGCGCCGATGGACTTCGTCGAAGAGCGTGTGGTCGGCCCGAGCCTCGGCGCCGAGAACGTCAAGAACGGCATGCGCGCAGTGGTGTTCGCGTTCCTGTTCACCCTGGTGTTCTTCAGCGTCTACTACCGCATGTTCGGTGTGATCACCTCGATCGCGATGCTGTTCAACCTGCTGATCGTGGTGGCGGTGATGTCGCTGTTTGGCGCGACCATGACCCTGCCGGGCTTCGCCGGCCTGGCGTTGTCGGTGGGCCTGTCGGTGGACGCCAACGTGCTGATCAACGAGCGTATCCGTGAAGAGCTGCGTGCCGGCGTGCCGGGCAAGACCGCGATCGTGACCGGTTACGAGCGTGCCTCGGGCACCATTCTCGACGCCAACCTGACCGGCCTGATCGTCGGCGTGGCGCTGTTCGCATTCGGTACCGGTCCGCTGAAGGGCTTCGCACTGACCATGATCATCGGTATTTTCGCCTCCATGTTCACCGCGATCACCGTGTCGCGTGCGCTGGCGACGCTGATCTACGGCCGTCGCAAGAAGCTCCAGAACGTGGCCATCTGACGGGACGACACGCACAATGAAACTGTTTCCGCTGCACATCCTCCCGAACGACACCAAGATCGACTTCATGCGCTGGCGCCATGTCGCGATGGTCGTCACGGTCATCGTGTTCCTGGCCTCGGTTGCCATCATCGGCGTCAAGGGGTTCAACTATGCCCTGGACTTCACCGGTGGCACCCTGATCGAAGCCCGCTTCGACAAGCCGGTGGACGTCGAGCAGGTCCGCAACAAGCTCGAGCAGAGTGGCTTCGAAGGCGCCCAGGTCCAGAGCGTCGGTGGCAACACCGACCTGCTGATCCGCCTGGCCCCGCACGGTGAGCATGCGCCGGGTACCGGTGACGCCGCCGCCGAGGACAAGGCCACTGCTGCCGCAGTAGTGAAGGCGCTGTCTTCTGCCGACAACCAGGCCACCGTGCTGCGCAACGAGTTCGTCGGCCCGCAGATCGGCAAGGACCTGGCGATGAATGGCCTGTACGCGACCATCTTCATGCTGGCCGGCTTCCTGATCTACATCGCGGTGCGCTTCGAGTGGAAGTTCGCGGTCACCGCCAGCATCGTGGCGATGTTCGACCTGATCGTGACGGTCGCTTACGTGTCCCTGCTGGGTCGTGAGTTCGACCTGACCGTGCTGGCCGGCCTGCTGTCGGTGATGGGCTTTGCGATCAACGACATCATCGTGGTCTTCGACCGCGTCCGCGAGAACTTCCGCAGCCTGCGCGTGGACTCGATGGAAGTGCTGAACCGTTCGATCAACCAGACGCTGTCGCGTACGGTGATCACCGCGGTGATGTTCTTCCTGTCGGCGCTGGCCCTGTACATGTACGGCGGCAGCTCGATGGAAGGCCTGGCCGAGACGCACATGATCGGTGCGGTGATCGTTGTGCTGTCCTCGATCCTGGTGGCGGTGCCGATGCTGACGATCGGTTTCCTGCGCGTCAGCAAGCAGGACCTGCTGCCGAAGGCGAAGGACGTCGAGGCCCTGGCCCGTCGCCCGTAAGCGTTCGCGCTGCACGCAATGCACAGAGAACCCCGCGCAAGCGGGGTTTTTTGTTGGCAGGGCTTGCAGCCCTGCACCTGCAGAGGCAACAGCAACAGCAACAGCGGGCATTCCGTGGATTGGTGGGGCGGTGTCGGAGTGCGGGGGCGCCGCAAGTACGTCCCTGTAGGCTTGGCAGCCGCATCCATGCGGCTGACACCCCGCACTCCGACACCGCCCCACCTTTGACAGATTCCTGCGGCTGTCGGTAGGTGTCGACCTTGGTCGACACATCTGTCAGATATCGAATGAATTCAACCGTGTCGACCAAGGTCGACACCTACCAAGGCCGCACGCCGTTCCAACAGATCGCGGAAGTCTGTCGAAGGCGGGGTGGGTCCGGTTGAGGGGGCGTGAGCCGCATGGATGCGGCGACCGAGCTTACATGGACGTACTTGCAGCGTCCCCCTCAACCGGACCCACCCCGCCATCCCACGGAATGCACGCTGTTGCTGTTGCTGTTGCTTCGGCAGGTGCAGGGCTGCAAGCCCTGCCGCCCCCCCCCTACTTTGCCTGCTCGCAGAACTTCTGCCGGTACTCGAGCGCCTTCGGCATCAGCGCCTGCAGGTTCTGTATGCGGGTGCCCGGATTCGGATGGGTCGAGGCGAACTCCGGTGGCGACTGGCCGCCGCTGGCCTGGCCCATGCGCTGCCACAGCGGCACCGCCTCGCGGGGATCGAAGCACGCCGCTGCGGCCAGCATCAGCCCCACCTCATCTGCCTGTGTCTCGTGGCTGCGCGCATACGGCAGCAGGTAGCCATAGCCCATCGCCGACATCATCATCTGTTGCTGCTGCGCATCCATGCCGCTGGCGGCGCCGGCCACCTGCCCGATCTGGGTCAGCTTCTGCTGGGCCATGCGCTGTGCACCATGGCGCAGCAGCGCATGGGCGATCTCATGCCCCATCACCACCGCCATCGCATCGCGGGTGCGTGCTACCGGCACCAACCCGGTGTAGACCGCCATCTTGCCGCCCGGCAGGCAGAACGCATTGGCCTGGTCGGACGGGATCACATTCACTTCCCACTGGAAATCCCGCGCGAAATGCGCCGGCTGCACGCCGTGCTCCTGCGCCAGCGCGGTCTCCACCACATCGACCTTGGCAATCAGGCGCTGGGCGATATCGCGCACATCGCGCGCGATCGGTGCATTGGGGTCCATCGGCCGTTCCTGCGACAGGATCTGCTGGTAGGCCTGCAGCCCCAGCGCGGTTTCCTGGCGCGCGTCCAGGCTGCTGTCGATCATCACCTTCTCGCCGGTGTACGGATCGACCGTGCGGTTGGAGAACCAGTAGAACAGCGCGTAGGCGGCGGCCAGCAGCAGCACCCACCAGCGGATGTTGCCGAACAGGCCACGCCGCTGTGGGCCTTGCGACGAGCGGGAGAAGGGATCGTTGCGCATCGGGGGGACTTCCTGCTGGCCCCGCCGGCTGGCGGGCACGGCGCAATCTTAGTGCGCCGCTGCCCGCAGCGGGTGAAGCCGGGTGCCGCTCAGATGCCGCGCACCAGGCGGAAGCCGATGCGGGCGTTGGTGGTATCCGAATCCTGGGACTGCCGCCAGGCCGCGCGGGTCTGCTCGGGGGCATTGGCCCAGTTGCCACCGCGGATCACCCGCGACCGGCAGCCCGGGTTGAACCAGGCGACGCCATCGGACGGTGCGCGGCGGTAGCTGGCATGCCAGCAATCGGCCACCCATTCGCTGAGGTTGCCGCCCATATCGTGCAGACCGAAGGCATTGGCCTGGAAGCTGGCCACCGGCGCCGGCCCCCACCAGCCATCGCCGTACCCGATAAACGCGTTGTGCCAGTGCCGTCCCGAAGGCGAAACGTCCTTGCTGCCGGTGAAGTTGCCGCTGCCTGGCGGCGGCACGCCGGCATCGCCCCACGGATAGCGGCCACTGCTGCCAGCGCGCAGCGCGTACTCGAACTCGGCTTCGCTGGGCAGCCGGTAGCTGCGGCCAGTCTGCTCGGACAGCCACGCCGCATAATTCTCGGCATCACGCACACTGACGTGCATCACCGGCGAGTTGCCCAGCGCGCGACCGCCGTCGTAGTCGGAACGCCAGTCCACGCCGCTGCGGCGGATGAAATTGCCGCTGCGTTCGTCGTAGACCACCGAATGGCCACGCCGGGTCGCGCGCGGGCGCGCATTGGAGGCTTTCACGTAGCGCTCGAAATCGCTGACGGTGATCTCGGTGATCGCCATGGCAAAGCCGCGATCGAAGCGCACGTAGTGCGACGGACGCTCGGCATCACTCGAGCCCGGCTCGGCATCGCCTGCACCCATCTGGAAGCCACCGTGGGGCACCACCACCATCTGCGGTCCGCGCCCCCCATCGCGCATCGCATCACTGAACACCTGTCCCGGCCGGAAGCTCCCGTAATGGGTGGCCAGGTCGATGCGCTCGCGAAGCTGGCCCACCACTGCATCACCCGGCAGAGCGATGCGAAGCGCCTCGGCCAGCTTCTCGCGCGCCGGCTTCAGGCCTTGTGGCGTGGCAAGGTCACGCAGTCCGTCATCACGCAGCTGCAGCAGCGTGGCGGCGCGGATCTGCTCGATGCGTTCGAAGGCGTCGGCGATCGTCGGCGACGAATCGCGCACTTTGCTGGCTTCGGCCAGCCAGGTACCCGCACTGGCGAAATCGCGCGCCCGAGCAGCCTGTTCGGCACGGCGGATCAACCCGCTCTCGGCTGCGGCCAGGCCCTGTCGTGCGCGGCTGTTGTCTTCATCCAGCGCCAGCGCCTCACGGAAGTTGCCGATGGCACCGTCGCCATCCTCACCGATACGGTCCGAGCGCAGGTCCTCCTCGCCAGCACGGTTGTAGGCCACCACCCGTTGCGCCAGCTCCACCCGCGCCTGCAGCGCACGCACCTGCTCGTCCTTCGGCGACAGGGTCAGCAACACCAGTGCCTGGCGGCTGGCCTCGGCCAGCGCCTCGCGCTGCTTCAGCGGCCGCACCAGCAGGGCATCGGCCAGCTGCTGCAGTCGCTGGCGGGCACGCTGCAGGCCCAGCCGGGCCTGGCGGTCATCCGGGTCTTCTTCCTGCACCGCCAGCCACAGCGGAATGGCGGCATCCGCATCTTCATAGAGCCGGCCTTCAGCGAACGCCTGCTCGGCGGCGCGCCGCAACTGGGCAAGGCTGCGGCCCTGGCGGTCCACCCGTGGCGGCGTCCACTGCTGTACGTCCTCGGCGGCATCTTCACCGGCGATGGTCACGCTGCCCTGCCCGGCCTGCGAACTGGCATTGGCGCCGGTGTCGGCGCCCTCGGACGCGCGCGCCTCTTCGCTGGCGGCCCGTTCCGCCGGCGCGGACGGCGACGGCGTGCAGCCGGCCAGGGCCACGGCCAGGGCGGTGCACAGCACGGGCGACAACGGAAAACGCAAGCAGAGCCTCCTTCGGCACAGACGCGGACCGACGTTAGGCTATTCTCCCCTGCCTGAGCAAACCCGAGTAGTAGGCCCTGACCCGTGGCAACCTGGATCACCACCCCCGCCGAGCTGGATGCGTACTTCCAGCAGCGCCCGACCCGCATCGGCCTGGACACCGAATTCATCCGTGAACGCACCTTCTGGCCGCAGCTGGCCCTGGTGCAGATGGCGGTCGGGCAGGACATCCTGCTCATCGACCCGCTGATTCCCGGCATGACCGAGGCGCTTGCGCATTGGCTGGCCGATGAATCCATCACCAAGGTAATGCACAGCGCCAGCGAAGACCTGGTTGCCTTCAAGTGGGCCTGCGGCGTGCTGCCGCGACCGCTGTTCGACACCCAGATCGGGGCATCGCTGGCCGGCATCGGCGGCGGCATGGGCTACCAGAAGCTGGTGGCGGAGATCACCGGAGTGGCGCTGGCCAAAGGCGAGACCCGCTCGGACTGGATGCGCCGCCCGCTGTCCGAGTCGCAGCTGCAGTACGCCGCCGACGATGTCGAGCACCTGTTCGCGCTGCACGACGCCATTGATGCCAGGCTGCAGGCGCTGGGCCGCCAGCAGTGGTTGCACGACGATGGCGAGCGCCTGCTGGCCAGCGTCGCCAACGATGAAGATCGCTGGCCGCACCTGGCGATGCGCTCGGCACAGTTCCTCGATGCCGCCGCGCAGCACCGCCTGTTGCGCCTGCTGCGCTGGCGTGATGTGCAGGCACGCAGCAGCGACCGCCCGCGAAGCTGGATCCTGGACAACGAACTGGCCGCCACTCTGGCGCGCACGCCTCCGGCCGACGAGGCAGCGCTGGGCAAGCTGTTCGAGCAGTTCCCAAAGGCACCGCGCAAGCTGGCCAGCGCCGTGTGGCAAGCGCTGTCCACGCCGCTGGCCGACGAAGCCGACGCGCCGCTGGCGCTGCCGGCCAACGACAGCAACAAGCAGGCGCTGAAGAAGCTGCAGGATGCCGTGGCCGAACGCAGCCGCGAGCTGGGACTGCCAGATGGCATCCTTGCCTCGCGCAAGCACCTGGAAAGCTATCTGGAACGTCGCCAATGGCCCGCCGCACTGGCCGGCTGGCGCCAGCAGGAACTGGAGTCGCGCCTGCAGGCGCTGCTGCCGGGGAACTAGCAACCCGCATCGGCCGCCTCACGGGGCGGCCCTGCCAATGCTCGACAAGGACATTGCTGCGTGCCTGCATGGCCCTCTTCCTGCATGTCACGATGGATGATCGGCTCGCTGCTGCTGGCCAGCAGCACCCCTGCATGGATCACAGCAGCCAGCTCAACGCCTACGCGGCACTGACGGGCGGGCTGGACCTGGCCCGTTCGGTTCACTACCTCGCGCTTTCGGCACGCCTGATCGAACCGGCCCCCGCTGCCAGCGAGCAGGACAAGTTCGAACCCTGGCTGCATCCGCACGCCCTGATGCTCGGCTATTTCCCGGAATCGAGGCGTAGAGACAGGGCCAGGGCACACTCGCCTACCGGCCCGAGCTGCTGCTTGCCTTTCCGCTGCACATGGACGATCCGCAACGCGAACGCCTGTACCGGGTGACGGGATTCACCTTCAAGCCTCCTGCTGAATGCCATCGACACGGCAGCCGCATGTCCTGCTTGCCGCCGCTAACGACCGCGCTTCTAATGTCCAGCCTCGTACTCGCTGGATTGCAGCAATGACAAACGGATTTGCAAAAGACGGGCTTTCCCCCGAAGACCTTGCCTGGCGCGTGCAGGCGCGCACTGCGCTGCAGGAACGGCGCTATGCCAAACTGGATGCGTTGCTTGCTCCACATGAGCTGGCCTGGCTGCAGGGAGAGAATGCGCTGCCCGGCATCCGCTGGCGGCTGCGCAACCTGCACGACGCCACGCTGACACTGGAAGCCCGCCTGCAACAGGCCCAGCAGTGGGCCTCGGCCGCCCCCGGCAGCTACTACGCCTGGCTTTGCCTGGGTGCCTGCTGGCAGGACGCTGCCGGCGAACTGCGCAGCGCCGACGTGGCCGCACTGGTCGAAGACAGCCAGTGGCTGGCGGCGCAGCTGGCCCGCGACCATGCCGTGCACGCCTACCTGCAGGCGATGCCGCTGTCGCCACGACCTGCGCTGGCGCTGGATGGCATCAAGCGCATCACCAGCTACCTGCGCGAACCGAACTGGCTGCGTGCGCTGCAGGCCGGGGAACCCGCCGCATCCGATGACGCCACGCTGGCCGAGCACTACCCTCAAGCCTGGCCAAAGGCATTGCAGCTGCTGTCGCGCTTCGGCACGCCGTTGCAGACGCTGCCGGATACGCTGCCCCCGTTGCTGCGCGAGCGCAGCCAGGACGATTTCGACGCACCACTGGCGTACTGGATGCGCCTGGTGCTGGAGCAGCGCCCGGACGATCTGGCCACGCTGGAAGACACCCTGTACTTCCTGTACCCGCGCTGGGGCGGCAGCCATGAGGCGATGGAGAACTTCATCGAGGGCAGCTGGTGCCGTGGCTTGGAACTGGCGCAGAGCAACGCGCTGCGGTGGCACAAGGAGCAGGACTGGATGGGCGATCTGCCCCACCGCGAGGATGCCGACGCCGTGGCCGCGCACGAGCGCGCCTACACGCAGATCCTCGACTGGCACCTGGACCGCCACCTGCGCGCGCAGGTGCTGGCCCAGCGCGCCGGGCTGCGCTACCGTCTTGGCCGCGTTGAAGACAGCGAAGGCGTCGTGCAGTGGGATCCGGACCACATGCAGGCGGTGCTTGAAGATCTGCAGCAGGCATGGACATTGGACCGCGATGTGGTCCTGCATGAGGGGCTCGGCAACCTGGAGGCCTGCGCCTGGTTCGCCAATGTCGACGGCGCCGGAGCACTGTTCGCACAGGTGGTGGACTATGCCGCGCGCGAAGGCGGTTCGGCGATCGGCCTGCTGTGGGCCGCCACCGCCATCGAGCATGGCCTGCTCGGCCAGGCCAGCGACCCGACACGCGCCAGTGTCCTGCTGCAGCGCGCGTTGAAGCTTGCGCAGCAGGACGACACCTCGGCGGTGACGTTCGCCGCCAATCTGTTCTGTGATGTCTCACAGGCCGCGGGCCTGTCACTGCTGCAGCGCATGGCCGAAACGGGCGACGCTGGTGCGATGTCGGCGCTGTGCGACCTGTACAAGGGCCGCCTCGGCGGCCGCGACCAACCGCAGTTCGCCGATGCGGAAAAGGCCGCTTACTGGCAGGAGCGTGCGGTGGAAGGCGGCGACCTGATCGCCACCTACAACTTGGCCGTGCGCCTCGTCGCCGCAGGCGGCGCGGAGAATGAAGCGCGTGCGCGCGAGCTGTACCTGCGCTGCCTGGATGAGGCCGAGGCCGGCGAGCGCGTGTGGGGCCCAACCTGCCGCAACCTGGCCTGCCTGGCATTCGATGGCCGGAACGACGCGCACAAGCGCGAAGCGGTCGAACGCGCCTTGATTCCGCTGTGGTGGCGCGGCGACGACGACGACAAGCTGTGGGCTGCCGGCTATCTGGCCGACATCTACCACTTCGGTAACGGCGTCCCGGCCAATGCATTCCTCGCCCTGAGCTGGCTGCAGCGTGCCAGCGAGATCGATCCGGAGTATGTGGACGTGGTACGCATGGCACCGCTGATCAACGGCGAAGGCCGCTGGTTCGGTGCCAGCCGCGCACGCAAGCAGCAGGAACAGGACCGGCACCAGGTGGACAGCGCCACTTGGGCCCTGACCTTCGGCCAGCGCAGCCAGGACAGCAACCTCACTGCAGTCTGAAGCAACGAAAAGGGCGGCCCGGATCACCGGGCCGCCCTTTGCATTCCAACAGTGCGATGGCGGGATGCCCCGCCATCGCGACAGCGCATTACCAGTTCATGTTCAGCGAGACACCGACGGTACGCGGTTCGTTGTAGACCGCGGCCATGTAGTTCTCGATCACACCCTTGAGGTTCTTCTCGTTGGTGATGTTGCGCGCGAACAGCGCCACTTCGTAGGCACCGTAGTTGCCCGAGTAGCCGATCTTCAGGCCACCCTCGAAGTCGCCCTTGGAGTTGAACTCCTTGCTGTCGTACAGCACGAAGCTGGTGTAACCCTGCTTGTTCCAGTCGGTGGACACGAACATGGTGCCCGCGTCGCTGACCGGGAAGTCGTAGCGGGCGGCCAGGTTGACGTTGTACTTCGGCGCGTTCGGCAGCGGGTTGCCGTCGATCTGGGCGAAGGTGTTGGCACCGACCTTGATGGTCGGGTCATTCACCGTGCACACCACCTGGCCGTTGAGGCCGCAGACCTGCGCGTACACACGCTTGTCCTTGATCTCGCTGTGCAACAGGCTCAGGCCGGCGCTCAGGGTCAGGTTCGGGATCGGGCGCAGCTCCATGTCCGCTTCGAAACCGTAGGCCTTGGCCTTGTCGGCATTGAACAGCACGCCATTGCCGTCCGAATCGTTGCCGTTGAGCTGGATGTCGTTGACGGTGTAGGTGAACGCGGTGGCGTTCAGGCGCAGGCGGTTGTCCCACAGGCTGCTCTTCACGCCCGCTTCCCAGGACAGGATGGTCTCGGAATCGGCGGTGGTGAAATCGGCGTTGAACACCGCCGAACGCCCCTGGATGGTCGGGCCGCGGAAGCCACGCGCGACCTTGGCGTAGACGCTCACGTCCGGCGTGATCTGATACATCGCGCTCAGATCCCAGCTCGGGGTGGTGTCGGACATCCTGACGTCGGTGCGGCCCTTGTAGGTGACCACGCCGGCGGCAGTGTCAGCGGTCTTCAGCAGGCGGGTGTGCTTTTCGTCCTTGGTCTGGCGCAGTCCGGCGGTGACAGTGAACTTGTCGGTGAAGGCGTAGCTCAGCTGGCCGAAACCGGCCCACGAGGTGTTCTTGTTGCGCAGGCGCACCCAGTTGTTCGGATTGCGGGCCGCGCCCTGCAGGAACCACGCGCGCTGGTAGAAGTCGGTGGTGTCGCTGCCGTTGAAGTAGAACGCACCGGCCTGCCACTGCAGGGCGCTGTCATCATGGCTGGCCAGGCGGAATTCCTGGGTCCACTGGTCCAGGTCACGGATGCGGCCCATCGACTGGCCGTAACCGTTCGGCACGCCGTTCACCGGGAAGTTCACCGCGGCGCCGCCGTCGGTGTCGCCGCGGCTGTAGCCGGAGGTGGTTTCGTAGGCGGTGATCGAGGTGAAGTCGATCGCGCCGAAGTCGTAACGCGCCTTCACCGAGCCGCCGTAGGTCTTGTAGGCCTGCGGGTTGTTGTCGGCTTCGTCGTAGGCGACCTTGTCGCGCGGCACGTCGGTCTTGTTCGAGCCCTTGGTCAGCGCACCGCGCAGGAACAGGGTCGAGGTGCCCTCGTAATCACGGGCGTGGGCCGAGGCCAGGATCGAGAACTGGTCGCTCGGGGTCAGCAGCAGCTGCGCGCGTACGTTGCGGTCATCGAAGCCGCCCATGGCGTTCTTCTTCGGGCTGACCGTGCCGTCGGCGCTCGGGCCCTTGTAGGTGTTGTCGACGTAGTCGTCGCGGTGCTGGTACAGGGCCGACACGCGGAACGAGGCGATGTCGTTGATCGGGCCGCCGAAGCCGCCGTCGATCGACACGCTGTTATAGGTCGCATAACTGGCACTGACGCGGCCGGTGTAATCCTGGGTCGGCTTCAGGGTGTCGAACTTGACGATGCCGGCGGTGGTGTTGCGGCCGAACAGCGAACCCTGCGGGCCGCGCAGCACTTCCACCTGGTCCACGTCATAGACCGGGTTGGACTTCAGCACCACGTGCTCCAGCACCACGTCGTCCTGGATGATCGACACCGGCTGCGAGGCACCCAGGTAGAAGTCGATGTTGCCCAGGCCGCGGATGTAGAAGCGCGGGAAGATGCGGCCGGTGGTGGTTTCCGCATACAGGCTCGGCACGCGGCCGGACAGCGCCAGCAGGGTGTCATCGCCGCCGGCGGTGAAGTCGCGCATGCGCTCCCCCTGCACCACGCCCACCGAGACCGGCACTTCCTGCAGGTTCTGCTCGCGGTGTTCGGCGGTCACGGTGATGGTGTCCAGCCCGGTCGGGGTCGGCGCGCTGTCCTGCGCGGCGGCACCGAAGCTGCCGACCAGGGCCAGGCCGGCACAGGCCAGAGCCAGCGGGTGGCGGCGGAAGGAAACAAGGGAAGACGACAGACCCGACAGGCGGCGGGAATCGGAATGGGAGGGCATGAAATGCTCTGAGGAGGCGTCCGTGCGGCCTGCGCGGGCCGGGCGGCAAAAAGGAGGAGAACTGCGCAAGCCGCCATTATCCCCCAAATTGTTACGATTTCGTTGCGCGGCGCCCAAACCCGGCGAAACAAGCGGTTTCGGCACAGTCACCCGCTGATGTGCCTCGCGCCTCGACATGAAATTCCTTTGATCGGCTTGGCAAGCGGCAGGCGCTTGGCTAGACTGAAGCCCTGCCGTGGGGCCATAGCTCAGCTGGGAGAGCGCGTCGTTCGCAATGACGAGGTCAGGAGTTCGATCCTCCTTGGCTCCACCACTATTCAGAAGAACCCGTAGATCTCCGTAATCTGCGGGTTTTTCTTTTCAGCGCCGGCAACTCAGGCCGGCTCCTGGTCGCCGTCCTTGCGCCGCGGGCCGCGTGAGTGCGCATCGCGCACCTGTTGATCGCGCTGCCCCGGCCGCTGCTTGGCCACATCGTCCTGCTTCCTGTCCTGGCGGCTTTCCTGGACGCCCTGCTTCGGGTCCTGATCCTTGTCTCGCTCGTTCATCGAAAACTCCCTCGTCGGCGGCAGGCCAACGCTGTGCACCACGCTAGAGGCTGGCGGGTAATCCACAGGTCAGTCCTGCGCCAACGTCATGTGCAGGCACTGGCTTGCCGCCACTGCCCCCGCGCAGCCAGAATCCGAGGAACAACGCCCACCGGTACGCCATGCCCTCTTCTGCCCAGCGCGCAGCACACGCCGTGCCGATGATCATTGATGCGACCGACGGCAGCATCCAGCTCGGCAATCTGCCGACTCTGATCGGCCCCACCCTGGCACGGGATGAGGCGCGTGTCGCCTTCGTCACGCTGATGCATGGCGAGCGCGATGTCGGCACCGGCTACGTCTGGCTCAGCCTGCACCGGCTCAGCCTGGGCGGCGCGCCCGCTGGCATCAGCCTGTGCTTCCACGGGCAACAGCTCGACATGGTGACGATGGGCGTCGATCTACCCGGTGCGACGTTGGAAGACGGCTGGCCGACCCAGGCCGCGATCGATGCCGAAGTCACCTTCATGCGCCGCACGCTGGGTGCGGCGCTGGGTCGCAAGCTGGCCGGCGGCCACGCCCGGTTCGACTGGGGCGAAGCCTGGGCCCGTTTCGATCCGAGGGGCTTCATGGCCAGCAGCGGTATCCGCTACGCGCCACACTCCTGACCCCGCTCAGGTCCGTGTGATCGACACTCCACCCTCCACGCGCATCGCGGTTCCGGTAACGAAACTGCTTTCATCGCTGGCCAGGAACAGCGCCGCGTTGGCGATCTCCTCCGGCTCGGCCATGCGCTTCAGTGCGTGCAGCGAGCGCACGAAGTCGCGCGCATCGCCGGTCGGTGCCGCCTTTCGGCCCATCTCGGTATCGGTGCCACCGGGCAGCAGCACGTTGCTGCGCACGCCGCGCGCACCGTATTCGGCGGCGATCACCTGGCTCAGGCCGATCAACCCGGCCTTGCTCGACGCATAGGCCGCCATGCCGGGGAAGCCCACGGTGTGGCCGACAAAAGTGCCAACGAACACCAGCGAGCCACCGCCGCGCGCCAGCAGTGCCGGCAACTGCGCACGTGCCGCATGGAAGGCCGCATCCAGATTGGTGGCCATCACTTCACGCCAGGCGTCCACCGGGAACTCCGCCGCCGGCACGCCCGGGCCGAGCATGCCGGCATTGTTGAGGGCGATGTCCAGGCCGCCGAAGGACCGCTGGGCCAGATCGACCAGCGTTTGTGCCGTGCCCGGGTCAGCCACGTCAGCGGCATGCGCCACGGCTTCGCCACCGGCGGCGCGAATCTGCTCGGCCAGCGCCAGCAGCGGCTCCGGCCGCCGTGCGTTGAGCACCAGCTTCGCCCCTTCGGCGGCGAAGCGCAGCGCGCTGGCGCGGCCGATGCCAGCGCTGGCTCCGGTGATGAGGGCGATCTTGTTGTTCAGGCGCATGGTGGCAGTACCGGTTGTGAAGTGGCCGCCACGATGCCGCGCATCTCCCCTGCCGACACTCCGTTTCCGGGCCTGGCCCGTCGGTGCAGGAAACGGAGTTTCCGCAGCACCGGCACGTGCCAGAATCCGGCCATGGACAGTACCGCCACCACCGCCTTCGATGCCCGCGTCGAACGGGTCTGCCGCCACCTTCAGGCGAGCCTCGACGAACCTTCGCTGCAGGAGCTGGCCGACATCGCCGGCTGCAGCCCAACGCGCCTGCATCGTCTGTTCAAGCAGGCCACCGGGCTGACCCCCAAGCAATACGCCGCCGCGCTGCGCGCCGACCGCCTGCGCACCGGACTGGAACAACAGGAGCGCATCACCGATGCCTTCCACGATGCCGGCTTCGGTTCCAGTGGGCGCTTCTACGAGAACGCACCGAAGTTGCTGGGCATGACGCCCAAGCAATGGCGCGCAGGTGGTCGCGGCGAAGTCATCCACTTCGCGCTTGCCGAAAGCTCACTGGGCAGCGTGCTGGTGGCCAGCAGTGCCACCGGCGTGGTTGCGATCCTGCTCGGCGACGATCCGGAGACGCTGCTGCAGTCATTGCAGCAACGCTTCCGCCAGGCCGAACTGGTCGGTGCCGACCAGGGCTATGAGCAACTGGTGGCACAGGTGGTGGGCCTGGTCGAGGATCCTTCGCGCGGCGCCACGCTGCCGCTGGATATCCGCGGCACCGCGTTCCAGCAACGGGTGTGGCAGGCACTGCAGCAGATTCCGCGCGGGCAGACCGCGTCATATGCGGATGTCGCCGCGCGCATCGGCGCCCCGCGCTCGAGCCGTGCGGTGGCCCGCGCATGCGCGAGCAACCCGCTGGCGGTGGCGGTGCCCTGCCACCGGGTCGTACGCCGCGACGGCGACCTGTCCGGCTATGCGTGGGGCGTAGCGCGCAAGCGCGAACTGCTGCGCCGGGAAAGGGCCACGACTGCCTGAAGCAGGTGCCGACCTTGGTCGGCACGCCGCCAAGCCCTCAATCCAGCTTCACCACCAGCTTGCCGAAGTTGCGCCCCTGCAACAGCCCAAAGAACGCCTCCGGCGCATTCTCCAGTCCTTCCACCACATCCTCGCGGTACTGGATGCGACCTTCGCGCAGCCACTGCCGCATCTCGCGGTCGAAGTCCGACCACAGGTGGTTGAAGTCGTGCACGATGAAACCACGCACGGTCAGGCGCTGGCGCAGGATCTGGCTGAACAGTGCGGGCAACCGGTCCGGGCCGGGCTGCTCGATGCCCCGCTCGTTGTAGGTGGCGATGGTGCCGCACACCGGAATGCGGGCGAAGTCGTTGAGCAGCGGCAGCACTGCATCCAGCACATGGCCACCGACATTCTCGAAGTACACGTCGATGCCGGCAGGCACCGCCGCGCGCAGTTGATCGGCAAAATCAGCCGCGCGATGATCCAGCGCCACGTCCACGCCCAGCGTCTGCAGGTAGGCACGCTTGGCTTCGCCACCGGCGATGGCGACCACGCGCGCGCCCTGCAGCTTGGCCAGCTGGGCCACGGTCGCGCCCACCGGTCCGGTCGCGGCAGCCACCACCAGCGTCTCACCCGGCTTCAAACGGGCGATTTCATGCAGGCTGGAATAGGCGGTGAAGCCGGGCATGCCGTATACTCCCAGCGCGGTACTCAGCGGCAGTCCGGCCGGGTCCAGGCGGCGCCCCAATGCCTTGGCCGGCAGCACTGCGTGGGTCTGCCAGCCACCCGGCGCCAGCAGCAGATCTCCGACCGCCACACCTTCGGCGTTGGATCGCAGCACTTCGGCCACGGTCTGGCCCTCCATCACCGCGCCCACCGCCACCGGCGCGGCATACGAGGGGCCCTCGTCCATGCGTCCACGCATGTACGGGTCCAGCGACAGGTAGCGGTTGCGCAGCAGCACTTCGCCATCCCCCAATGCCGGCAGCGCAGCCTGTTCCAGGCGGAAGTTGGCCGCGCTTGGTGCGCCCTGCGGACGCGAGGCCAGCACGATACGGGAGGTAGCGAGGGAATCGGACATGGTGACCGGCTCTGCCGTTGCCAGCATCAGGAAAGGAATGCCGACACTACGCCGCAACGATTGCCGGCGACGGCCATGAAAACAGCGTTCCATGGACCGGCGCGGCGCGGGTCCGGCGCAGCCCTTGCCCTTGCAGCTTTGGCGATCGCGGCGATCTGCTGATTTCCACCGCAGACGATGATCGACTGACCACGCCCCCGCCCCACAACGGAGGATCAAGCACTTGCGAGCCCACAGACGGCAATGTGAAGAAATCTTGGCAAAACGCTTGCCGAAGGCAGCCGACCTCCGTAATATACGCGTCCTTGGCAGCGACCTCGCTGCAACGAAACATGTGGCCGAGTAGCTCAGTTGGTAGAGCAGGGGATTGAAAATCCCCGTGTCGGCGGTTCGATTCCGTCTTCGGCCACCACTTTCGAAGGCCTGCAGAAATGCGGGTCTTTTTTTTCCGGAAACCGGGTTTGATCACGGTTGCCACACAATTTGGCCGAGTAGCTCAGTTGGTAGAGCAGGGGATTGAAAATCCCCGTGTCGGCGGTTCGATTCCGTCTTCGGCCACCATCTTCAGAGACCTGCAGAAATGCAGGTCTTTTTTTTGCGTGCGGCCTGCCATCCACGCATGGCGTGGATCTACCTGGCGCTGGCCCCTTCCATGGCCTCGATCCATGCCGGGCCACCGCCGTCTGGTTGACGAAACATTTACACCGGTACCCGCCGCGGCACCTACGCTGCAGATTCCTGCCGGAGCCTGCCGATGCAATTGCACCCCACCCTGCTCGCCTGCCTGCTGCTGGCCGCCGCCCCGGTGATCGCCGCCGAACCGGTGCGTGCAGTCGACACGCTGGACATCGACCGCTATGCAGGCCAATGGCACGAGATCGCTCACCTGCCGGTGTCATTCCAGAAGCAGTGCGTCGGCGAGATCACCGCCAACTACGGGCTGCGCCGCGATGGCCGCATCAGTGTCACCAATGCCTGCCGCAACGCCGACGGAGAACGCGTAATCGCCGAAGGCGTTGCACGCCCGGTGGCTGGCCATCCCGGCCAACTGCAGGTGCGCTTCGTTCCGGACTGGCTGAGCTGGGTGCCACTGGTCTGGGCCGACTACTGGGTGCTGGCGCTGGACCCGGACTACCAGTGGGCCCTGGTTGGTGAACCGGACCGGAAATACCTGTGGATCCTCTCGCGCCTGCCGGAAATGGACCGCGCCCGGTTCGAGCAGTTGAAGGAAAAAGCCGAAGCCATGGGCTACGACCTGCGCCCGCTGCGCCTGATGGCCCCGCTTCGCGATACGCCCGCCGATTGAGCCGCAGTTCAATCCGTACGCGCACCGTGCGCCCGAAGATCCAGCGCTGCGCACGCCCCGCCGCCATCTTCACGCGCTACCCTCTGCGACGGCTCGCCACAGGCGATCCAAACGACCATACGCCGTAGTATGCTTATTCCAACGCACCGCCTCCAGAGGACCTGCGCCCATGCTCCACCGTTTCCGTATCGCCTTGATCGTCCTGAGCACCCTCGCCCTTGCCGCCTGTGGCAACGGCATCGTCAAGCGTGTTTCGGAACCGGCGGCCAGCCTGCAGCAGCTGACCGTGCGCGCCGACGGCAACTGGACCGTGGCGCTGCGCCTGCAGAACTTCAGCTCGATGCCGATGACTTTCGATGATGTGTCGCTGGCGCTGAGCGTCGGCGATGCCGAGGCCGGCACCCTGCAGGCCAAGCCCGGTATCTCCATCGGCGGCACCTCCGCGGATGTCATCAATGTCGACCTGGTGCCCAGTTCGGCCGCACGCCTGGTGGTGGCCGATGCACTGGCCGGCAACCGCACCCTGGCCTATGGCCTGAAGGGAACGGTCGCGGCCACGCCGCAGGAAAAGAAGCAGCGCAGCTTCGATATCAGCAGCCGCAGCACCCTCAACCAGGCCCCGGGCCTGCCGGGCGTGCTGCGCTGATTTCCACCTTCCGTCGCGGCGCCTGGCGCCGCTCTCCCCTGCCCTGATCAAATCGAGACGTACCGATGAGCAGCTACACCGCCCCGCTTTCCGACCTCCGTTTCGCCCTGCACGACGTGCTCAAGGTCGAACCCCTGTTCGCCCGCCTGGGCTTCACCGACGCCACCGCCGACGTGGTCGATGCCGTGCTGGAAGAAGCTGGCCGTTTCAGCGCCACCGTGCTGGCCCCGCTCAACAGCGTTGGCGATGAGATCGGCTGCGTGCTCGACCAGGCCACCGGTGAAGTGACCACCCCGCCCGGCTTCAAGCAGGCCTACGACCAGTTCGTCGATGGCGGCTGGACCGGCCTGACCGCCTCGCCGGAACTGGGTGGCCAGGGCCTGCCGCACACCCTTGGCGTGCCGCTCAACGAAATGATCAACGCCGCCAACCTGGCGTGGGGCAACTTCCCGCTGCTCTCGCACGGCGCCATAGAAGCGCTGAAGCAGCACGGCGAGGCCTGGCAGCACGAGGCCTTCCTCAAGCCGCTGATCGAGGGCCGCTGGACCGGCACCATGTGCCTGACCGAGCCGCACTGCGGTACCGACCTGGGCCTGCTGAAGACCAAGGCCGAGCCGAACGCCGATGGCAGCTACTCGATCACCGGCACCAAGATCTTCATCACCGCCGGCGAGCACGACCTGACCGAAAACATCGTGCACCTGGTGCTGGCCAAGCTGCCCGACGCCCCTCCGGGCGCCAAGGGCATCTCGCTGTTCGTCACGCCCAAGTTCAAGGTCGACCGCGAGGGCACTGTCGGCGAGCGCAACGCACTGCGCTGCGGCTCGATCGAGCACAAGATGGGCATCAAGGGTTCGGTCACCTGCGTGATGAACTTCGACGGTGCGCAGGGTTACCTGGTCGGCCAGCCGCACAAGGGCCTGCAGGCCATGTTCACCATGATGAACACCGCGCGCCTGGGCGTCGGCCTGCAGGGCATCGGTCTTTCCGAGCGCGCTTACCAGAACGCACTGAAGTACAGCCGTGAACGCCTGCAGTCGCGCGCCCTGAGCGGTGCGAAATTCCCGGACAAGCCGGCCGACCCGATCCTGGTGCACCCGGATGTGCGCCGCATGCTGCTGACGGTGAAGTCGCTGGTCGAGGGCAGCCGCCTGCTGGCCCTGCACGCCGCCACCCTGATCGACGTTGCCCATCACGCCGAGGACGCCGCCGAGCGCGAGCGCGCCGACACCCTGGTGAGCTTCCTGACCCCGATCTCCAAGGCCTGCCAGACCGAATGGGGCATCGAGAACACCTACAACGCCCTGCAGTGCTTCGGTGGCCACGGCTATATCCGCGAACACGGCATGGAGCAGCTGGCCCGCGATGCGCGCATCACCACGCTGTATGAAGGCACCACCGGCATCCAGGCGCTGGACCTGATCGGCCGCAAGACCGCCTCCAGCCAGGGCGCCGGCCTGAAGCTGATGCTGGCCGAGATCGAAGCCTTCGCCAAGGAGCATGAAGGCAACGAATCGCTGGCCGAGTTCATCGGCCCGCTGCGCGCCAAGGCCGCCGAATGGGGCAAGCTGACCCTGGACGTGCTGCAGCGCGCGGCCGGCAATCCAGACGAACTGGGTGCGGCCAGCTACGACTACCTGTTCTATTCGGGCTACGTGGTACTGGCCTACTGGTGGGCCCGCAGCGTGGCCGCCGCCGACGCCAGCGCGCACGGCGCCGCCTTCGCCCAGGGCAAGCGCGAAACCGCTCGCTTCTACTTCGCCCGCGTGCTGCCGCGCACGCTCAGCCACGCCGCCGCGATCCAGTCCGGCGCCGCCCCGCTGATGACGATGGACGACGAGCGCTTCGGCGCCTGAGCCGGCTGCCGCCCGGCACCCGCGGTAGCGCCGGCCGCTGGCCGGCAACCGCAATAGCAACAGCTGGATCCCGGTGGATGGCGGGGCGGTGTGGGCTGGCAGGACACGCCGTAAACCCCGCTCCGCGATCCGGCCCAGCCGCTGGCGACTGTGCGTTCGGGCGCTTGCGAAGCAGTGCTTCGCAAGCAAAGCGCCCTCACCCCTGGGGGCTCGATGGCGCCTTGCTCGTGTGCGCTGTCCTGCGCACACGGCAAGACCGGGGTTGGGGCGTCCTGCCCAACCCGCCCGAGGCATGCCTCGGGCCCATGGCGCCAACGGTCCTGCCAACCCACACCGCCCCGCCTCTGACAGTTCCCCGCGATCTGCGTAGATCCACGCCACGCGTGGATGAGAACCCCCTAAATCCCTCTGGAGAAGAGCCCCCTTTTGTTAAAGGGGGCGCGCCGACAGCGCGCGGGGATTAAGAAGAATGCGCGCGCAACCCAGCGCGCCAACGGCGGGCTGGGTTGCTAAAGGGGGCGCACCGACAGGTGCGGGGGGATAGGAGGAATGCGCGGACCTGAATCGTTGCGATTTGCGTATCGCCGACAGGCGATACACAAATCGTCAACATTCAGGTATAAGCTGTTCTCCCGATGGAGACAGACACTACACGCTTGGGTCTGATCGAAGCCGGAGCTCCGTTTTCTGCTCCGGGCGCCGAAGCATCGCCCAACGCCACGACGCTGCATCGCCCCGGTTCGGTCCGGCTGCTCTCGCTTGATGCCCACGGACGCGTACTGGACTGGATCACCTGGCAGGATGCGGCGTGCCTCTACGCCCGCGAAGCGGTGGCCTGGACGCTGGGCGATCCCTGCCTGCACATCCACGGCGGCACCAATCGCTTCAGCGGCCTGCAGAGCGGCATGGACCTGCACCCGATCATCGCCGCGCGCGGCCATGCCCGCTCCCGCGCGATCGACCCCACGCCGAACCTGACCAACCCGGCCCTGTTCGCCCGCGACGCCCACCTGTGCATGTACTGCGGCCAGCAGTTCAACCGCCCCACGCTCACCCGCGACCACGTCGTGCCACTGTCCAAGGGCGGCCTGGACTGCTGGGAAAACGTGGTCACCGCCTGTTTCCACTGCAACTCGCGCAAGAGCGACCGCACCCCGCAGCAGGCCGGAATGCCGCTGCTGGCCGTGCCCTACCGGCCCAGCTGGATCGAGCACCTGATCCTGTCCAACCGCAACATCCTGGCCGACCAGATGGCCTTCCTGAAGGCGCAATTGCCCAAGCGGTCGAAACTGAGCACCTGAACGCCTGAAAATGCAACCCTCACCGTCCTGTCACGGACGGCGGCGTTTGCTTGCCCCACCCCCGTTTGAGGGCGAAAATGGGCATTCAGAAAAAGTGCGAACATGATGATCGACTCTGCCCGCTATCCCCGCCTCGCGCGCATCCAGACGCCGGATGACCTGCGCACGTTCGACGAATCCGAACTGAGGGCGGTTGCCGACGAACTGCGCGCCTACCTCATCGAATCGGTGGGCAAGAGCGGTGGCCACTTCGCCGCCGGCCTGGGCGTGATCGAACTCACCGTGGCCCTGCACTACCTGTACCAGACTCCGGTCGACCAGCTGGTCTGGGACGTCGGTCACCAGACCTACCCGCACAAGATCCTGACCGGGCGCCGCGACCAGATCCACACCGTCAAGCAGAAGGACGGCGTCGCGCCATTCCCGAAACGCGAGGAGAGCGAATACGACACCTTTGGCGTCGGCCACTCCTCCACCTCGATCTCGGCGGCACTCGGCATGGCCATTGCCCGCCAGTCCGAAGGCGACGACCGCAAGATCGTGGCGGTGATCGGTGACGGTGCGATGACCGCCGGCATGGCCTTCGAAGCGCTGATGCACGCCGGCGGCATGGACCCGGAACCGAACCTGCTGGTGATCCTCAACGACAACAACATGTCGATCTCCGAGGCGGTCGGCGGCCTGACCAAGATGCTCGGCCGTGCCACCGGCAGCCGCACGCTCAATGCGCTGCGCGAAGGCGGCAAGAAGATCCTCGGTGACAAGAAGAACAACCCGGCGCGTTTCGTGAAGCGCTGGGAAGAACACTGGAAGGGCATGTTCGTGCCGTCCACGATGTTCGAGGAGATGGGCTTCCACTACACCGGCCCGATCGACGGCCACGACATGCCCGCCCTGCTGTCCACGCTGAAGACGCTGCGCGCCTCCAAGGGCCCGAAGCTGCTGCACGTGATGACCACCAAGGGCAAGGGCTACGAGCCGGCCGAAGGCGACCAGATCGGTTACCACGCCGTGGGCCCGTTCGATCCGGACAAGGGCCTGGTGGCCAAGGCCGGTGCCAAGAAGCCGACCTATACCGATGTGTTCAGCGACTGGCTGTGCGATGCCGCCGCCGCCGAGCCCCGCCTGTACGGCATCACCCCGGCGATGCGCGAAGGCTCCGGCCTGGTGCGTTTCAGCAAGGAATACCCGCAGCGCTATTTCGACGTGGCGATTGCCGAGCAGCATGCGGTCACCCTCGCCGCCGGCATGGCCACCCAGGGTGGCAAGCCGGTGGTGGCGATCTACTCGACCTTCCTGCAGCGCGCGTACGACCAGCTGGTACATGACGTGGCGATCCAGGACCTGGACGTGCTGTTCGCGATCGACCGCGCCGGCGTGGTCGGCCCGGACGGTGCGACCCATGCCGGCAACCTCGACCTGAGCTTCCTGCGCTGCGTGCCCAACCTGGTGGTGATGGCACCGTCCAACGAAGCCGAGTGCCGGCAGATGCTCAGCACCGGCCTGCAGCACCCGGGCCCGGCCGCCGTGCGCTACCCGCGCGGCACCGGCACCGGCGTTGAAGCCGGCAGCGACCTGTCCACCCTGCCGATCGGCAAAGGCGAACTGCGCCTGCAGGGCAGCCGCATTGCCCTGCTCGCCTTCGGCAGCACCGTGGCCGCCGCCGAACAGGTTGGCCGCGAACTGGGCCTGAGCGTGGTCAACATGCGTTTCATCAAGCCGCTGGACCGCGAGCTGGTGCTGGCTGTCGCCGCCCAGCACGAGGGCCTGGTGACGATCGAAGACAACGTGGTGGCCGGTGGCGCCGGTTCAGGCGTCGGCGAGCTGCTCAATGCCGAAGGCGTGCTGCGCCCGATCCTGCACCTGGGCCTGCCCGACAGCTACCAGCACCATGCCAGCCGCGAGGACCTGCTGGCCGAAGCAGGCATCGACGCCGCGGGCATCCGTGCGGCCGTGCTCAAGCGTTGGCCGCAGCTGGCCACAGGTACCCCGCCGCTGAGCGCGGCGGGCTGAGGCCGATTGCCACCCAGTGGATCCGCGCATGGCGTGGATCTACCTTGCGTCTGCATCCACGCATGGCGTGGGTCGACCCCGGTTCCGCGGTAGATCCACGCCATGCGTGGATAGCGGGGCCCGGAAACAGGATCTGGCCTGACACCCCCGCCCTCAGCCGTAGCTGACCGCTTCAACGAAGGCGCCGCTGGCTTCCACGCGCACCGCGGCGCGCTGCCCGGTATCGACAAAGTGCAGGCGCGCCAGGGTTTCAGCGAAGTCAAAGGCGCGGGCACCGTCGCGGAAATCGATCGGCTCCGGCCGGTCCGGATGCAGCACGCGCCATTGGCGCTGTTCGCATTGCAGGCGGATCAACATGCGGCTCACTCCTTGAGGCAGCGTATCGACGGTAGCGGGACATTCCTGCCGATCACGGCAGGCATCGTCGCAACAGATCAGGGACACACAGAGATGCCCTGATCGCAGAAGATACGACAGTTCAAAATGTGAGCTGTATCAGATTTTTCTGATTTTAGAGGGGCACGCTCAGTTCACCTGGAACTGTGCCCGGCAGCCGTCGCTGACCCAGATGCCACGACGATCCCAGCCCCAGGTCTGGCCCTCGATGCAGGCACTGCGCGAATCCTGGCGAACCAGGCGCACGCCGCGGCGGATGCGGGCGTCGCAGTACTCCTGGCGGTGCCCATTGGAATGACAGGTGATCACCTCACCGCCGCCCCAACCGTTGCCGTTGCCGTTGCCCCAGCCCCCCCCATTGCCCCAGCCACCGCCACGACGGTACTCGCCGACGAACTCGGCGCGGCAGCCCTGGGTCACCCAGACGCCATAGCGCGACTGGCCCCAGGTCTCACCTTCCACGCACGGCGAGCCGGACAACTGGCGGATCATCCGCGCGCGGCCCTCCAGACGGCACTCGTTGCTACGGTTCTTGATCGACTCGCAGCGCACGATGCCGCTGCCTTCGCGGCCACCGTAGCGGTCATCGTCATAGCCGTAGCCATAGCTCTGCGCCTGGGCGCCACCCGCCGCCGCCAGCATCGGCAGCAGGGTGCAGGGTGCAGGCCAGGGTACGCCAGGTGAGTGCCTTGCCCATCGAGATCTCCAGATGAATACGATGGCGCAAGCATCCGGGATTCCCGGCACGGCGCACAGGGGGGCGCGTGACGCCGGTTTTTCCCCATTCAAACAACGCAACCGTAGCTGACTGCACGCAACGACCGGCGTCAGTCTCCTACGTGCAGGGCATCCACCGCGCTGCCGAGCGCCTCGACCCGCACCGTGCTGCGCTGGCCGGTGCGACGGTGGTGCTCGAGGGCCCGCGCCGCGGCGACATCGAAAGCCTCGGCGCCCCGCGCATATCGGGTTGCGTCATGCACCTGCGGATCCAGCACGGACCAGTGCCGGGCGTTGCGTTGAACGGTAATGACCATGAGGGGCTCCTGTGGATGGAAGGATGCGACGGCAGGCGGACGGTCCACGTGCCGGTACACCTTCAGGCTAGCGATCACCTCAGGGGTGGCCCATCAGATTTGTACGAAAATGCCGCGCCCTCTGGTCAGCCCTTGCCTGCCCTCACATCCCTGAGTCCGTTTAGCCTGTTCATTCCGTGATTCTTGTCACGGAGTCAGCCGGGCTTCACACTACCGTCATCAACAGGGGCCCCTTCCACATGCGCACCTTCTTCTCGCAGCAGCGTTGGACGCTGCTGAAGTTCTATTTCGTGGCCAGCTACCTCGTGCTGATCGAGGAACTGATCCGCGCCGCCATGCACTGAGCGCTTGCTGCAGGGCTATTTGCGACAGACACTGTCGCTTTAGGCACAGAGCCCGCCCGATGAAAGCGCTTCTTCTGATTCCAGCCCTGCTGGTGCTGTCCGCCTGTGCCAACCAGCATCAGGCCGCTGCGCGTGCCGATACGGCGGCCACTTCGCCCGCCACGCCGAAGGTCGGTGGCGACCGCGATGCCCACGGTTGCATCGGTTCGGCCGGCTACCAGTGGTGCGAGCACAGCCAGCGTTGCGAACGTCCGTGGGAACTGGCGCAGGCACAGGGCCTGGCCAACACTGCCGAAGCCATCGATGCCTACTGCGCGAAGCCGGCCAGCCCGGCGCGCAAGTGAGTCGCGCCACCCATGGCTGAGCTGAGTCCGCTCCCCACCCTGGCCCCAGGCCGCTACCGCCACTTCAAGGGCGGCGAGTACGAAGTGCTCGACATCGTCCGCAGCAGCGAGACCCTGCAGCCGATGGTGCTGTACCGCGCGCTGTATGGCGAAGGTGGCCTGTGGGTACGCCCGTACGCCATGTTCGTCGAGCAGGTGCCCGGCGAGCACGGACCGCAACCGCGTTTCGCCCGCGTCGACGCATGAGGGTTCCGCTGCCGGCCATGGCCGGCAGCGCGCGGTAACGCGGCGGGCCTGCGTTACAATCGTACCGTCCAGTCGGTTTCTTCCCGCCATGTCCGCATCCCCCTCCCGTTCGCGCCGCAAGGCGCCCGACAGCGTGCGCCAGTCACTGCTGCAGGCCACCATTGAAGTGATCGGCCGTAACGGCCTGGCCGCGCTGACCGTGCAGGACGTCGCGCAGGCCGCCGGTGTCAGCAAGGGTGCGTTGTTCCATCATTTCAGCAGCAAGCAGGTGCTGGTGGATGAAGCCATCGGAGCGCTGATTGGAGAATTCGAAGCGCGCGTGCGCGCCCTGCTGCAGGAAAACCCCGAAGGCCATGGCCGTTTCAGCCGCGCCTATGTGCAGGCCAACTTCGAGCATCTGCTGCAGCAGGAGCAGGACAACGACATCGGCCTGACCTTGGGCAACCTGATGGAACCGGGCCTGCTTGCGCACTGGCGCAACTGGAAGCGCGCGATGCTGGCCCAGTTCCCTGGCGAAGCCGGCGACCCGCGGCTGTACGCGGCGCGCTGCGCTGCCGATGGCTACTGGGCCACGGCCTACGGGCGTCCGCTGGACGAGGAAGAACGTGCCAATGCATTGGCCATGGCCGAACAGGCCCTGAAACTGTGCGACCCGCAGTGAGCTGGAGCGCTCGATGAATCCCTACCTCTACCTTGCCGCCGCCATCGTGCTGGAAGTGATTGCCACGTCACTGCTGAAGGCATCCGACGGCATGAGCCGGCTGGCGCCGACACTGGGCGCACTGGTCGGCTACGGGCTGTGCTTCTACCTGCTGTCGATGACCATGAAGTCGATCCCGACCGGCATCGCCTACGCAATCTGGTCCGGCGTCGGCATCGTGCTGATCTCACTGATCGGGCTGGTGGTGTTCAAGCAGCGCCTGGATGCACCGGCGTTGATCGGCATCGGCCTGATCTGCGCCGGCGTACTGGTGATCAACCTGTTCTCGCGCAGCAGTGCGCACTGAGCACACTGCTGCGCGATCAACGCTAGCTGACCTTCTTCGCTACGGTCATGCCGAGCAGGAACAGCACCACGGCGATGATGATGCCGGCCCAGAACAGGAACTTGGCGATACCGACCGCGGCACCGGCAATGCCACCGAAGCCGAGCACGCCTGCGATCACACCGATGACGGCGAAGATGATGGCCCACTTGATCATGTCAAACCTTTCCCCGCGGGGACTGCGTACTGGATGGTCAGGCTAGGCCGTGGCCGATGCGGCAATCGTGAACAGGCCGCGTGCGCGGCGTGAATCAGCGCGGACGGAAGCGCAGCAGCGCGACGGCAAACGCCAGGAACACGCTGCCCACCAGGCGCTCGAACCAGCGTCGCGCAAACGGCTTGGCCAACCAGCGGCGAAGGCCATGGCCACCGGCCGCATACATCACGTACCAGAACAGTTCGCACGCGGCGAAGGTGGCCACCAGCACGCTGTACTGCAGCGCCTGGCCGCGTGATGGGTCGACGAACTGCGGCAGGAACGCCGCCGCGAACAGCAGCAGCTTGGGATTGCTCAGGCCCACCAGAAGGCCACCACGGAACACCTTCCACGCGCCCAGCGAGGCCGCAACCGGCGGCGTAGCATCGACCGTCACCGGCGGTGCCGGCCGGCAACTGTCACGCCATGCCTTCAGGCCCAGCCAGGCCAGATAGGCCACGCCCAGATAACGCAGCACCTCGAACAGCATCGGCGAGGAATGCAGCAGCGCACTCAGGCCTGCTGCGGAGGCCACCAGCACCAGCAGCATCGCCAGCAGGCAGCCGGCCATCGCCGGCACACTGCCACGGAACCCCAACCCGACGCTGCGGCCGAGGATATGCAGCATGTTCGGCCCCGGCGTACCGCACAGAACGAACACCGTGGCGAGGAACCACCACCAGGTATGCAGGGCCATAGCGCACATCCACTTCAGAAGATCCAACCAGCATAGAGTGCGCCGGGCCTGCCGCGGCACACACAGCGCAGCATGGATGTGGTGGTTACAGAGGCAGGCTCAGGCCGCGAGTGCGTCGCGCCGTACCAGTACCTGGTCGATCAATCCCCATTCGCATGCCTGCTCGGCACTCATGAAACGATCGCGATCCAGGGTCTGCTCGACCTCCACGACACTGCGTCCGCAATGCTGCGCATACAGCCGGGTGATGCGCTGCTTGGTGCGCTGCATTTCCTCGGCGTGGATGAAGATGTCCGAAGCCTGGCCCTGCACCCCGCCCAGCGGCTGGTGCACATGCAGGCTGGCATTGGCCAACGCCGCACGGTGTCCCGGCTCGCCGGCCATCAGCAGAAAAGAACCCATCGACCGCGCAGTGCCCATGCACAGCGTATGCACCGGGGCCGAGATGTACTGCATGGTGTCGTACATCGCCAGGCCGCTGGAGATCACCCCACCCGGCGAGTTGATGTACAGATGGATCGGCTTCTCCGGGTTTTCCGATTCCAGGAACAGCAGCTGCGCGCAGACCAGCGCCGACACAGTGTCATCGACTTCGCCGTTGAGAAAGATGATGCGCTCACGCAGGAGCCGCGAGTAGATGTCATAGGAGCGCTCACCGCGCTCGCTGCGCTCCACCACCATTGGTACCAGCTGCATTCTGTCCCGCATGTGCCTGCTCCCTGTAGCGTTCGACCCTGGCGCCCGTTCAAGCCGCGCGCATCACCGTGCGATGCTCATCGTTGGCGGCCAACGGCAGCAGCGCGCGCAGGTCGCTGAGCCGATGCACAATGGTCAGCACCGTCCCCCCACCGTCATCCGCGCGCAGCCGGAAACACACCAGGCTGTGCAGATGCGGGGGCTGCGCATCTCGCAGGTGGAACCCCAGCTCCCGCCCCTCCTCGCACAAGCAGGGCTGCGAATCGGCAAGATCGGCCGCAGGCAACCAACGCTCACGCAGCGCAGGGTCGAACAGTGCGCGCCAGACCTGTTCCGGTGGCGCTGGCAGCCACTGCTCCATCACCAACGCAGGAGCCGCTTCGTTCAGAACATCGTCCATCAGTCCATCTCCTTCAGCAGATCCTGCAAGGCATCCATACGCGCGGGCCAGTAGGCCCGGTAGCGCTGCAGCCAGTTGCCGATGTGGGCCAGTCCGCGCGGATCGACCTCGTAGTGGACGAAGCGCCCTTGGCGTTGTTCGCTCACCAGCCCAGCATCGCGCAGCACCGCCAGGTGCTGGGACATCGCAGACTGGCTGATCGCCATGCCCTCGCGCAGCGCGCTGGCATGCTGCCCCCCCTGGGCCAGCTTTTCGAAGATATGGCGCCGGGTGGGGTCGGCCAGCGCCTTGAACAGGGCGTTCTCGATCATGATCAACACATTAGCAAACACTAATGTGTAGTGCAACTCACCCGCTGCCTGTGCTGCAATAGCAACTCCTGGCATGGAGCTGTGCATGAAGACTCTCGGCCTGATCGGCGGCATGAGCTGGGAAAGCTCGGCCCAGTACTACCGGCTCATCAACGAGGAGGTACGGCGGCGGCTCGGCGGTGCGCACTCGGCACAGCTGCTGCTGTGGTCGGTGGATTTCGCCGGCATCAAGCAGCTGCAGCACGAGGGCGACTGGGACACCCTGGGTGACCACATGGTCGATGGCGCGCGGCGCCTGCAGGCGGGCGGCGCCGACCTGCTGCTGATCTGCACCAATACCATGCACAAGCTGACCGATCGCATCGAGGCGGCCTGCACGCTGCCGCTGCTGCATATCGCCGACCCCACCGCCCAGGCCATCGTGCAGGCAGGCGCACGCAAGGTGGGCCTGCTCGGCACCGCCTTCACCATGGAACAGGACTTCTACCGCGGCCGGCTGCAGGATCGCTTCGGACTGGAGGTGCTGGTACCCGAAGCCGATGATCGTCGCAGCGTGCACGACATCATCTACCAGGAGTTGATCGCTGGTGTGGTCAGCGAGCACTCACGGCAGGTCTATGCCGGCGTGATCGCGCGACTGGTGGCGCGCGGTGCCGAAGCAATCATTCTTGGCTGCACCGAGATCATGCTGCTGGTACGTTCGGAGGACAGTGCAGTGCCGCTGTTCGATACCACCGCCCTGCATGCGCGGGCCGCCGTGGACACGGCCCTGGCTTGAATCAATGCGCGCAGGAGCACGGAATCAGTCCGCGCCCTGCACCTCCAGCGCGGTGATCAGCCACTCGACCACCGCCGGTGAATCGCACAGGAAGAAGATGGCGTCACCGGAGCGTGCTTCGGTAAGCAGCCGATAGATCGTGATCGCCACCGCCGACTGGTTGGCGATGAACACTTCCGGGCTGCGCGGCCCTTCACTATGCCCGGCAACAGCATGCAATGCCTTGCGCGCAGCCACAGTGGCAGCCGGGTCCGCGCTGCGGGTCAGTTCCGGCCCGCGCAGCCCCCAGGCAACGAACACATGCTTGCCCTTGAACGTAGTGTCCAGGACCCGCACCTCGGCGCCACCTGCGTCGGCCGAGCGATGAATGACGGTACTGCTGATCAACGCAACCCCCTGTGGTCGTCGTGGTCCGCGCATCCTCCTCCACAGGCCGCCCGCACACCAGTGACGGCAGCCACAGGCTGCGCCGACAGGCGTGGAAGACATGTAAGAAGGTGTAAACCGATGCGATCGGATGTGCAGCGATGATACGGGATGTAAGCCTCTGCATGGGCTGGTGCGCACTACTAAATCCCTCCTGAGCCGCTTCCGGAACGATGCGTTCCGACGGCCCCGTGCTGGGTCATTCTTGCCGCCCGAATCCCCGCCCGAGGCTCCCCCATGACCCTTCGCCCGCTGCTGCCGATCACCGGCGCCGCCCTTGCCCTGCTGCTGGCCGCCACCGCCGTGGCCGCCCAGGACTACGACACTGATCACATTCCAGCGCTGCGCTGCGAATCCCAGTTCAACAAGACCGAGCAATGCCCCATCGAGGGACCGATGCGCCTGGCCAGGCAGCTGTCGGTGACCCGTTGCGTGGAAGACCAGAACTGGGGCCAGAGCCGGCGCATGCTGTGGGTGACCGACGGCTGCCGCGCCGAGTTCGTTGCCGACGAACACGGCCGCTGGCCGGGACGTGGCCGCAGCCGTGATCGCGACAACGAGGGCGAACGCCTGGTCTGCGAGTCCTACGAGAACAAGGACAAGGAGTGCCGGATTCGCGTGCGCCATGAGGTACGGCTGGTCAGGCAGAAATCGGTGACAGCCTGCATCGAGGACCGCAACTGGGGCTGGGACCGCCGTGGGGTGTGGGTCAGCGACGGCTGCCGTGCCGAGTTCCGGGTGTATTGACTGCCGGCCGCGCGCTGGCTGCATCGAGCAGGCGTGCGTGCCAGGCGGCGTCGATAGACTATGGCCTGCACGGCAGGGAGCACGACATGGAACGATGGTATCTGGCGACGCTGCTGGCGTTGATCCTGCATCAGATCGACGCTGCATTCTGGCAGGAATGGGCCATGTTCCATGTCCCCGGTGGCATCCAGGGCTTCCTGCTGTTCAACCTGTTCGCAGTCGGCGCCGTGCTTTGGGGTTATCGCCAGATCGTGCTGGGCACATCCACGGCGCGCAGCTATGCACTGGCTTGCGGGGGCTCGGCATTGGCACGGCACTGATCCATCTGGCCTTTGCCCTGTTCGGTCGCAGTGAATTCCACCTGCCGCTGTCGATTGCCGTCCTGCTCGCCGGCTTTGTGCCGGGTGGCGGCCTGTTGCTGAAGCTGCGCCCGCGATGAACCGGACGTCCTCTTCTCCGCACCTGCGCGACGGCATTCCGCAGGACGCAGATGCCTTGATCGCGCTCGACAGCGTGACAGCCACTGATCCACGGCGGATCATGCAGATTGCCGACTGGCTGGCGCACGGCGTCGTGCAGGTCGCCGAGCAGGACGGCAAGATCGTCGGCTACCTGGTCATCCATCACCACTTCTTTGGCGAAGCCTTCATTGAAATGTTGAGGGTGGCGCGCGAACAGCGCAGCCAGGGCATCGGCGCCATCCTGCTGCGGCACGCGATCACGTGGCGCGTTGGCGGCAAGCTGTTCACCTCGACCAATGCCTCCAACACGGGCATGCAACGCCTGCTCGCTGCCGCCGGCTTCGTGGGCAGCGGCATCGTGCATGGCCTGGATGAAGGCGATCCGGAACTCATCTACCGCTTCGCGGAAGACTGATCAGCATCTACAGAACGCACAAAAAAGCCCGCGCATTGCTGCGCAGGCTCCTTGATTCATCACAGTGGTCGGGACGGCCGGATTCGAACCGACGACCCTCTGCCCCCCAGGCAGATGCGCTACCAGGCTGCGCTACGCCCCGACTGATGCTGCGATGTGCCCGCCAGTGCGGCGGGCCGTGAAGTATAGCGGATTACGATGGAAATGGGATCAGCGGCGCAACAACTGCAGCACTTCTTCCAGCTCCATGCGCACCTGCTTGATGATCTGGTTGCTCAGCGCCGATTCCTCGCGGGCATCGGGGCCATCCAGGCGCAGGCGTGCACCACCGATGGTGTAGCCCTGTTCGTACAGCAGGCTGCGGATCTGCCGCACCATCAGCACGTCATGGCGCTGGTAGTAGCGGCGATTGCCTCGGCGCTTGGCCGGCTCAAGGCTGGGAAACTCGGTTTCCCAGTAGCGCAGGACGTGCGGCTTGACGTCGCACAGCTCGCTGACCTCACCAATGGTGAAGTAGCGCTTGGCCGGGATCGGCGGTAGTTCGCGGTTACTGCCCGGATCCAGCATAAGCCTCCACCCTCTCCTTGAGCTTCTGGCCCGGACGGAAGGTGACCACCGTACGGGCGGAAATCGGAATTTCCTCGCCGGTCTTGGGGTTGCGACCCGGGCGCTGGTTCTTGCGCCGCAGATCGAAATTACCGAAGCCCGACAGCTTCACCTGACGTCCCTGTTCCAATGCTTCACGCAGCACATCGAAAAACGCGTCGACGAATTCCTTGGCTTCACGCTTGTTCAGACCGACTTCGTCGAACAGCTTTTCCGCCATCTCCGCCTTGGTCAATGCCATTGCCTGCTACCCCCGAGTGCTGCCCGCTCAGCCGCGGATCCGGGCGTGGTGTTCACGCTCGATGGCAGTGACCGCCTCGGCCACCACCGCATCCACGTCGCGGTCCGTCAGAGTGCGCGACTTGTCCTGCAAAATCAAGCCCATAGCGAGACTCTTGAAGCCCGGCTCGACGCCCTGGCCAACATAGCGGTCGAACAGGTTCAGGTCGCGCAGCAGCGGGCCGGCGGCCTGGCGGACGGTCGCCGCCAGGTCGGCCCAGGCCACCTGCTCAGGCACCAGGAACGCCAGGTCGCGGCGCACCGCCGGGAAGCGCGACAGCTCGCCGGCACGCGGCAGGCGACGGGCGGTCAGCGGCTCCAGGTCCAGCTCGAAGGCGTACACGTCGGCTTCGATCTCCATCGCCCGCGCCAGGCGCGGATGGATCTGGCCGATCCAGCCGATGGCCACGCCATCGCGGAACACCTCGGCCGAACGCGCCGGGTGGCCGTAGGCGCGGGCCGACGGACGGAACTCCAGCTGCGCGCCACTGGCAGCCGCCAGCGATTCCAGGTCGCCCTTCAGGTCATGGAAATCGACCTTGCGGGTCGGCAGGCCCCACTGCACCGCCTGCGCCTCACCGCAGACCGCAGCGGCCACGCGCGGGGTTTCCAGCGGCGCCGGTTGGCCGTCTCCGCTCTGCTGGGCAAACACACGGCCGATCTCGAACAGGCGCACGCGGCCCAGCTGGCGCGCGGCATTGCGGCCAAGCGTGGCGACCAGGCCCGGCAGCAGCGACGGACGCATCACCGCCAGTTCCGCCGACAGCGGGTTGGCCAGCGGCACCAGACCGTCGCGCAGCTGCCACTGGGTCAGCAGCGCGTCGTCGACGAAGGCGAAGTTGACGGTTTCCTGCTGGTCACGGGCGATCAGCTGGCGGCGCACGCTCAGCGCGTCCAGCTGGGTCTCGCTCGGCATCGCCACGCGTGAGGCACCGCCCGGCAGCGTGGTCGGGATCTGCTCGTAACCGTGGATGCGGGCCAGCTCTTCGATCAGGTCTTCTTCGATGGCGATGTCGAAGCGGCGGCTCGGCGCCGTGACCTGCCAGCCCTCGGCGGTGGCAACCACGTCCATGCCAAGCGCGCGCAGGATGCGCTCGACTTCGGCATCGTCGATGCTGATGCCGAGCACGCGGGTGATGCGGGCGCGGCGCAGCACGATGGTCGCCGGCTGCGGCAGATCGGCTTCACGCACGGCCTCGGTGACCGGTGCCGGGGTACCGCCGGCCAGGTCCAGCACCAGGCGGGTGGCGTACTCGATCGCGGTGCGCGGCAGCGCCGGATCGACGCCGCGCTCGAAGCGATGGCCGGCATCGGTGTGCAGGCCCAGCTTGCGGCCACGGCCCATGATCGCGGCCGGCGCGAAGTGCGCGGCTTCCAGGAACACGGCGGTGGTCGCGTCGGTGACGCGGGTGTCGAAGCCGCCCATCAGGCCGGCCAGGCCGACCGCACGGTCAGCATCGGTGACCACGAGGAAGCTGTCGTCCAGCGCAGCATCGCGGCCGTCCAGCAGCTTCAGCGTCTCGCCCGCGCGCGAACGGCGCACGGCGATGCTGCCCTGCAGGGTGCCCAGGTCGTACGCGTGCATCGGCTGGCCCAGCTCCAGCATCACGTACTGGGTGATGTCGACCAGCAGCGAGACCGGACGCACGCCGCTGCGGCGCAGGCGCTCGGCCATCCACAGCGGGGTCCTGGCGGCAGCATTGACGCCTTCGATGACACGGCCCAGGTAACGCGGCGCTTCGGCGCCGGCGTCGAGCTGGATGCTCAACTCACGGCTGCCGACTGCCGGAATGGCGTCGGCAGCGAAGTCCAACACTTCACTGCGGGTGGCCGCAGCGACGTCGTAGGCGATGCCGCGCAGGCTGAAGCAGTCGGCGCGGTTCGGGGTCAGCTTGATCTCGATGCTGGCGTCCGGCAGGCCCAGGTACTCGACCAGGGTCTGGCCGATCGGGGCATCGTCCGGCAGTTCCAGCAGGCCGGACGCATCGCTGTCCAGGCCCAGCTCCTTGGCCGAGCACAGCATGCCGTTGGACTCGACGCCACGCAGCTTGGCCGGTTTGATCTTCAGCTCGCCGATCTGCGCACCAACCATCGCCAGCGGCGCGACCAGGCCCGGGCGTGCGTTCGGTGCGCCACACACGATCTGCAGCAGTTCGCCCTGCCCGGCATCGACCCTGCACACCTGCAGGCGGTCGGCTTCCGGATGGCGCACGGCTTCAACGATGCGTGCCACGACCACGTGATCGAGGCCTTCGCCAAGCGCGGTTACTTCTTCCACTTCCAGGCCGATGGCGGTCAGCACCGCGCTCAGCTCATCGCGCGAGGCGGAGGTCGGGACGTGGCTGCGCAGCCAGTTTTCGGAGAATTTCATGGTGTCACCCTGGTGGGAGGCGTGCCTCCCGTTGCGGTTTTTGGGGTCGCCCAGCGCATGCGCAAGCAGGCGTCCATCCAGAAAGCAGCCGAGCAGGGCTCGGCTCTACACGGTTGCGGCTTACGCGAACTGCTTCAGGAACCGCACATCGTTCTCGAAGAACGCGCGCAGGTCGTTGACGCCGTAGCGCAGCATCGCGAAACGCTCCACGCCCATGCCGAAGGCGAAGCCGGTGTAGCGCTCCGGATCGATGCCGACATTGCGCAGCACGTTCGGATGGACCATGCCGCAGCCGAGCACTTCCAGCCAGCGGGTGCTGCCATCGGGCTGCTGCCAGGCGATGTCCACTTCCGCGCCCGGTTCAACGAACGGGAAATAGCTGGGACGGAAACGCATCTCGAAGTCGCGCTCGAAGAACGCGCGCACGAACTCGGCCAACGTGCCCTTCAGGTCGGCGAAGGTCGAATGCTCGTCCACCAGCAGGCCTTCCACCTGGTGGAACATCGGCGAGTGGGTCTGGTCGCTGTCGCTGCGGTAGACCTTGCCGGCGGCGATCATGCGCAGCGGCGGCGCGTGGTCGCCCATGTAGCGCACCTGCACACCGGAGGTATGCGTACGCAGGAGGCGGCCGTCGCCGAAGTAGAAGGTGTCATGCATGGCGCGCGCCGGGTGGTGCGGCGGGAAGTTCAGCGCCTCGAAGTTATGCCAGTCGTCCTCGATCTCCGGCCCTTCCGACAGCTCGTAGCCCAGCCGGCCGAAGATGCCGGTGATGCGCTCCAGGGTGCGGGTGATCGGGTGCAGGCCGGCACGGTCGCCATTGCGGCCCGGCAGGGTGATGTCGATGGCTTCGGCGGCCAGGCGCGCATCCAGTGCCGCGTCTTCCAGCAGCGCCTTGCGCTCGCCCAGCGCGCGGGTCAGCACGTCGCGGGCCTGGTTGATCGCTTCACCGGCGGCCTTGCGCTCGTCGGCCGGCAGGGCACCGAGCTGCTTGAGCTGCGAGGTGATGCTGCCGCTCTTGCCAAGCAGGGCCACGCGCAGCTGCTCCAGCACGTCGGGGCTCTGTGCGGCGGCCACATCGGCCAGCGCCTGGGTGGTGAGGGATTGGATGTCGCTCATGGGGGGCTGGAACTCCAGTCGATCTGCCATCGCGATGCGCGAAGGGCCGACCCCTGTCGCCACCGCCGTCCCCGCGCTGCCGTCGTGGCCTCGCCGGGACCCAAAAAAGAATGGGGAAGGACTTGCGCCCTTCCCCATGCATTGCCTTGACCTGACACCGTCCGAGTGAACGGTTACGGCATCGGGAAGGACTTATGCCGCCAGCGCGCCCTTGGCCTTTTCGGCCAGCGCAGCAAAACCGGCTGCGTCGTGCACGGCGATGTCAGCCAGGACCTTGCGATCCAGGGTGATGCCGGCCTTCAGCAGACCGTTCATGAAGCGGCTGTAGCTCAGGCCGTTGATGCGGGCAGCCGCATTGATACGGGTGATCCACAGCGAACGGAAGTTGCGCTTCTTCTGCTTACGGCCGATGTAGGCGTACTGCTGTGCCTTGATGACCGCCTGCTTGGCGACGCGGAAGACCTTGCGGCGGGCGTTGTAATAGCCCTTGGCGAGATCCAGGATTTTCTTGTGGCGGCGACGCGCCTGTACGCCACGCTTAACTCGTGCCATTTTTCAGTTCCTCAGAGGTAAGGGAGCATGCGGTCCAGACGGCCTGCGTCTTCTGCACGGACATGGCCCGTCTGACGCAGATTACGCTTACGCTTGGTCGCTTTCTTCGTGAGGATGTGGCTACGGTTGGCGTGGCCGCACTTGTACTTGCCCGAGGCGGTCTTGCGGAAACGCTTGGCCGCTGCCCGGTTGGTCTTGATCTTGGGCATTGCAATGTCCTTGATGGGATATGACCCTGGTTTCTGACTGATCTGGCGGCGGCCTGGGCCGCTCTTTCCGTCCTGCCATGATCGGCGTACGACCCGTCCTGGGTGGGTCGAGCCGGGCATGATACAGGCAAAACCGCCCTGCCACCAGCCCCTGCAACCCTTTACCGGCGATTCACCGGCGTCCTGCAAAAGCAAAGGGACGCCAGCGGCGTCCCCTTACCTGAACCCTTCAGCCAGGCGCCCCGGAAGGCGGCCCGTCAGGCCTCAGGTCTTCTTCTTCGGCGCGATCATCATGACCATCTGACGCCCTTCCAGGCGCGGACGGGATTCAATGACGATGTCCTCGCCCAGATCGGTCTCGATCCGGTTGGCCATTTCGCGGCCCAGTTCCTGGTGGCTCATTTCACGGCCACGGAAACGGATGTTGACCTTGATCTTGTCACCATCTTCGAGGAACCCGCGCATCTTGCGCAGCTTGATCTGGTAGTCGCCCTCGTCCGTGACCGGACGGAACTTCACTTCCTTGATCTCGACCTGCTTGGTCTTCTTCTTGGCCTCGCTGGCCTTCTTCTGCGCTTCGAACTTGAACTTGCCGAAGTCCATGATCTTGCAGACCGGCGGATCGGCCTGCGGCTGGATCTCGACCAGGTCCAGGCCTTCATCTTCGGCCATGGACAGCGCTTCGTCGCGCGACAACACGCCGATCATTTCTCCGTCACTGCCGATCACGCGGACGCGCGGCACACGGATTTCCTGATTCTTGCGGTTCTGTTTGTTGTCAGGGGTGCTGATATTACGTTCTCCCAAGGGTATCGAACCGGTCCGGGTGCCTGTGCGCCCGGACCGGACCTTTGCTTACGCGCCCTCGGCGTGGAGCCGCTCGATGAAGGCCTGCAGGCTCATGCTGCCCAGGTCTTCGCCAGAACGCGTACGCACCGCCACAGCCCCATTTTCCTTCTCGCGGTCACCGATGACCAGCAGGTAGGGCACGCGCTGCAACGTATGCTCGCGGATTTTATAGCCGATCTTCTCGTTACGCAAATCCGAGCTGACGCGGAAGCCTTGCTCCGCAAGGGTTTTGGTCACGCCCGAGACGTAGTCGGCCTGGGCGTCGGTGATGTTGGCCACCACCACCTGGGTCGGCGCCAGCCAGGCCGGGAACTGACCGGCATGGTGCTCGATCAGGATGCCCAGGAAGCGCTCCATCGAGCCGACGATGGCGCGGTGCAGCATGACCGGGTGCTTCTTCTGGCTGTTCTCGTCCACGTACTCGGCGCCCAGGCGGCCCGGCATCATGAAGTCCACCTGCATGGTGCCCAGCTGCCAGGTACGGCCGATGGCATCCTTCAGGTGGTACTCGATCTTCGGGCCGTAGAAGGCGCCCTCGCCCGGCAGCTCCTGCCATTCCACGCCACAGGCGGTCAGCGCCGAGCGCAGCGCGCCTTCGGCCTTGTCCCAGGTGGCGTCGTCACCCAAGCGCGATTCCGGGCGCAGCGCGATCTTGATCTGGATCTCGTCGAAACCGAAGTGCTGGTAGACCGCCAGCGCCTGCTGGTGGAAGGCAGTCACTTCCGACTCGATCTGGTTTTCCGTGCAGAACACGTGGCCGTCGTCCTGGGTGAAGCCACGCACGCGCAGGATGCCGTGCAGCGCGCCGGACGGCTCGTTGCGATGGCAGGAACCGAACTCACCATAGCGGATCGGCAGGTCGCGGTAGCTGTGCAGGCCCTGGTTGAACACCTGGATGTGGCCCGGGCAGTTCATCGGCTTGACCGCGTATGTGCGCTTCTCCGATTCGGTGAAGAACATGTTGTCCTGGTAGTTGTCCCAGTGACCGGACTTCTTCCACAGGCTCACGTCCAGGATCTGCGGGCAGCGCACTTCGCCATAGCCGCTGTTGCGGTAGACCTTGCGCATGTACTGCTCGACCACCTGCCACAGCGCCCAGCCCTTCGGGTGCCAGAACACCAGGCCCGGTGCTTCTTCCTGCAGGTGGAACAGGTCCTGCTGCTTGCCGATGCGGCGGTGGTCGCGCATTTCAGCTTCTTCGATGCGCTTGATGTACGCCTCGAGCTGCTTCTTGTCGGCCCAGGCGGTGCCGTAGATGCGCTGCAGCTGCTCGTTCTGCGCGTCGCCGCGCCAGTAGGCGCCGGAGATGCGGGTCAGCTTGAAGGCCTTCAGGAAGCGCGTGTTCGGCACGTGCGGGCCCCGGCACATGTCCACGTATTCCTGGTGGTAGTACATGCCCATCGCCTGGATGTCGTCGGACATGTCTTCGATCAGGCGCAGCTTGTAGTCCTCGCCACGGGCCTTGAAGATCTCGATCACCTCGGCGCGCGGCGTCATCTTCTTGATGACGTCGTAGTCCTGGGCGATCAGTTCACCCATGCGCTTCTCGATCGCGGCCATGTCGTCCGGCGTGAACGGGCGCTCGGAATAGATGTCGTAGTAGAAGCCCTCGGCGATCACCGGGCCGATCACCATCTTCACGTCCGGGTAGAGCTGCTTGACGGCGTGGCCGACCAGGTGGGCGCAGGAGTGGCGGATGATCTCCACGCCCTCCTCGTCCTTGGCGGTGATGATGCGCAGGCTGGCATCGTGGTCGATGACGTCGCTGGCATCGACCAGCACGCCATCGACGGAACCGGCGATGGTGGCCTTGGCCAGGCCGGCACCGATCGACTGGGCGACGTCCATGACGCTGACGGGATTTTCGAACTCGCGGCGGCTGCCGTCGGGAAGGGTAATGTTGATCATCGCAGTGGCTTCGTGCGGGGCCCGCGGGGCGGGCTGGAAAGCGTTCCCGGGCCGCGGCCCGGGCAATAAAAAAGCGCCGCGAGGGCGCCTGGAACACAGGGCCTTCGGGGGCAGGTCAACAGTGGGCGGTGGTAGTGCTCATGTCGCACGCTCGGCCGGCGCTGGGCGCGGGCCACCTTGTTCCAGTCAGGAGTCTGCGACGATCTTAAACCAGCGCACCGGAAAGCCCAAGGGCTGCCGTGCGGTCCGCTGAATGGCCGGCGCTGGCGGCGTGAAAACGCAATGATTACCATGTCCGCGCAGCCCGCCCCGTGCCAGCCTGCCCGCTTCCCCCCAGGACCTCGTGATGCGCCACCCGCTCCGACCGGCTCCCGCCGGCCCCGCCCGTGCCCCGCGTTCGCCGGCCCACTGCCGCGGCGCCCGCCCGCAATGATCACCGTCGGCCTTTCCACCCTGGGCTTCTGCAGCCTGGGCATGCTGGCAGCGATGTTTTCGGCACTGGCCTTCTACGCCGCCTCGCCGCACTGCCGTTGGCCCCGCCTGCGCCGCGCCGGTCGCCTCGGCCGCCAGATCGGCCTGGTCGCCGCCGCTGCTGCCCTGTGGTTGTGGATGGCCGAACTCGGCTTCGCTGCCGGTCTGGTGGCGATGCTGTGCACCTGGATGCTCGCCGCGATGCTGCTGCCGGCGCTGGCCGCCTGGCATCGCCCGGGCACGGAGTCGCCGTGATGTGGTCGCGCGCCATCGCCGGCATCATCGCTGGCTTCCTGCTTGCGGCCGCCGCCACCGGCCTGCTGGCCTGGCTGCCGCCCGGCCCGTGGCAGCGCGCACTGGTGCCGACCCTGATCGCCTTCATCCCGTTATGGATGCTGGCCGCCCTGTGGGCGTTCAGCTTCCGCAGCGCACTGCGCGCCTGGCTGGTGCTGGGTGGCAGCGCCGCGGCCGGCTTCGCCGTGCTCGGGCTGCTGCGCCTGACCGGCGCGGTGCAATGAGAGCTCCCCCATGAAGTTCAGTTCGCAGACGCTGCGCACGTTCACCACCCTGCACACCTGGGTCGGCCTGGTCGCCGGCTTCGGCCTTTTCGTGGCCTTCTATGCGGGTGCGCTGACCCTGTTCCATCACGACCTGCCACTGTGGCAGACCCCGGGAGCCGCCACCGCACTGCCCGCCGGGCTGGACGATGCGCAGTACCTGCTGGAAGACGTGCTGGCTGCGCATCCGGAGGCACGCCGCCACGTCGGCATGACCTTCCCCGGCGCCGAACACCCGCAGCCGCTTGCATACTGGCAGGCCGATGACGGCAGCTGGCGCTATGCCTGGCCCGGCCAGATCGCCGGCAGCCCCTCGCCGCCGCAGACCGGACTGGCAGAACTGGTCAACGAACTGCACTACAGCCTCGGCCTGCCGGTGGCCGGCATCTATGTGATGGGCATCGTCAGCCTGCTGTATGGCATGGCGCTGCTGAGCGGCCTGGTGATCCACCTGCCGAGGCTGTTCGGCGACCTGTTCGCGCTGCGCCCGGGCCGCAACCTGAAGCAGCTGTGGCAGGACGCGCACAACGTGATCGGCGTGCTCAGCCTGCCTTTCCACCTGATGTTCGCGGTCACTGGTGCCCTGCTCTGCCTGGTGTTCGTGCAGATGGCCCTGCTCAACCCGTTGATCTACGACGGCAAGGCGCTGCAGGCGGTGCCGACGGCGATGGACACCGCGCCCGTGCGCGATGCCAGTGGCATTCCGGCACCGCCGGGCAGCCTGCGCGTGCTGCATGCGCGCGCGCTTGAAGTCGCCCGCGCACAGGGCGTGGCCAACTTCGAGCCGGCCTACCTGAAGCTGGCCAATGCCGGCGATGCCAATGCCACCATCGAGATCACCGGCGAATCCACCGGCACGCTCGGCCCGCTTGGCGCGGTGGCGCTGGACGTGGCCACCGGCGACGTTCTGGCCTCGCAGCTGCCGGGCCAGCGCGACGCCAACCACGCCACGCTCAGCGCCGCCTACGCGCTGCACTTCGGCGAATTCGGCAACGGCGTGGTGGTCTGGCTGTACTTCCTGCTCGGCCTTGGCGGTGCGTTCCTGTTCTATTCGGGCAACCTGCTGTGGATCGAGTCGCGGCGCAAGCGTCGCCAGCCGCAGCAGCCGCGCGCCGGGGTGAACATGGCGCGGGCGACGGTCGGCGTGTGCATCGGCCTGTGCGTGGCGATCTCGGTCGCGTTCGTCACCGCGCTGGTGCTGGAGCGGCTGGCGCCGACGGCGGTCGATCGCGGCATCCGCTGGGCCTGCTTCGGCAGTTGGGCGGCCTGTGCGCTGTGGGCCGCGCTGCGACGCCCGGCGCAGGCCGCACGCGAGTTGCTGTGGGCGGCGGCGATCAGTACCGCGCTGGTACCGGTGCTGCACGGCGCACTCAATGGTGACTGGCTCTGGCGCGCCGCCGCGCGTGGCCACTGGCCGCTGTTCTGGGTCGACGCCATCGCGCTGGCCATGGCCTTCGGCTTCGCCCGCCTGGCAGTGGCCAGCCAGCGCCGCGCCCGCAACGGCGATCCCAACAGCGTCTGGGCCAACTGAGCCTTCGCCGGGCATGCCCCGGCGCTAACTACCATTGCGCGCAACGCCCCCTGTAGCGTCGAGCTTGCTCGACAGCTGTTGATTTCGCGCCAAGCACCGTCGAGCAAGCTCGACGCTACCCAAGCAGGATCATGCCTCGCCGGGGTAACGACTCACTTCGATCAGGTTGCCATCCGGGTCGCGGAAGTACACTGATTCGATCGGTCCCAGCGCACCGGTACGCGCGACCGGCCCCTCCTCCACCACAATGGCCTGCGCCTGCAGGTGTGCCAGCACATCGACCATCACTGTGCGCGTGACCAGGCACAGATCGGCACTCCCCGGCGTGGGTCGCAGCGCATGCGGCTGCAGTGGCGCACTGGCCGCATGCAGATTGATCTTCTGCTGGCCGAACTGCAACGCGGTACGACCCGCGCCGAAGCGCACGACCTGCATGCCGAGCACGCGCTGGTAGAAATCACAGCTGCGGTCGATGTCGGCGACGGTGAGGACCAGGTGGTCCAGGCGTTCAAGATGGATCATGCCCGCAGCGTAACGCTGCGGGCGTGGCGATGCTGTGCGGGGTTGGGCCAGTGGCATTGCGGCATTGCGCCGGGCATCGCCTGATGCAGCTCAATCGCCGATGCGCGCCTTCTGCCAGGGGCCCAGCATGGCGTTGAGCAGGCTGGCCTGTTCGTCGTCGCCGGTCAGCTCCCACATGAACACCCCGGCCAGGCCCTGCTCACGGGCGAACTGCGCACGCAGGCCGATCGAGCGCGGGTCTTCATAGCTGATGAAGATCTTCTGCCCGGCGCTGTACAGCCACGGGCTCTGCGCCTGCGGCTGCCAGTGTTTCGTCCAACCCGGCTGATCGAGATAGCGCGCCTTGATCACCCGCCAGTCGCCGGCATCGGCCGGCGCACTGTAGGACTGGTACAGCCCATCCGCTGCATCGCCGGTGACCTTGAAGCCGCGCCCGTAGAAGGGTACGCCCAGCACCAGCTTCTCGGCCGGCACGCCGTGCTCGCGGTAGTACTGCACCGCGCCGGCCACGTTGTTCCAGCGCCGCAGCTCCGGGGCCAGCGGATCGGCCGGCACTTCATGCAGCGGCGCATTGAAGGTCGACACCGCCGAGAAACCGGTGCCCATGTCGTAGCTCATCAGGTTGATGAAATCGAACACCCTGGCCAGCGCCGGCAGGTCGTAGCTCGCCGCTGGATCATAGGGACCGTCGGTCTGCAGGCGGCCGGCGGCCAACGCGGCGGTCAGCAGCATCGGCTGGCCCACCTTGCGACCGCGTGCATCGAGTGCCTGGCGGAAGGACTGCGCAAGCCGGGTCAGGTTGGCGCGATCCTGCGGGCGATGCGCCAGCTCCTTCGGTCCGCCACTGACCGGGAATTCCCAGTCGATGTCCACGCCATCGAAGCTGCCGGCGTGGCGTTCGAAGAACAGCGCCATGCACGAATCGACCAGGCGCCTGCGGCTGGCCTCGGTCAGCGCTGCATCGGAGAATCCACCCGCGCCCCAGCCACCGATCGAAATCAGCGTGCGCAGGTGCGGATGCGCCTTCTTGAGTTCGGCCAGTGCGGCGAAATTCTTCGGCGCTTCCGCACCGACCGTGCAGCGGCCGTCCTCGATGGTGGAGAACGCGTAGAACAGGTGGGTCAGGCGCTCGGCCGGAATGCTCGACACCGGATAGCGCTCGGCCGAGCCGCCGGGGTAGTAGGCACCGAAGATCGGCGGCTGTGCGGGCGCGGCATGCAAGGCAATGGGCAGGGTGCCGGCAATCAGCACGGCAAGGACGGCCACGGTCTGGCGGAACATGGGATCTCCCGGTTCGAAGGCGCAGCCACGTTAGCAAACGGATGGAGCTGCGGGATGGTTGTCGCGGCATGTCGTCCAGTGGACAGGTGCGATCCGCGCAACCGCGACAGAACGATGGCTGCGTAGCGCCTCTCGTGCACCGCGGCAGGACATGCAACGACCTGGGTGCGCGGTTCTTCATAACAGCGAGGCAAAGAAAAAGCGGGCCGAAGCCCGCTTTTTCAATTCAGCGATTCCAGAAGCGTGTCAACCAAGGTTGACACCTACCGTAATTGACCGGAGGTCGATTACTCGGCGCTGGCGGCGCCGCCTTCTTCCACGGCCTTCATCGACAGGCGGATACGGCCCTGCTTGTCGACTTCCAGCACCTTGACCTTGACCACATCGCCTTCCTTCAGCACGTCGCCGACCTTCTCGACGCGATCGCTGGAGATCTGCGACACGTGGACCAGACCGTCCTTGCCCGGCAGGATGGTGACGAACGCACCGAAGTCCATGATCTTGGCGACCTTGCCTTCATAGATGCGGCCCGGTTCGACGTCCGAGGTGATCTGCTCGATGCGGGCCTTGGCGGCCTGCGCAGCGATGGCGTTGACCGAAGCGATGACGATGGTGCCGTCGTCCTGGATGTCGATCTGGGTGCCGGTTTCCTTGGTGATGGCCTGGATGGTCGAACCACCCTTGCCGATCACTTCGCGGATCTTGTCCGGGTGGATCTTGATGGTCAGCAGGCGCGGCGCGTAGTCCGACAGCTCTTCACGCGGAGCGGTCAGGCCGTGGGCCATTTCGCCCAGGATGTGCAGACGGCCAGCCTTGGCCTGCTGCAGGGCCTGCTTCATGATCTCTTCGGTGATGCCTTCGATCTTGATGTCCATCTGCAGGGCGGAAATGCCCTCAGCGGTACCGGCGACCTTGAAGTCCATGTCGCCCAGGTGATCTTCGTCACCCAGGATGTCGGACAGGACGACGAAGCGCTCGCCTTCCTTGACCAGACCCATGGCGATACCGGCCACCGGAGCCTTCACCGGCACGCCGGCGTCCATCAGGGCCAGCGACGAGCCGCAGACCGAGGCCATCGACGAGGAACCGTTCGACTCGGTGATTTCCGAGACGACGCGGATGGTGTACGGGAAGGCTTCCAGCGACGGCATGACAGCCAGCACGCCGCGCTTGGCCAGGCGACCGTGGCCGATTTCGCGGCGCTTCGGGCCCATCATGCGACCGCACTCACCCACCGAGAACGGGGGGAAGTTGTAGTGGAACAGGAAGTTTTCCTTGTACTCACCGGCAACGGCGTCGATGACCTGGCCGTCACGGGCGGTGCCCAGGGTGATGGTCACGATGGCCTGGGTTTCGCCACGGGTGAACAACGAGGAACCGTGGGTACGCGGCAGCACACCGGTCTTCACGGCGATCGGGCGGACGGTGTCCAGCGCACGGCCGTCGATACGGACCTTGGTGTCCAGCACCGAGTCACGCATGGTGCGGTATTCCAGCTCGCCGAATTCCTTCGACAGCTCGGCCGGGTTCCAGCCTTCGGCGGCCACGCGGCCAGCCAGGGTTTCGAACACGTCCTTCTTGATTGCCGAGATGGCGTCGCGGCGCTGCAGCTTGTCACGCACCTGGAAGGCTTCGCCCAGGCGCGGGCCGATGGCTTCCTTCAGGGCGGAGATCAGCGCGTCGTTCTTGGCCGGGGCTTCCCAGGTCGACGGCTTGGTGCCGGCTTCGACGGTCAGCTCGTTGATCGCGTTGATGACCTTCTGCATTTCGCGGTGACCGAAGGTCACGGCGCCCAGCATCACTTCTTCGGACAGCAGCGCGGCTTCGGATTCAACCATCAGCACGGCGTTGGAGGTACCGGCGACGACCAGTTCCAGCTGCGAGTCAGCCAGTTCGCTGACGGTCGGGTTCAGGATGTACTCGCCGTTCTTGTAACCGACCTTGGCAGCGCCGATCGGACCCATGAACGGGGTGCCGGCCAGGGCCAGGGCAGCGGAGGCACCGATCAGGGCCGGGATGTCGCCGTCCACGTCCGGGTTCAACGACATGACCGTGGCGATGATCTGCACTTCGTTCTTGTAGTCTTCCGGGAACAGCGGACGGATCGGACGGTCGATCAGACGCGAGATCAGGGTTTCCTTCTCGGTCGCACGGCCTTCACGCTTGAAGAAACCACCCGGGATACGGCCGCCGGCGTAGAACTTTTCCTGATAATCGACGGTCAGCGGGAAGAAGTCCTGGCCTTCGCGCGCGCTCTTGGCGGCGACGGCGGTGACCAGCAGTACGGTGTCGTCCATCTTGACGATGACGGCGCCGCTGGCCTGACGGGCGACTTCGCCGGTCTCAAGCGTGACGGTGTGCTTGCCGTACTGGAAGGTTTTGGTGATTTTTGCCACGGAGGGTGTCCTTGGGGATGCTGTCTGCGAATTTGGACCGTCGGCGACCCTTGCCGCCAGCGGGTGGCCGGATCGTTCCGGCCTGAATCGGGGATTGCGGTACTACAAAACAAAACCGCGGCGCATCGCTGCGCCGCGGGGGATTCGTTGCTTAGCGACGCAGGCCAAGCTTCTCGATCAGGGCCTTGTAGCGCTCGACGTCCTTCTTCTTCAGGTAGTCGAGCAGGCTGCGACGGCGGTTGACCATCTGCAGCAGGCCGCGGCGGCTGTGGTGGTCCTTCTTGTGGGTCTTGAAGTGGCCGGTCAGCAGTTCGATGCGGGCGGTCAGCAGCGCAACCTGGACTTCCGGGGAGCCGGTGTCAGCCGAGCTGCGCTTGTTGTCTTCAATGACCTTCTGGGTGTCGATCGACATTTCTTTTTCTCTGTGATGCGTGGCCGGCAGGAACGCGCTTCGCGCACCGCCAGGCTCGCCGTGGACTACGAGGATGAAACCTGCGCCAGGCAGGCTGCCGGAAAACGGCCGCGAAATTGTAACGGTCGGGGGCTTCCGGGACAAGGACCGGGGCTGAACCGCCCGGGCCCGTCAGAGGTTGAAACGACGCTGCGGGGCCAGCAGGCCGCTTTCGTCGACCTGGCCCAGGCCCTGGACAGCGTCGTCCGGACCAAACACCGCCACCAGGCCACGCGGCCAGGACAGATCGCGCTGGCGCTGGCCGACGCAGAAGCGGTGGGCCTGGTCGGCATCCAGGTCGACCCGCGGGTACTCGGCCAGGCCGGCCGCCAGCGGCAGCAGCAGCGTGTCCATGCCCGCCTCGTCACCCGCCTCGACCATCGCCCGCAGCTGGTCCAGGGTGACCATTACCGGCTCACGGAACGGCTCGACCCAGAGCCGGCGCAGTGCGCTGATGTGGGCACCACAGCCCAGCGTCTCGCCCAGGTCGCGGGCCAGGCTGCGGATGTAGGTGCCGGAGCCGCAGGTCACGCGCAGCCGCAACCGTTCCGGCTGCTGCTCCAGCACCTCGATGGCATGTACCTGCACCTCGCGTTCGGGCGCTTCGATGACATCGCCGCGGCGGGCCTTCACATACAGCGGCTCACCGCCCCGCTTCAGCGCCGAATAGATCGGGGCACGCTGGCGGATGTTGCCGGTCAGCCCCGCCAGTGCGGCCTGCAGCGCTTCGGCACTGATGGCCGGCACCGGGCGCTGCAGCAGCACCTGGCCTTCGGCATCGTCAGTATCGGTGGTCTGGCCCAGCACGATCTCGGCGTCGTAGGCCTTGGCCGAGCCGAGCAGCAGGCCGGCGATCTTGGTTGCCTCGCCGAAGCACAGCGGCAGCAGACCGGTGGCCAGCGGGTCAAGGCTGCCGGTGTGCCCCCCTTTCTCGGCGCGGAACAGGCGGCGGGCTACCTGCAGGGCGGCGTTGGAACTCATGCCGGTCGACTTGTCGAGCAGCAGGATGCCATCCAGGCGGCGGAACTGAATTCGGGTCATGGCAGAATTTTGTAGGGTCGAGCCATGCTCGACTGCCGCAGCGCGGTCTGCATCAGACATCGCGCAGCCGGAATGCAACAACGCCGGGCATGCCCGGCGCCACGCGGTTATTCTTCGTCGCTCTCGCGACGCTTCTCCGCGGCCAGCGTATCGGGCAGGTCGCGCAGGATGTTGTCGATGTGCTCACCACGGTCGACCGAGTCGTCGTAGTGGAAATGCAGCTCCGGCACGTGGCGCAGCTTCATCGCGCGTGCCAGGTCCATGCGCAGGCGGTAGCCCAGCTCCTTCAGGCCGGCCACGGCTTCGGCCGAACGTTCCGGCATCAGCGCGGTGACGAACACCTTGGCATGGGCCATGTCGCGGGTGATTTCCACGTCGGACACGCTCACCGAGGGCAACCCATGCTCGCGCACGGCGTTGTGCACCAGGGTGCCGAGTTCACGGCGCAACTGGGCGGAGACACGGTCGGTTCGATGGAAAGTCTTGGGCACGCGGTCGGGCTCTCGATTTGAATGTGACCCGACCAAGGTCGGGTCCTACCAGGAGGAGCGGCCCGACCAAGGTCGGGCCCCACCAGGGGGCGGACCGACCCGTGAGGGCCGGTCCAGTGCAGCATTACAGGGTGCGCGGCACTTCGATACGCTCGAAGCACTCGATCTGGTCACCCGGCTTGACGTCGTTGTAAGCCTTCACCGCGATACCGCACTCGGTACCGTTGCGGACTTCCTCGACGTTCTCCTTGAAGCGACGCAGCGATTCCAGCTCGCCCTCGAAGATCACCACGCTGTCGCGCAGCACGCGGATCGGCTTGTTGCGCCTGACCACGCCCTCGATGACCATCGAGCCGGCAACGGCGCCCAGCTTGGAGCTGCGGAACACGTCGCGGACCTCGGCGATACCGATGATCTCTTCGCGGATCTCCACGCCCAGCAGACCGGAGGCCACCTGCTTCACCTGATCGATCACGTCATAGATGATCGAGAAGTAGCGCAGGTCCACGCCGTTGGATTCGATGATGCGACGGGCCGAAGCATCCGCACGCACGTTGAAGCCGATGACGGTGGCCTTCGAAGCGGCCGCCGAGTTGGCGTCCGATTCGGTGATGCCGCCCACGCCGGAGTGGATCACGTTGATGCGGATGTCTTCGTTGGACAGCGCCACCAGCGCCTGGCTGAGGGCCTGCACCGAACCCTGCACGTCGGCCTTGATGACCAGGTTGAGGACCTGCTGGCCCTCGCCCTTGCCCAGGGTCGCCATGATGTCTTCCATGCGGCTGCCGGCGGTGGCGACCAGGCGCGATTCACGGCGCTTGGTCTCACGCTGCTGGGCAACGTCCTTGGCCAGGCGCTCGTCCTCGACCACCACGAAGTCGTCACCGGCTTCCGGCACGCCGGACAGGCCCAGGACCTGCACCGGGATGGACGGGCCGGCGAATTCCGGCTGCTTGCCGGTTTCATCGAACAGTGCACGCACGCGGCCGTACTGGATGCCGCACACCAGGTAGTCGCCCTTCTTCAGGCGGCCCTGCTGCACCAGCACGGTAGCGACCGGGCCGCGGCCCTTGTCCAGCGACGATTCGATCACCACGCCCGAGGCGCGGCCTTCGTTGACGGCCTTCAGTTCCAGCAGTTCGGCCTGGATCGAGATGGCGTCCAGCAGATCGTCGATGCCCAGGCCGGTCTTGGCCGAGATCTCCACCATCTGGGTGTCACCACCGAAATCTTCGGCCACGACCTGCTCGGACAGCAGTTCGTTCTTGACCCGCATCGGGTCGGCGTCGGACTTGTCGATCTTGTTGATCGCCACGATCAGCGGCACACCCGCCGAACGGGCGTGCTGGATCGCTTCCTTGGTCTGCGGCATGACGCCGTCATCGGCGGCCACGACCAGCACCACGATATCGGTCAGCTTGGCGCCGCGGGCACGCATCGAGGTGAAGGCAGCATGGCCCGGGGTATCCAGGAAGCTGATCACGCCCTTCGGCGTATCCACGTGGTAGGCACCGATGTGCTGGGTGATGCCGCCGGCTTCGCCGGTGGCGACCTTGGTGCGGCGGATGTAATCCAGCAGCGAGGTCTTGCCGTGATCGACGTGGCCCATGATGGTGACCACCGGCGGGCGCTGGGTGGCTTCGCCCTGGTTTTCACCGGTCGAGGCCAGCAGTGCGTCCTCGGCGTCGTTGTCGTTGGCACGGATCGCCTTGTGGCCGAGTTCTTCGGTCACCAGCGCGGCGGTGTCGTGGTCGATGGACTGGGTGATGGTGGCCATCACGCCCATCTTGAACAGCGCCTTGACCACCTCGCCGCCCTTCAGCGCGAGCTTCTGCGCCAGGTCAGCCACGGTGATCGTGTCGCCGATCGCCACTTCACGCACCACCGGCGCGGTCGGACGCTCGAAGGCGTGCGGGCCGGCATTGTTGCCACCGCGCGACATGTCGCGACGGCCACCGGCCTGGTTACGGCCACCCGGCCGACCACGGGTGTTGCTGTTGTTGCTGTTGCCACGACGCGCACGGTCGGCAGCCGACAGGTGCATCTGGCCGGCGAAACGGTCGCCCGGGCCACGCTCGTTGCGCGGCGCGCTGCGGTTGCTGCGGTCGTCGTTGCGTGGCGGCGGCGGCGGCGCACTGCGCGGCGCAGCCGGAGCGGCGGCCGGCGTGCGCGGCGGACGCGGCGCGGTTTCATCGATCGGAGCGCGCTTGGGCTTGGTGGCCGCCAGTGCCTCGGCAGCCTTGGCGGCGGCCGCAGCTTCCTCGGCAGCCTTCTTCTCGGCCTCTGCGCGTTCCTTGGCCGCAATCTCTTCCTCACGGGCACGGACGATGGCTTCGTCGCGCAGACGATCCTTCTCGGCCAGGGCCTGCTGTTCGGCGAGGTTGCGGGCACGCGACTCTTCCAGCTTGCGCAGGATGTCGGCGCGCTCTTCGTCCGGCGTCATGGCGCGCGCACCATCCTTGACGTAGGTACGCTTCTGGCGCACCTCGACATTCACGGTCGTCTTGCTGCGACCGGAATTGACCGTCACTTCCTGCTGCTTCCGGCGGTTGAGCGTGATCTTCTTTGCAGACTGATCGCTCTCTTCCGGGGCCTGCTCGGGCTTGCCGTGCGAACGACGAAGGAAGCCCAGGAGCTTCACCTTCTCGGAGCTGGTCACGACCTGGTCGGGACCGCTGAACTTCATGCCGGCACCGGCCAGCTGTTCCAGCAGTTTTTCGACCGGCGTGTTGACCAGTTCGGCAAGCTTGCGGATGGTGGTTTGCTGCGACATTCGGATCCTATGATCTTGTGGGCGCCCCCCCGCATCTGGAGGTGGCGCGGATTCTACGCCCTGAGCGGCTCAGGGCCCTGTTCATTGCCGGCTCATTCGCCGCGTTCCAGTCGGGCGATCTCTTCGGCACGGGCGGCCAGGATCAGCGCAGCGGCGCGCGCCTGATCCATTCCTTCGATGCCGAAGTCCATGACCTCGTCGGCGGCCAGGTCGGACAGGTCCTCGCTGGTACGCACGCCGTGGCCGGCCAGCGCATATGCGGTGGCTTCGTCCATGCCCTTCAGGGACAGCAGGTCCTGCGCCGGCTGGCCGTCTTCAAGGCCTTCTTCGACTGCCAGGGCCTCATTGAGCAGCGCATCGCGGGCACGAGCGCGCAGCTCTTCGACGATGTCTTCGTCGAAACCTTCCACGGCCAGCAGTTCGCCGACCGGGACATATGCGATTTCCTCGACGGTGCCGAAGCCTTCGCTGACCAGGATGCCGGCGATTTCCTCGTCCACTTCCAGCTTGTCCATGAACAGCTGGCGGGCCGAAGCCTGCTCGGCCTCCGACTTGGCGGTGACCTGGTCCTGGGTCATCACGTTGAGCTGCCAGCCGGTCAGGCGGCTGGCCAGGCGCACGTTCTGGCCGCCCTTGCCGATCGCCTGGGCCAGGCGATCTTCGGCAACGGCCAGGTCCATCGAGTGCTTGTCTTCATCGACGATGATCGACTGCACTTCGGCCGGCGCCATCGCGTTGATGACGAAGTTGGCGGGGTTGTCGTTCCACAGCACGATGTCCACTCGCTCGCCATTGAGCTCGTTGGACACGGCCTGCACGCGCGAACCGCGCATGCCGATGCAGGCACCGATCGGATCGGTGCGCTGGTCGTGGGCGAGCACGGCGATCTTGGCGCGGTCGCCCGGATCACGTGCGCAGGCCTTGATTTCCACCAGGCCCTGGCCGACTTCCGGCACTTCCAGCTTGAACAACTCGATCATGAATTCCGGGGCGGCGCGGCTGATGAACAGCTGCGGGCCACGGGGTTCCGAACGGACTTCGGCCAGGTAGCCGCGCACGCGGTCACCGGCGCGCAGCACGTCGCGCGGAATGCCCTTGTCCTTCGGAATGAAGCCTTCGGCATTGCCACCGAGGTCGACATAGATGTTGCCGCGCTCGGCGCGCTTGACCACACCGGTGATCAGTTCGCCGACGCGATCCTTCCACGCATCCACGACCTGCTGGCGCTCGGCTTCGCGCACACGCTGGACGATGACCTGCTTGGCGGCCTGGGCGGCGATGCGGCCGAAGTCCGGGTTCTCGATCTGCTCTTCGATGTAGTCGCCGACGTCCACGCCTTCGGCCTCGTCGACGGCGTCCATCAGGCGGATCTGGCGGTCCGGCGATTCCATGACCACGTCGTCGGCCACCACTTCCCAGCGGCGGAAGGTTTCGTAGCTGCCATCCTTGTGGTCGATGACCACGCGGGTCAGCACTTCCTCGTCGGGATAGCGCTTCTTCGCTGCCGAGGCCAGGGCGGCCTCGATGGCATCGAAGATCACTTCACGCGGCACGCCCTTCTCGTTGGCGACCGCGTCGACTACCAGCAACAGTTCCTTGCTCATTGGCTCACTCCGCGCGCGGCTTCTTTGCCGCCGGCTCGTTGGAAGAAGAATTCGTGTTTGGCTTCGGACGCTTCGGCGCCGGACCGGTCGGCTTGCTCGGGGCCAGCCCCAGCGCCACCCAGTCGGGCATGATCCGTGCCTTGTCGATGTTGTCGGCCGACACCACCACTTCGGTCTTGTCGACGATGAAGGTGATGGTGCCTGCGGCCTCGTCGGTCGCTTCGATACGGCCCTGCAGGCGACGACGGTTGTCCTGCGGCAGCTTCAGCGTGACCTTGGCCGATTCACCCTGGTGGCGAGCGAACTGCTCCAGGTTGAACAGCGGGCGATCCACGCCCGGCGAGGACACTTCCAGCGTGTAATTGCCGCTGATCGGGTCTTCGACGTCCAGCTGCGCCGACACTTCGCGGCTGACCCGCTCGCAGTCGTCGACATTGATGATGCGCTCGGGCTGTTCAGCCAGCGGCACGTCGATGTAAAGGCGCAGGGTCGCACCGCCGGGGGCCGGCAGATACTCAACGCCCAGCAGCTCCAGGCCCAGCGACACAACGGTCGGGGCGAGCAGATTCGCGATGTCGGTTGCCTTGTCGCTCACAGCCTGCCTTGATCTCTTGGTTGGGTGCCGGCCTTGGCCGGCGTGAAAACATGACGCCCCGGAAACGACAAAGGGCCCGCTGGGCCCCTTTTCCGGAAAGACTCCGGTGACTGGATTCCGGTTGCAACCTGCAGTGCCTGCCGGTTGCGGCCCTCCTTCCGGGTCCGGACTCCCGCCGGGAGGCCGCCTTCAGGGGTACTGCTAGGCCGCTGATGATAGCGGCTGCACCGCGCTGGTGCAAGGTGCGGGCCCGGGGTCAGATCCCTTTCCCGCGGAAAAGGGAGCTGACCCCGATCACGCAGAAACGACGCAGCCACCCAAAGAAAAACGCCTTCGAAGCAGGACTTCGAAGGCGATCTCTTTACTTGGTAGCGGGGGCAGGATTTGAACCTGCGACCTTCGGGTTATGAGCCCGACGAGCTGCCAGACTGCTCCACCCCGCATCAGAAGCGGAATTATGAGCGTTGGCTCCAAAAAATGCAAGCTTTCCCTCATTCATCAAACCGGTTGGCGCCGATCTGAAGTTGGTAGCGGGGGCAGGATTTGAACCTGCGACCTTCGGGTTATGAGCCCGACGAGCTGCCAGACTGCTCCACCCCGCACCGGTAGTGTTTGAACTGCTGCCCTGCTCTCTTTCGAGGAGGGCGACCGCAACGATGTTCTGGCTGAACCGCTGCAGTGACAACTCAGGCTGCGCATATTACACGAATCGCGCAGCTTTGTGTCAACTTTTATGCAAGATGCGCAAATGCCTGCTGGCACCAGACCATGATCGGGTTCCAGGCCAGGCCCAGCGCCAGCAGCGCCAGCGCGTTCACGCCCAGCACCAGGCCCAGCACGCGGTCGTTGCTGCGCGGCATGGCCTCGCCCACCGGCTCATCGAAGTACATGACCTTGATGACGCGCAGGTAGTAGAAGCAGCCGACCACGGCACACAGCACGCCGAGGATGGCCAGCCACAGCAGGCCCCCGTTGACGGCCGCGCCCAGCACCGCCAGCTTGGTCCAGAAGCCCAGGAACGGCGGAATGCCGGCCAGCGACGCCATGATGCACAGCACCAGGCCGGCCATCCACGGGTTGCGGGCATTGAGGCCCTTGAAGTCCTCGATGTTCTCGGCTTCGAAACCGGCACGCGACAGCGCGATGATCGCGCCGAAGGCGGCGGTGGACATGATGGCGTAGGCCAGTGCGTAGAACAGCGCGGCGGCATAGCCCTGCGCGCCACCACCGGCGATGCCCATCAGCAGGAAGCCGATGTGCGAGACGGTGGAGAACGCCAGCATGCGCTTGAGGTTGCTCTGCGCGATGGCCATCAGGTTGCCGATGACCAGCGAGACCGCGGCCAGGCCGGCGATCAGCAGCTGCAGTTCAGTCGACAGCGGACCCACGCCCATTTCCAGCAGGCGGTAGGCCATGCCGAAGGCGGCCAGCTTCGGCGCCGAGCTGATGAACAGTGCGATCGGTGCCGGGGCACCCTGGTACACGTCCGGCAGCCACATGTGGAACGGTGCGGCGCCCAGCTTGAAGGCGACGCCGGCGATCATGAACACCGCACCGGTGATCAGCAGCACGCGCTCTTCCGAGTGCGGGATGGCGTCACGGATGACGTCCAGGTGCAGGCTGCCGGTGGCGCCGTAGATCAGAGACATGCCGTACAGCAGCAGGCCCGAGGCCAGCGAACCCAGCACGATGTACTTCATCGCTGCTTCCGAGGCCAGACCGTTCTCACGGTTGCTGGCAACCAGGGCGTAGGAGCACAGCGCCAGCAGCTCCAGGCCCAGGTAGACCATCAGCAGGCTGCCGGCCGAGACCAGGATCATCATGCCGGCGGTGCCGAACAGGATCAGCACCGGGATCTCGCCCTGGAACAGGTTGCGGTCACGCAGGTAGCGCCAGCCGTAGACCAGGGTCAGGCCGCTGAGCAGCACGATCCCGGTCTTCATCACGTCCGCGGCAGTATCGCGCACGAACATGCCATGGAAGACCTCGCCCTGCCCGCCCACGCCGGTGGCCAGCATGAACAGCACCACGGCCAGCGCAGCGAGCGAGAACAGGTGGGTGACGATCTTGTTCCGGTTGCTGACGAACAGGTCGAGGATCATCAGGGCGAAGGCGCTGCCGATCAGCACCAGCTCGGGAGCGAGCGGTGGCAGGTCAGCGGCGGTCAATGGCAGCAGCGGCGAGGTGGTCATCATCAAATCCTGGAATTACAGCAGCTTGCTGGATGCGATCTGCATCGCCAGCTTCGCGATCGAGGGCTCCATCAGGTCGGTCAGCGGCTTGGGGTAGATGCCCAGGGCCAGCACGCCGATGGCGAACACGCCCAGCACCAGCCATTCGCGGCCGTTGATGTCCTTCAGTTCGGCCACGTGGCTGTTGGCCACTTCGCCGAAGAAGATGCGCTTGTACAGCCACAGGGTGTAGGCGGCGCCGATGATCAGGGTGGTGGCCGCGCCCAGTGCGATCCACGGATTACGCTGGAAGGCCGACAGGATGACCATGAACTCGCCGACGAAACCGCTGGTGCCCGGCAGGCCCGCATTGGCCATGAAGAACAGCATGGCGAAGGTGGCGAACCACGGCATCACGTTGACCACGCCGCCGTAATCGGCGATGCGGCGGCTGTGCATGCGGTCGTACAGCACGCCGACACAGGAGAACATCGCACCGGACACGAAGCCGTGCGAGATCATCTGCACCATGGCGCCCTGCAGGCCCAGGCGGGCAGCATCGGCATTGCCGGCTTCACGCACCAGCCACAGGGCGATGAAGGTGCCCAGGGTGACGAAGCCCATGTGCGCGATCGACGAATAGGCGATCAGCTTCTTCATGTCGTCCTGCACCAGGGCGACCAGGCCGACGTAGATCACCGCGATCAGCGACAGCGCGATCACCAGCCAGGCCCATTCCTGCGACGCGTCCGGGACGATCGGCAGGTTGAAGCGCAGGAAGCCGTAGCCACCGATCTTCAGGGCGATGGCGGCCAGGATCACCGAACCGGCGGTCGGCGCTTCCACGTGGGCGTCCGGCAGCCAGGTGTGGACCGGGAACATCGGCACCTTGACCGCGAAGGCGATCAGGAAGGCAAAGAAGATCCAGGTCTGTTCCTTGGCCGACAGCGGCAGCGCGTACAGGTCGGCCAGCTGGAAGCTGCCGCCCTTCATGTACAGGTAGATCAGCGCCACCAGCATCAGCACCGAGCCGAGGAAGGTGTACAGGAAGAACTTCAGTGCTGCGTAGATGCGGCGCGGGCCACCCCAGACACCGATGATCAGGAACATCGGGATCAGCATGGCTTCGAAGAACACGTAGAACAGCATCGCGTCCGTCGCGGCGAAGATGCCGACGGTGACGCCTTCCAGGATCAGGAAGGCCGCCACGTACTGGTTGACGCGCTTGTCGATGGCGCTCCAGGCGCCGATCAGGGCAAGCACGCTGACCAGGGTGGTCAGCAGGATCAGCGCCACGGCAATGCCGTCCACGCCCAGGTTGTAGCCGATCTTGTACGCCGGGATCCAGGCATGGGTCTCGACGAACTGCAGGCCGTCGATGCCCGCGTTGTAGCCGCCCAGCAGCGAGAGGCTTGCAACGAAGGTGAGCACCGCGACGCCCAGCGACGCCCAGCGGGCAGTCTGTGCATCACGGATCGCAAGGATCAGGGCGCCACCGATGATCGGCAGCCAGATGAGGACACTGAGTAGAGGCCAGTTCGACACGTCTTCTTATTCCGTACAGGTCATCAACGCAGGTAATGCATCAGCACGCCCAGCAGGGCAATCAGGCCGATGATCATCGCGAAGGCGTAGTGATAGAGGAAACCGGATTGGGTACGACGCAGCACGCCGGCTGCAACGTCCACAACACGTGCCGAAAGATTGACCACGCCGTCGACGATGTTGCTGTCGATCCAGCGCGAGACCTTGCCCAGCTTGACGCTGCCACCGGCAAAGCCATCGATCCACAGCTTGTCGAAGCCGTACTTGTTTTCCAGCACCGAGACGATCGGGGCGAAGGTCTTGCGCGCCTTGCCCGAGAGGTCCGGCTTCCACAGGTAGAACAGCGCAGCCAGCAGGAAGCCCGCCAGGGTCAGCCAGAACGGCGGCAGCATCATGCCGTGCAGCGCGAACGCCACCGGGCCATGGAACTCTTCACCCAGGAACGCGACGGTGTTCTTGGCCGGATCGTAGAAGTCGACGATGCCGGTGAAGAACGTCTGTGCCTGGCCCTTGATCGCCTCGTGCGCATGGTGGCCGGCCCAGTCGGTGCCGTGCAGCATCGGACCGATGCTGAAGAAACCAATGGCGATCGACGGGATGGCCAGCAGGATCAGCGGCAGGGTCACCACCCACGGGGTTTCATGCGGTTCATGCGGACCGTGGCCGTGGTCGTCATGGGCATCGCCATGGTGGGCATCGGCGGTGTGGTGATCGTCATGGCCGTGGCCATGATCGTCGTGCGCGTCGCGGAAACGCTCCTTGCCGTGGAAGGTCATGAACAGCAGACGGAAGCTGTAGAAGCTGGTCACCAGCACGCCACCCAGCACGGCCCAGTAGCCATAGGTGGCCACCCAGCTGTTCTGCATGTGGGCGTGGATCTCGGCCGCCTCGATGATGGTGTCCTTCGAGTAGAAGCCGGAGAAGAACGGCGTACCAACCAGGGCCAGCGTACCGATCCACATGGTGATGAAGGTGATCGGCATGTACTTGCGCAGGCCGCCCATCTTGCGCATGTCCTGCTCGTGGTGCATCGCGATAATGACCGAGCCGGCGCCCAGGAACAGCAGGGCCTTGAAGAAGGCGTGGGTCATCAGGTGGAACACGGCGGCCGAGTAGGCCGACACGCCCAGGGCGACGGTCATGTAGCCCAGCTGCGACAGCGTGGAGTACGCGACGACGCGCTTGATGTCGTTCTGCACGATGCCGATCAGGCCGGTGAAGAACGCGGTGGTGGCACCGATGAACAGCACGAAGTTCAGCGCCGTCTGCGACAGCTCGAACAGCGGCGACATGCGGGTGACCATGAAGATACCGGCGGTCACCATCGTCGCGGCGTGGATCAGTGCCGAGATCGGGGTCGGGCCTTCCATCGAGTCCGGCAGCCACACGTGCAGCGGGACCTGGGCCGACTTGCCCATGGCGCCGATGAACAGGCAGATGCAGATGACGGTGGCGATCGACCAGATCACCGGCTCGTTCAGCAGCTGCATGCCCAGGATCGTGCCGTCCCAGATCTGCAGCTGGGCGCGCGGGTCAGCCAGCATGCCGGCCTGCGAGAACACCTGCGAGTAGTCCAGGGTGCCGAACACCCACAGCACGCCAGCGATGCCCAGCAGGAAGCCGAAGTCACCGACGCGGTTGACCAGGAACGCCTTCATGTTGGCGAAGATCGCGGTCGGGCGCTTGAACCAGAAGCCGATCAGCAGGTACGACACCAGGCCCACCGCTTCCCAGCCGAAGAACAGCTGCAGGAAGTTGTTGCTCATCACCAGGGTGAGCATCGAGAAGGTGAACAGCGAGATGTAGCTGAAGAACCGCTGGTAGCCCGGGTCGTCCTGCATGTAGCCGATCGTGTAGATGTGGACCAGCAGCGACACGAAGGTCACCACCACCATCATCATCGCGGTCAGCTTGTCGACCATGAAGCCGACGTGCGCCGAATACTGGCCGACTTCGAAGAACGTGTAGATGTTCTGGTTGAACGGCTGCGCGCCGCCCCACATCAGCTGGTAGAACGTGTACATCGACAGGCCGCAGGCTACCGCGACGCCGAGGATGGTGATGGTCTGCGCGCCGAAGCGCTTGACCTGGCGACCGAACAGGCCGGCGATGATGCTGCCGAACAGCGGTGCAAGCACCACTGCGATCAACAGACTCTTGGAGAGAGTGATTTCCATCTGTGGATCAGCCCTTCAACGAATCGACTTCGCCGACATTGATCGTGCGGCGGGTACGGAACAGGGTCACCAGGATCGCCAGGCCGATGGCGGCTTCCGCGGCGGCGACGGTCAGGATGAAGAACACGAACAGCTGGCCGGACGGATCGCCCAGCTGACGCGAGAAGCCGACGAAATTGATGTTCACCGACAGCAGCATCAGCTCGATCGACATCAGCAGGACGATGACGTTCTTCCGGTTGAGGAAGATGCCGGCCAGGCTGATGGCGAACAGCACCGCGCCAAGCGCAAGCATGTGGCCAAGGGTAATCACGGCTGGGTCTCCTCGCCGGTGGCCGGCTTGCTGTTGCTGTGCACGACCGGTGCTTCGGCGCCCATCTTGACCATGCGCAGGCGCTGGCCGGCCTTGACCATGGTCTGCTCACCCGGGTTCTGGCTCTTCACGCCGGTACGGCGACGCAGGGTCAGCATCACGGCGGCGACCACGGCCACGGTCAGGATGACGGCGGCGAACTCGAACGGCAGCAGGTATTCGGTGAACAGCGTGCGCGCCAGCCAGGTGACGTTGGAGCTGTCGGCAGCGACCGCAGCGGCGTTGTCGGCCGGGAACGGAGCGACCGCCCTGCCCTTCACGCCGATCAGGATCAGCATCTGCACCAGCATCGCCACTGCCACGATCAGGCCGACCGGCAGGTAACGCACCCAGCCTTCACGCATCTTGCTGGGGTCGATGTCCAGCATCATCACCACGAACAGGAACAGCACCATCACCGCGCCGACGTAGACCAGCACCAGCGCCACGCCGAGGAACTCGGCGCCCACCAGCAGCCACACGCAGGCAATGGAGAAGAAGGTCAGCACCAGGCACAGCACTGCATGCACCGGGTTGCGCACGCTGATCACCGCACCGGCCGAAACCGTTGCCGCGATGGCGAACACCCAGAAAGCGATATTTACCCAATCCATCTCTCGACCTCAGCGGTAAGCGGCATCGGCGGCACGACGCTCGGCGATCTCGTTTTCGAGACGATCGCCAAGGGCCAGCAGCTGCGGCTTGGTAACGATGTTTTCGCCACGGTTCTCGAAGTGGTACTCGAGGATGTGGGTTTCGACGATCGAGTCCACCGGGCAGCTTTCTTCGCAGAAGCCGCAGAAGATGCACTTGAACAGGTCGATGTCGTAGCGGGTGGTGCGGCGGGTGCCGTCCTCGCGCTTGGCCGAATCGATGGTGATGGCCAGGGCCGGGCACACCGCTTCGCACAGCTTGCAGGCAATGCAGCGCTCTTCGCCGTTAGGGTAGCGGCGCAGCGCGTGCAGGCCACGGAAGCGCGGCGACTGCGGGAACTTCTCCATCGGGTACATCATCGTGTACTTCGGCTTGAAGCTGTACTTCAGCGTCAGCCAGAGGCCCGCCAGCAGTTCGAGCAGCAGCAGGCTCTTGAAGTAATGGGTAATCCTGTTCATCACTTTAGACGCCCTTTTGAATCACGCCGAAGAACACCATGACGGCGGTAACCGCGATCCACAGAATGGCCAGCGGGATGAAGACCTTCCAGCCCAGGCGCATGATCTGGTCGTAGCGGAAGCGCGGGAAGCTGGCACGGAACCAGATGTAGGCACTGGCGAAGAAGAACACCTTGACGAACAGCCACGGTGCGCCGCCCTTCCAGATCCAGTCGACCAGCGGCGAGACATCGCCGAAGTTGACCCAGCCCTGGACCGGGCTCAGCCAGCCGCCGAGGAAGAAGATCGAGATCAGGAAGCTGATCAGGATCATGTTCGCGTATTCGGCCAGGAAGAACAGCGCGAAGGCACCGCCGGAGTATTCGACCATGTGGCCGGCGACGATTTCCGATTCGCCTTCCACCACGTCGAACGGCGCGCGGTTGGTTTCAGCCACGCCCGACACCCAGTAGATGACGAACAGCGGGAACAGCGGCAGCAGGAACCAGTCGAAGAAGCCGGAGCTGCCGGCCTGCGCCATCACGATATTGCTCAGGTTCAGGCTGCCAGCGGCGATCATCACGCCGACCAAGGCGAAGCCCATGGCGATTTCGTAGCTGATCATCTGCGCCGAGGCGCGCATGGCACCCAGGAACGCGTACTTCGAGTTGGACGCCCAACCGGCCAGGATGATGCCGTAGATGCCCAGCGAGGTCATCGCCAGCAGGTACAGCAGGCCGGCGTTGGCATTGGACAGCACGATCTGCGAATCGAAGGGGACCACCGACCAGGCCGCGAAGGCCGGGGCCAGGGTGATCAGCGGGGCCAGCAGGTAGATCGCCTTGTTGGCGCTGCTCGGCTGGACCACTTCCTTGAACAGCAGCTTGAAGACGTCGGCAAAGGCCTGGAAGATGCCCATGCCCACGTACATCGGGCCGTGGCGGACGTGCATCCAGCCGATCAGCTTGCGTTCCCAGACCACGTAGAAGGCCACTGAGATGATTACCGGAACGGTGATCACCAGGATCTTCAGGATGATCCAGATCAGCGCGCCGATGTCACCGAGGCCAAGCAGCCACTGGTGCAGCGGGTCGACCGCGTTCAACAGCAATTCGTTCATGCAGCCACCACCGTTACGCGAGCGGCACCCAGCGGCGCGGTCGCGCCGTGGCCCGATTCAATCCAGACCGAACCCGCAGCGACGCGGGCGTCGACCACCACCGGCAGGGTGGCCTTGCCGGCATCGGTGCCGACCTTGGCCATCTGCCCTTCCTGCAGCTGCAGGCGAGCGGCATCTTCAGCGTTCAGCACGATGCGCGGGGCGTTGTTGAGCGGATGCGACTGCAGCGCCGGGGCGCGACGGACCACCGCATCGGTGCGGTAGATCGCGGCGGTCGAAGCCACTTCCAGGCCTTCGCCGGCAACCACCGGCTGCGCCGAAGCGGCAACGGTGACCGACACCGGGGCCAGGCTGGCACGCAGGCCGGCAAGGTCGGTGAAGTCGAAACCGGTCAGCGCCATGTCGCCGCCCAGGGCGCGCAGCACGCGCCAGCCTTCACGGGCCTCGCCCGGCAGCTTGCCGCCGGCACGGGCCGACTGCTCGCGACCATCGAGGTTGGTCAGGGTGGCGTCGATTTCCGGCAGCGCACCGATCGGCAGGATCACGTCGGCGACGTCGCGGGTCGAGGCACAGGCGAACTGGCTGAAGGCCACCACCTGGGCACCGGCCAGCGCCTTGCGCGCGGCAGGTGCATCGGCGAAATCCAGGCCCGGCTCCAGGCCGTACACCACGTAGGCCTGGCGCGGCTGCGCCAGCATCGCGGCGACGTCCTTGCCGGCCGGCAGCACGCCGGCGCGGGTCAGGCCCACGGCGTTGGCGCCCTGCGGGATGCGGCACAGCTTGGCACCGGTGGCGGCGGCGAAGTCACGCGCGGCGGCGCGGATGGCGGCAGCCTGCGGGTGGTTTTCGGCGATGCCACCGACGATCAGCACGGTGTTGTTGCCGCCCTGCACCGCCGAACGCAGCTCGGCGTTGGCCAGCGCGTCGACGAACTTCGACGGTGCAACGATCTGCTTGCCGGCAATACTGAAGGCGAAGTCGAAGTCGACCGGATTGACGACGTGGATCTTCGCGCCCTTGGTGGTCTGCGCCTTGCGCAGGCGGGCGTGCAGCAGCGGCAGTTCGTGGCGGATGTTGCTGCCCAGAACGACGATGCGATCGGCACCTTCGATTTCGGCCAGCGGCAGGCCGAACACTTCGGCGGTTGCAGCGTCGGAGAAATCACGGTTGTTGATGCGGTGGTCGATATTGCTCGAGCCCAGGCCCTTGGCCAGGCGGGCCAGCAGCGCGCCTTCCTCGTTCGAGGTGGACGGATGCACCAGCACGCCCAGGTTGTCGCCCTGGTTGGCCTTGAGGATCTCGGCGGCCGCGGCCAGGCCTTCGGCCCAGCTCACTTCCTTCCACTCGCCATTGACCTTGCGCAGCGGCTTGACCGCACGGTCTTCGCTGTACAGGCCCTGGTGCGAGTAGCGGTCACGGTCGGACAGCCAGCACTCGTTCACCGCTTCGTTGTCGCGCGGCACGGTGCGCAGCACTTCGCCGCGACGCACGTGCAGGAACAGGTTCGAACCCATCGCGTCGTGGTAGCCCAGCGATTCGCGCGCGGTCAGTTCCCAAGGGCGGGCGCGGAACTGGAACACCTTGTTGGTCAGTGCGCCGACCGGGCAGACGTCGACGACATTGCCGGACAGTTCGGTGGTCAGCGGCTTGCCGTCGAAGGTACCGATCTGCAGGTTCTCACCGCGATACATGCCACCCAGTTCGTAGGTACCGGCGACGTCGGCGGTGAAGCGGACGCAGCGGGTGCACTGGATGCAGCGGGTCATCTCGGTGGCGACCAGCGGGCCCATGTCCTCGTCCGGGACCACGCGCTTGCGCTCGTTGAAGCGGCTGACCGAACGGCCATAGCCCAGCGAGACGTCCTGCAGTTCGCACTCGCCGCCTTGGTCGCAGATCGGGCAGTCCAGCGGGTGGTTGATGAGCAGGAACTCCATCACCGAGCGCTGGAACTTCAGTGCCTTCTCGCTGCGGGTGGCGACCTTCATGCCATCCATCACCGGAGTGGCGCAGGCCGGCGCCGGCTTCGGCGACTTTTCCACGTCCACCAGGCACATGCGGCAGTTGGCGGCGATCGGCAGCTTCTCGTGGTAGCAGAAGCGCGGAATCGAAATGCCGGCCTTGTCGGCCGCCTGGATGATCATCGAACCCTTGGGCACGACCAGGGACTTGCCATCGATTTCGATGGTCACGTGATCCGGTGGCACGTTCGGGTTTACGGGTTGCGCGCTCATGCGGCGGCTGCCTCCACCTTCTTGCCGTCAACCATCGAATGACCGTTGACGATGTAGTACTCGAATTCGTCCCAGAACTGGCGCAGGAAGCCCTGGATGGGCCATGCAGCCGCTTCACCGAACGCACAGATGGTGTGGCCTTCGATCTGGCCGGCCACCGCCTTCAGCTGGTGCAGGTCTTCCATCGTGGCCTTGCCGGCGACGATGCGCTCCAGCACGCGGTGCATCCAGCCGGTGCCCTCGCGGCACGGGGTGCACTGGCCACAGGATTCCTTGTGGAAGAACTGGCTGATACGGCAGGCGAACTTGACGCAGCAGACGCTGTCGTCCAGCACCACGATCGCACCCGAACCCAGGCCGGAGCCCAGCGCGCGGATGGTGTCGTAGTCCATCGGCAGGTCCTTCAGCTCGGCCGCGGTCAGCACCGGCATCGACACGCCGCCCGGGATCGCGCCCTTCAGCGTGCGGCCCGGACGCAGGCCACCGGCCATTTCCAGCAGGTCGTGGAATTTGGTGCCGAGCGGCACTTCGAAGTTGCCGCCATTCTGCACGCAGCCGGACACCGAGAAGCACTTAGGACCGCCGTTGGCGGTAAGGCTCAGGCCCTTGAACCACTCCGGACCGTTGCGGATGATCGCCGGCACCGAACCATAGGTTTCGGTGTTGTTGATCGTCGACGGCTTGCCATACAGGCCGAAATTGGCCGGGAACGGCGGCTTGTAGCGCGGCTGGCCCTTCTTGCCCTCCAGCGATTCCATCAGCGCGGTTTCTTCGCCGCAGATGTACGCGCCGGCGCCCAGCGCGCCGTAGATGTCGATGTCCACGCCACTGCCGAGGATGTTCTTGCCCAGCCAGCCGTTCGCATAGGCGTCGGCCAGGGCCTGCTCGAAGTGCTCGAACGGCTCGTGGTGGAACTCACCGCGCAGGTAGTTGTAACCCACGGTCGAACCGGTGGCGTAGCAGGCGATCGCCATGCCTTCCACCACCGAATGCGGGTTGTAGCGCAGGATGTCGCGGTCCTTGCAGGTGCCCGGCTCGGATTCGTCCGAGTTGCAGAGGATGTACTTCTGCATGTTGCCCTTGGGCATGAAGGACCACTTCAGGCCGGTCGGGAAGCCTGCGCCACCGCGGCCGCGCAGGCCCGAGGCCTTGACCATCTCGATGACCTGCTCCGGCGGGATCTTCTCTTCGAGGATCTTGCGCAGGGCGGCGTAGCCACCGGTCTTCAGGTAGCTTTCGTACGACCACGGGGTGTCGTAATGCAGGGTGGTGTAGACCACCTGGTGCGGCAGCGGCGCGGGACCGACCGGACCCTTGGATTCGTGGTGATGTGCCATGCCCTTACTCCAGCCCGTCCAGCAGCTCGTCGACCTTTTCCAGGGTCAGACGCTCATGGTAGTGACCGTTGATGACCATCATCGGCGCGCCACCGCAGCCGGCCAGGCACTCTTCCTCGCGCTTGAGGTAGACGCGGCCGTCCGGGGTCGATTCACCGTGCTTGATGCCCAGCTTCTTCTCGCAATGGCGGACGATGTCCTCGGCGCCATTGAGCCAGCAGCTGATGTTGGTGCAGATGGCCACGTTGTTGCGGCCCACCTTCTCGGTCTCGAACATCGAGTAGAAGCTGGCGACCTCGTAGGCCCACACCGGCGGCAGGTCGAGGTACTTGGCCACGCCGGCGATCAGCTCGTCGGTCAGCCAGCCCTGGTTCTGCTCTTGGGCCGCATGCAGGCCCTGCAGCACGGCAGAGCGCTTGCGGTCCGGCGGGAACTTGGACAGCCAGTGATCGATGTGAGCGCGGGTCTTGTCGCTCAGCACCACCATCGGGTCGACGTCGCGCGCCGCCTCGAAATTACCTGTCGCCTTCATCGGCCGACCTCAGCGAAATGCATAACGTGAAATTCCAGAAACTGCGGCGCCGGCTTGCGCCGGCTGCCTGCAGCGGGCGTTGGCGTGGCGGACGGCATTACCGGTCAACCTCGCCGAACACCAGGTCGTAGGTACCGATCATCGCCACCACGTCGGCCAGCATGTGGCCGCGCACGACCGAATCGATCGAGGACAGGTGGGCGAAGCCCGGCGCACGCAGGTGCACGCGGAACGGCTTGTTGGCGCCATCGGAGACCAGGTAGCAGCCGAACTCGCCCTTCGGGGCTTCCACCGCCGAGTAGGTCTCGCCGGCCGGCACGCAGTAGCCTTCGCTGAACAGCTTGAAGTGGTGGATCAGCGCTTCCATGTCGTCCTTCATGTCCTCGCGCCTGGGCGGAGCGACCTTGAAGTTCTTGACCATGACCGGGCCGGGGTTGGCCTTCAGCCATGCCACGCATTGCTTGATGATGCGGTTGGACTCGCGCATTTCGGCAACGCGGACCAGGTAGCGGTCGTAGCAGTCGCCTTCCTTGCCCAGCGGGATGTCGAAATCGACGGCATCGTACTTGGCGTACGGGCGCTTCTTGCGCAGGTCCCAGGCGACGCCCGAGCCACGCAGCATCACGCCGGTCATGCCCCACTGGTGCGCCAGTTCCGGCGTCACCACGCCGATGCCGACGGTACGCTGCTTCCAGATACGGTTGTCGGTCAGCAGGGTTTCGTATTCGTCGATGCGCTTGGGGAACTCGACGGTGAAGTTCTCCAGGAAGTCCAGCAGCGAGCCCTCGCGCGAAGCATTGAGCTGCTTCAGCGCCTTGCCCTTGTGCCAGCGCGACTCCTTGTACTTTGGCATGTGGTCCGGCAGGTCGCGGTAGACACCGCCCGGACGGTAGTACGCCGCGTGCATGCGTGCGCCGGAGACTGCTTCATAGCAGTCCATCAGCTCTTCGCGCTCGCGGAAGGCGTACAGCATCACCGCCATCGCACCCAGGTCGAGCGCGTTGGAGCCCAGCCACATCAGGTGGTTGAGGATGCGGGTGATCTCGTCGTACATGGTGCGGATGTACTGCGCACGCTCCGGCGCCTCGATGCCCATCAGGGTCTCGATCGCGCGCACGTAGGCGTGCTCGTTGCACATCATCGACACGTAATCCAGGCGATCCATGTAACCGATCGACTGGTTGAACGGCTTGGACTCGGCCAGCTTTTCGGTACCACGGTGCAGCAGACCCACGTGCGGGTCGGCGCGCATGATGGTTTCGCCGTCCATTTCCAGGATCAGGCGCAACACACCGTGAGCGGCCGGATGCTGCGGGCCGAAGTTCATGGTGTAGTTGCGGATTTCCTGCCGGCTTTCAGCGGCGTTGCTGGCGAATGCTTCGCCGGCCTGGTGTACGTGGCTCACTTCACTGCCTCCTGCGCGCGCTCACCTTCTGCGGTCTGCAGACGGGCGTCGTCGCGGATCACGCGCGGCACGCCGACACGCGGCTCCACCGAGGTGACCGGTTCGTAGATCACGCGCTTCTTTTCTTCGTCGTAGCGGACTTCGACATTGCCGATCAGCGGGAAGTCCTTGCGGAACGGATGGCCGACGAAACCGTAGTCGGTCAGGATCCGGCGCAGGTCCGGGTGGCCTTCGAAGATCACGCCGTACAGGTCGAACGCTTCGCGCTCGAACCAGTTCAGGCCCGGCCAGATGCCGGTCAGCGAGGACACCACCGGCAGTGCTTCGTCAGGGGCGAAGCAGCGCAGGTGCATCATCAGGTTGTGCTGGTATGAGCGCAGCTGGGCGACCACGGCGAAACGCTGGGTCGGCATGTGCTGCGGGCGGGCACCGTCGGCACCGTTCTCCTCGGTGGGGAACTCACCCCACGCGAAACGGCCCTGGGCCTTGCCTTCGACGCCACGGCTGAAGCCCTGCGAGGACACGTCGGCGGTGTCCCATTCGTCGGAGCCATAACCCAGGTAATCGACGCCGCAGAGATCCACGGCCTGCTCGAAACCAAACTCGTCACGCAGCGCCAGGGCGGTGGCGTGCCACTCGGCGGCAGGCACTTCCAGCGTCACTTCGCCGCGGGGTTCGACCACGATGACCTTGGCACCAGCGAAACGTGCGGAGAGTCGGTCGATGAAGGATGCTTGCTCTGCCATGGGGGCTTGGCGCGCTCTTGTCAGGTGAAGGGGTCAGCGGGCGATGGTCTGTGTACGCCAGATCTTCTTCTGCAGCTGCAGGATCCCGTACACCAGCGCCTCGGCGGTCGGCGGGCAACCCGGGACGTAGACGTCCACCGGCACCACGCGATCACAGCCGCGCACGACAGAATAGGAGTAGTGGTAATAGCCGCCACCATTGGCGCAGCTACCCATCGAGATGACCCACTTCGGGTCCGGCATCTGGTCGTAGACCTTGCGCAGCGCCGGGGCCATCTTGTTGACCAGGGTACCGGCCACGATCATCACGTCGGACTGGCGCGGCGACGGGCGGAACACCACGCCGTAGCGGTCAAGGTCCAGGCGCGCGGCGCCGGCGTGCATCATCTCGACCGCGCAGCAGGCCAGACCGAAGGTCATCGGCCACATCGAGCCGGTGCGCGCCCAGTTCAGCAGTGCATCGACGCTGGTGGTGACGAAGCCCTTTTCCAGCAGCGGGTTGTCGCCTTCCGGCCGCAGGATGTCATCAACCCGGCCTTCCGGCGTGGGGTTGTTCATGAGGCCATCGAGAGTCTGAATCACTCCCATTCCAGCGCTCCCTTCTTCCAGACGTAAATGAAACCGAGGAACAGCATGCCGACGAACAGACCCATGGTGACGAGCGAACGCGCGCCCAGCTCCATGAAGACCTGGGTCCACGGCACGATGAAGATGATTTCCAGGTCGAAGACGATGAACTGGATCGCGATCAGGTAGTAGCGCACGTCGAACTTCATGCGCGCGTCTTCGAAGGCCTCGAAGCCGCACTCGTACGGCGACAGCTTTTCCAGATCGGGGCGGCGGGGACCGAGGAATCGACCAACCAGCATCAGCGTAATGCCGATACCGGTGGCAACGATCAGAAACAGCAGAGACGGCAAATATTCGGCCAGCACAGCGATTCTCTCTTGCCTCTGCCGCTGCGCCTGCAGGCGCTTTGGCATGGGGGAGTGGACGGGAATCTACCTGGCGCCTTGCGCGCCAGGTGAACCCGCTTTACTTACAAATGGTGCCCAAGAGGGGACTCGAACCCCTACGACCTAAGTCGCTACCACCTCAAGGTAGTGCGTCTACCAATTCCGCCACCTGGGCAAACGATCACATCAGACTATCTTCCCGATGCGCCGCGTATTGTAACCGGCTTCAGTGTTTCTGGGAGCCTTCCGAAGGCTTTTCTTCACCAGAAACCGAAGATTCCGCCTGAGCCGGCACATTCGCGGCCGGAACCGGGGCGGCCGGGACCGCATCAGCCTTCGGAACGGCCGGCAATTCGCCTGCCGGAGCCGCCGGAGCGACCGCCGCCGGAGCGGACATCAAGCCCAGATCCTGGTCGGCCGCCGGACGACTGCCATGACCGGCATACCAGGCCATGAAGAGGCTGATGCCGAAGAACACGACGGCCAGCCACTTGGTCGACTTGGACAGGAAGTTCGAGGCGCCACGCGCACCGAACACCGTACCCGAGGCGCCGGCACCAAAGCCCGAACCCGCCGCCGCACCCGAGCCACGCTGCATCAGGATCAGCGCGATCATGGCCACAGCGACCAGCACGTAGACGACATTGAGGATCAACATCAGCATTGGAAACCGCCCTCGGACAATACTTCTAGGATTAGTTCGCGGCCGCCGCCCTTGCGATGGCCAGGAAGTCCGCGGCCACCAGGGAGGCGCCGCCGACCAGCCCACCATCGACATCCGGCTGCGCGAACAGTTCCCCGGCATTGTCGGGCTTCACGCTACCGCCGTAAACAATGGGCAGTGAATCAGCGATTCTAGCATCGATACGCGCGACTTGGCCACGGATGAACGCGTGCACCTGCTGTGCCTGCTCCTTGGTGGCGGTACGGCCGGTACCGATGGCCCAGACCGGCTCATAGGCGACCACGGCCCGGGCGAAACCGGCCGCGCCGACCAGCTCCAGCACCGGTGCCAGCTGGCTGGCGATGACCGCTTCGGTCTGCCCGGCCTCGCGCTGTTCCAGGGTCTCGCCCACGCACAGCACCGGCACCAGGCCGGCGTGCTGGGCGGCGGCGAACTTGCGCGCGACCAGCTCGCTGCTCTCGTGGTGGTACTGGCGGCGCTCGGAATGGCCGACCAGGCCATAGCGGGCCCCGACCTCGACCAGCATGGCCGCGCAGACCTCGCCGGTGTAGGCGCCCTTCTCGTTGCTGCTCACGTCCTGCGCGCCAAAGGCCAGGCCGGTCTCGCCGAAGTCCTCGACCAGCTCCCCCAGGTACGGCAGCGGCGGCAGGATCACCACGTCCACCCCCTCCAGCGGCAGCCCGGCAGCCACCTGCCCCAGCAGTTCATTGGCGAATTGACGGCTGCCATGCAGCTTCCAGTTTCCGGCGACGATCTTGCGGCGCATGAGCGGGTGGCTCCTGTATGAAGTCAGCCGGTCATGATACCTGCTGCGGCAAAAATCCGTTTCCTTGTAAGCGGTTACATGGATTTTCAGCCAACGGCGCAGCCCCCCCGTGGCGGGGGGCGGGTTCGGTCGCGTATCACGGGTTGGATTGGTGAGCTTGGCCGGGCGGGTGGGGATGCCGGGGGTCGCCGTAAACCCGTCCCTGAGGGCTTGGCCGCGGCATCCATGCCGCGGACACCCCCGCCATCCCCACCCGCCCGGCCTCTGACACAGTCCGGCGGTTCCGCCCGCCACGGAAAGAAAAAAGAAGAGCAAGAGCAAAGGCAAAAGCTGCATTCCGGGTTGCTGCTGGCTGGACCAACCCCTACCCCACTTCGAACAGAGATATCTCATCCACGCATGGCGTGGATCTACCGCGTCGACCAAGGTCGACACCCACCGGGAATCGCGATTTACCCACCGTCACCGGGAAACTGTCGAAGGCGGGGAGGTGTGGGTTGGCAGGACCGTTGGCGCCATGGATGGCGCCATCGAGCCCCCAGGGGTGAGGGCGCTTTGCTTGCGAAGCACTGCTTCGCAAGCGCCCGAACGCACAGCCGCCAGCGGCTGGGCCGGTCTGGGGGTTCACGGCGTGTCCTGCCAACCCACACCGCCCCGCCCAACACGCAGAAACCCAGAGCCGCTTTGGCTTTGGACTTGCCGGCCAGCGGCCGGCACTACCGCGGGTGCAGGGTGCAACCCTGCAAAGACAAAGGCCGCCTTTCGGCGGCCTCACTTTTCTTTACTTCAGCTTGATCTCGCGCAGGCGCTCCTCGAGGAAGCCGTGGGCGGTGATCGGCTCCGGGTACCGGCTCGGATTCTCCGGGGTGATGCACGAGGGCAGCACGTCGATCAGGAAATCCGGGTTCGGGTGCAGGAAGAACGGCACCGAGTAACGCGGCTGGCGGGCCAGCTCGCCCGGGGGGTTGACCACGCGATGGATCGTCGACGGGTACACATGGTTGGTCAGGCGCTGCAGCATGTCGCCGATGTTGACCACGATGGTGTCCGCGTCCGAGGTGAACGGCACCCACTCGCCCTCATGCGACTGCACCTCCAGGCCCGCGGCGCTGGCGCCGACCAGCAGGGTGATGAAGTTGATGTCGCCATGCGCGCCGGCACGCACGTTCGGGATGTCGTCGGTGGTGATCGGCGGGTAGTGGATCGGGCGCAGGATCGAGTTGCCGAAGTTGGTCTTGTCGGCGAAGAAGTCTTCCGGCAGGCCGATGTGCAGGGCCAGCGCGGACAGCACGCGCGAACCCAGGTTGTCCAGCGCCTGGTACAGGCCGTAGCCGCGCTCACGGAAGCCCTCGACCTCGGTCGGCCACAGGTTCGGTGCCATCACGTCGCGGTACTTGGAATCGTCGGCGATTTCACGACCGATGTGCCAGAACTCCTTCAGGTCGAAGTGCTTGGAGCCCTTGGCGGTTTCCACGCCGAACGGGGTATAGCCGCGGGCGCCGCCGCTGCCGGCCACGTGGTACTTGCGCTTGACCTCTTCCGGCAGGGCGAAGAAGGCCTTGAAGGCATCGTAGGCCGCGTCGATGTCGGCCTGCGGAATGCCGTGGTTGCGGATGCCCGCGAATCCCCATTGGCGGTAGGCCGCGCCCAGCTCGGCCACGAAGGCCTCGCGGTCGCTGTCGAAACGGGTGATGTCGAGGGTGGGGATCTGGCTCACAGCAATTCCTGGCTTGTCAGTGGGTCTGGGGGGCCTGCGCATTCATGGCCCGCCTGAACATTGTGACAGATCACCCGGCGGACGCTACTCGATCCTCGGAAACAAATCGATACAATGCGCGACCTGCGCATAATTTAACGAATCCATCACGTTGGCAGCGCAAGCCCCGACCGCGCCTCCCCGACCCGACGCACCATGCCCGACGCCCCAGCCGCCATCGCCCTTCCCTCTGCGGGCCCTGCCCTTCGCTGGCGCCGGCTTGCGTGGTGGTCCCTGTTCGTCCTGGGCAATGCGCTGCTGGCGACGATGATCACCCTCGGCAACGTGCCGCTGTACGACAACCCGGGCGGCCACCAGGGCCTGGCCTATCTCGCGATTGCCCTGCCCGGGCACCTGCTCGCCTTCGGCGCGCTGGCCGGCGCGCTGCCACTGCTGCTGGGCCTGTGGCCGCGCAGCGCGCGCACGCTGAGCATCAGTGCGGTACTGCTGCAGGGCTTGTGGTTGTGCCTGCTGCTGGTCGACGCCAAGGTGTTCACTCTGTACCGCTTCCACCTCAATGCCATGGTCCTGAACATGGTGTTCGGCGGCGCCCTGCAGGACCAGGTTGCGTTGTCGTGGAAGACCTGGGTGCAGGTCGGCCTGCTGGTGGCGGCCATTTTCACCGCCGAGGGCATCCTGACCTGGGCGTGCTGGAAGCTGCTGCCGGCCGCGCCCCGCCGGCGCAGGGTGCTGCAGGCCTGGGCGGTGGTCGCCCTGCTGATGGCGAGCGGCCAGGTGGCCACCGCCTACTACGACGCACGCGGCGACCGTGACGTGATTGCCCAGTGGAACTACCTGCCCTGGGCCCAGCCGATCACCGCCAAGAGCTTCATGCGCAGGCTGGGCGTGGTCAGTGAACAGCAGGTCGGCCTGCCCGATCCTCGCCATGCGCAGCTGCTGTATCCGCTGCAGCCACTGCGCTGCCAGAGCCCACAGCGGCCCAATGTACTGATGGTCGTGCTGGAATCGCTGCGCCACGATGCGCTTACTCCGCAGATCATGCCGAACACCTCGGCACTGGCGGCCTCCGCTCGTGTCTACGACCGCCATTTCAGCACGGGCAACGCCACCCGCTATGGCCTGTTCGGCCTGCTCTACGGCCTGCCGGGCGGCTACTGGCAAAGCATGCTTGACGAACAGCGCGGCTCACAGCTGTTCAAGGTGCTGGGCCAGCAGGGGTACGACCTGCATCTGTACGGCAGCGCGCCGATGTACAGCCCGGAATTCGACCGCACTGCATTTGCGGACGTCCGCGACCAGCTGCACCAGGGCCCGCCCGGTCTGGGTTCGGAAGGCCGTGACAGCAGCATCGTGGCCTCGCTTCAGAAGGACATCCGTGCAAGCCAGGCAGCGCACACGCCGTGGTTCGGCTTCGTCTTCCTCGATTCCACCCATGCGCCCTACCACATGCCCGCAGGCTACCCGCCGCTGGCGACCCCGATGGTGCAGGAAATCGACTTCCTCAGGTTCGGTCCGGACCACGACCCGGCCCCGGAACTGAACCGTTACCGGACCGCCGTGCATTACGCCGACAGCCTCGTCGGCACCCTGCTGGACGATCTGCGCGCGCAGGGCCTGGATCAGAACACCATCGTCCTGGTCACCGGCGACCACGCCGAGGAGTTCAACGACCTGAAGCTGAACTACTGGGGCCACAACGGCAACTTCTCCGACTACCAGCTGCAGGTACCGTTCGTGCTGCACTGGCCCGGCCAGCCCAGCGGCCATGAGACACGCACCAGTTCACATGAGGACTGGGTGCCGACGTTGATGCGCCACGCCCTGGGCTGCGAGAACGCACTGAGCGACTTCAGCACCGGCCAGGATCTGCTGGCCGAACCCGCAGGCGAGCGCGCACTGGTGGTGGAAAGCTGGTCACAACGCGCCGTCCGCCATGGCGATGCCATCTACGTGTTCGACAAGTTCGGCAACGCCACCGCGCTCGACCGGCACTACCGCCCGCTGCCGCGCCAGGCACCGGATGCCGGCGCCGTCCGTACCGCATGGGAAGCGCTGACCCGCTTCCGCAACCGCTGACCACAGAGGATGGATTCCATGAAACGCTCGCTGCGGATCCTGCATACCGAAGCTGCCCGGGGAATGGGCGGCCAGGAGATCTACATCTTCCGCCACATGCAGGTGATGCGTGCGCGTGGGCACCAGGTGTCGCTGCTGTGCCAGCCCGATGCCCGCCTGGCCCAGCTCGCGCGCGACGATGGCTTCACCGTGCATACCCTGCGCATGGGCGGCCTGGCACGGCTGCTGCGCGGCATCTGGTCGGTGTCACGCCTGGTACGCCGCGAACGCTACGACGTGGTCAACACCACCAGCCGCCGCGACGCACTGATCGCCGCGGCCGGCGCACGCCTGGGCGGCACGCCACTGGTGGTGCGCTCGCGCCACCTGATGAGTCCGGTCAATTCGTTGCTGACCTATACCGGTCTTCCGCACCGGATCATCACCGTCAGCGATTTCGTCAAGCGGCTGCTGGTCGACCGCGGCATTGCCGCCGAGCACATCGGCATCGTGCCCCCCATGGCGACGCCACCGCGCTGGGGCATGACCGAGCAGGGCGATCCCTGGGAGAACCTGCAGGCCACCCGCGCACAGGTCCGCGCCGAACTCGGTTTCGCCGAGCGCGACATCGTGGTCGGCTGCGTGGCCGTGCTGCGCGAGCCCAAGGGCCATGCCGAGCTGCTGCGCGCCATGGCGCCACTATGCAAGACCAATCCCGACCTGCACCTGGCCGTGGTCGGCGACGGCGAGCCGGTCATGGGCCGCCTGCAGGCCCTGCGCAGCGAACTCGGGCTGGAGCGCCAGGTGCACCTGCTCGGCTTCCGCAGCGACGCACACCGGCTGATGGCCGGTTTCGACATCTTCGCCCTGGCCACCCACAAGGAAGCCTCGGGGACCGTGTTCCTCGAGGCGGCGCAGGCGGCACTGCCGATCGTCTCGCATCGCGTTGGCGGCGTGCCTGAAATGCTGGTGGAAGGCAGCAATGCCATCCTCACCCGGCTGGGTGATGACGCCGCCCTCACTGGTGCGTTGCGGCTGCTGGTGGATGATCAGGAACGTCGCCGGCAGATGGGCCGCGCCGGTTGGGACTGGATCCGCAGCGCCAAGCAGTTCAGCGCGGCAGGCCACGGAGAGGCCACTGAAAACTACTACCTCCAATGGTTGAAGGAGCTGGGTCATGGCTAACGCCAGAACCGTACCGGTGCTGATGCACCACCATGTCAGCAACTCGCCGGGAATGATCACCGTATCCCCGGAGAACTTCGAGAGCCAGATCGCCTGGCTCGCACGGACCGGCTGGACCTCGCTGACGCTGGACCAGTACGCCGGCTTTCTCGCCGGGAAGCCGGTGCCGCGCAAATCGATCGTGATCACGTTCGACGACGGCTACCTGGACAACTGGGTCTACGCCCATCCGATCCTGCAGAAATACGGCATGCATGCGGTGGTGTTCGTGGTCACCGGCTGGATGCACGAAGGTCCGATCCGCCCGCATGCAGGCATCGAAGGCGCCGAGCTGCCGGCCACGCCGGAACATCGCGCCTGCGAGGACCTGATCTACAAGCAGGGCCGCAGCGACGAAGTGATGATGCGCTGGAGCGAAGCGCGTGCGGCAATCGAAGCCGGCACGTTCGAGGTCCACTGCCATACCCACAGCCACACCCGTTGGCTCAAGCGCGATGACCTGGACCGTGCGCAGCGCCGCGAAGGCATCAGCGGCGACCTGGCCATGGCGAAGCAGACGCTGCTGGAGAAGCTCGGCGAAGTCTCCGATACGCTGTGCTGGCCCTATGGTGACTTCGACGATGACTACATCGAAGTGGCACGCGAACAGGGCTTCCGCTACCTGCACACCACCCATCCCTTCGGCCGCAACGTGATTGGCGGCGATCCGGAGCGGATCTATCGCTTCGCGATCCGCAACCGGCCGGCCAGCTGGCTGCGCAAGCGCATCGCATGGAGCTACAACCCGTTGATCGCGCCGATCTTCAACGGCTTCAAGGCGCGGCAGAAGAAGATGGTGCCTGGCCCGTAGGAGGCCACGTTCATCTTGATCGCGGCAACACCCGGTTTTCGAATGGACTCCAAGGAACAGTGAAGGCAATGAACGTACTGGTGACCGGCGGTGCTGGCTACATCGGCTCGCATGCATGCGTGGAGCTGCAGCAGCAGGGGCACGGCGTGGTCATCGTGGACTCGCTGTGCAACAGCGACGCCAGCGTGGTCGAGCGCATCGGACGGATCACCGGCACGGCACCGGTGTTCGTGCAGGCTGACATCCGGGACCGGCCGCGCATGGCCGCCTTGATGCAGGAGCACGCGATCGATGCCGTATTGCACTTCGCAGCGCTCAAGTCCGTGGGCGAGTCCCAGAAGATTCCACTGCAGTACTTCGACAGCAACATCAGCGGTTCGATTGCCCTGCTCGGTGCCATGCAGGATGCAGGCGTGCAGTTGCTGGTCTTCAGCTCTTCGGCAACGGTGTACGGCAACCAGGACCACTGCCCGGTGGCCGAGACCGCTTCAACCTGTGCGATGACGCCCTATGGGCGCACCAAGCTGGTGGTCGAGCAGCTGCTTGCCGACCTGGCAGCAACGGGCCAGGACCTGCATATCGCGACGCTGCGCTACTTCAACCCGGTCGGCGCCCACGCCAGCGCGCTGATCGGCGAGCTTCCGCATGGCACGCCGAGCAACCTGATGCCCTACATCGCGCAGGTCGCCGCCGGGCTGCTGCCGGAGGTCCAGGTCTTCGGGGACGACTATCCGACCCATGATGGTACCGGCGTGCGCGACTACATCCATGTGCAGGACGTCGCCAGCGCCCACGTGCTGGCCCTGCAGTTCCTTCGCGACCAGCGGCGCAGCATCACCCTCAACCTTGGCACCGGCCAGGGCCACAGCGTGCTGGAACTGATCCAGGCCTTCGAACTCACCACCGGCGTGCGGGTTCCGTTCCGCATCGTACCGCGGCGCGATGGCGACATCGCGGTCAGCTTCGCCGATGCCTCGCTGGCGCTGCGCGAGCTGGGCTGGAAGGCGCGTCACGATCTCACCGACATGTGCCGGGACACCTGGAAGTGGCAGCGGGCGATGTCACGCGCCGCACAAGGTGCAATGCCAGAGCACCTGCCCGCGCGCTGATGCGGGCAGGGCCCAGCGGTCGGAAACGCCCGTACACGACGCGTCACAAGGTGCGCAGCCGCAGCTGAACGCGATCGCGGGTCGCGCACGGTTGAGTCCCCCTCCCAGAAAAAAACATGGCCGCATACGCGGCCATGTCGGGTGCAACACGCGGGATTGCCACGCTGCTCAGGCAGCGGCTTCGCGCACCGCAGCGGACAAGCGATCGAGTGTCTCCTGCATCAGCGTGGCGTCATCGGCTTCGACGGTAACCCGCACCACCGGCTCGGTACCCGACGGGCGCAGGAACGCGCGACCGCGGCCGGCCACCGACTGCTGCGCGGCCGCCAGCGCGGCCTGCACACTGGCGGCCTGCACCGTGGCCTTGGCCGAGACATTGCCCAACCGCACGTTGACCGTTTTCTGCGGCACCCGCTCCAAACCCTTCAGCGCCTGGCGCAGGGTCTGGCCGCCGTTGCGCAGTGCCACCAGTACCTGCAGGGCACTGACAATACCGTCGCCGGTGGTCGCCCGGTCCAGGCACAGCAGGTGGCCTGAGGCCTCACCGCCAAGCACGCCCCCGCCTTCGACCAGCGCCTGGTGCACGTATCGATCACCAACGTTGCTGCGCACGAACGGGATCTGCAGATCGGCGAAAGCTTTCTCCACGCCGTAGTTGCTCATCAGCGTGCCGACCACCGGGCCGTGCAGGCGGCCTTCGTCCTTCCAGGCGCGGGCCAGGATGTACAGCAGGTCATCGCCGTCGACCGGGTTGCCCTGGTCGTCGGCCATCAGCACTCGGTCGCCATCACCATCGAAGGCGATGCCGAGATCGGCGCGGGTCTCGCGGACTTTGGCCGCCAGGTTGTCGATATGGGTGGAACCCACACCGGCGTTGATGTTGACGCCGTTGGGCTCGGCACCGATGCCGATCACCTCGGCGCCAAGTTCGCGGAACAGCAGCGGTGCGATCTGGTAGGTGGCACCGTGCGCGCAATCCAGCACCAGGCGCACGCCACGCAGGTCGAACGCGCGCGGCACGCTGGCCTTGCAGAACTCGATGTAGCGGCCGACCGCTTCGCGCGCGCGCGAAGCCTTGCCCAGCTTCTCCGATTCGGCGGTGGTGAACGGAACGTCCAGCGCCGCTTCCAGGGCCAGTTCGGTGGCGTCGTCGAGCTTCTCGCCCTGGGCGGAGAAGAACTTGATGCCGTTGTCGTAATGCGGGTTGTGCGAAGCGCTGATGACGATGCCGGCGTCCACGCCCAGCGTGCGGGTCAGGAACGCCACCGCCGGGGTCGGCATCGGCCCCAGCAGCTGTACGTCGGCGCCGGCAGCGACCAGGCCGGCCTCCAGCGCCGCTTCGAACATGTAGCCGGAAATGCGGGTGTCCTTGCCGATCACCACGATCGGCCGGCGCCCGTCCTGGCCGCGCTGGGCGACCAGGACACGGCCCAGGGCGTTGCCCAGGCGCAGCACGAAATCGGCCGAGATCACGCCTTGGCCGACCCGCCCACGGATGCCGTCAGTACCGAAGTACTTGCGGCCTCCCATCAAGCCATCTCCGGGGCCGGCTGACGGCCCAGCATTGCCAGCAGATCGGACAGGCGGTCGCGCATCTCGCGGCGGTCACAGATCTGGTCAATGGCACCATGTTCCAGCAGGAACTCCGAACGCTGGAAGCCTTCCGGCAGCTTCTCGCGCACGGTCTGCTCGATCACGCGCGGACCCGCAAAGCCGATCAGCGCCTGCGGCTCGGCGATGTTGATGTCGCCCAGCATCGCGAACGAGGCCGACACGCCACCGGTGGTCGGGTGGGTCAGCACCGAGATGTACGGCAGGCCCGCTTCACGCAGCTTGCCCAGTGCGGCCGAGGTCTTGGCCATCTGCATCAGCGAGAACAGGCCTTCCTGCATGCGCGCGCCGCCACTCTGCGAGAAGCACACGTAGGGGGCACCGATCTCGACTGCGGTTTCGGCGGCCAGCGCGAAACGCTCACCCACCACCGAGCCCATCGAGCCGCCCATGAAGGCGAAGTCGAACGACGAGGCCACCAGTGCACGGCCCTTGAGCAGACCGCGCATGGCGATCAGCGCGTCGTACTCACCCGTGTTCTTCTGCGCGATCTTGATGCGCTCGCTGTACTTCTTCTGGTCCTTGAACTTGAGCAGGTCGGTCGGCCCCAGGCGCGCACCGATCTCGGTAGTGCTGTCGGCGTCGAACAGGGCGGCCAGGCGCGCGCGCGCGCGAATCGCCATGTGGTGGCCGCACTTCGGGCAGACCTCCAGGTTCTCTTCCAGTTCCGGACGGTACAACGCGCTGCCGCAGTTGCTGCACTTTTCCCACAGGCCCTCGGGGACACTGCGCTTCTTGCTGGGGGTGTTGTCGGTGCGGATGCCGGACGGCATCAACTTGCTGAGCCAACTCATGCGGGAGGACACTTCCGTTCAGGGCGGCCCGAGGGCCGCAAAGGCGGACAGTCTAGCTCCGCTTTCCCTGCCCGTGCACCCCCTTGCCGGGCACGGAGCCGCCGGAAAAAACCATGCTGGGACGTACGTTTAGGTGCTGGGTCATGCCGGCCGCTGGCCGGCAGCCCCCTACGTGCAGACCCATGGGTAGTGCCGGCCGCTGGCCGTCAGCCCCTTACGTGCAGACCCATGGGTAGTGCCGGCCGCTGGCCGGCAGCACTGCATGTGGCCGTCAGGCAGATGCCGGCCAGCGGCCGGCACGACCGTTACGCGTCCAGCGCCTGCCGCAGCGGGGCCAGGAAGGCTCCAGCACGCTGCGCGGCCTCTTCAGCCGAGCCCGCTTCGGCCAGCACCGCCACCAATGCACTGCCGACCACCACGCCATCGGCCTGGCGCGCCATCGCCGCCGCACTGGCGGCGTCCTTGATGCCGAAGCCAGCAACCACCGGCACTGAAGCGCGCGCGCGCAGGGCCTGCAGGCGGGCACTGGCGGCATCGCTGTCCAGACGTTCGGACGCGCCGGTGACACCGGCAAAGCTGACGTAGTAGAGGTAGCCACGGGCCAGCGCCAGCAGCTTGTCGGCCCGCGCTTCGCTGGTGGTCGGCGACGCCAGCAGGACCAGTGCCAGGCCGGCTGCATCAAAGGCCTGCTGCGCTTCACCCGCTTCTTCCGGCGGCAGGTCGACCAGCAGTACGCCGTCCACGCCTGCGTCGACGGCGGCCTTGGCGAAGGCCGCGTAGCCATGGATCTCCACCGGGTTGAGGTAGCCCATCAGCACCACCGGGGTCTGCGCGTCGCGCTCGCGGAACTGCGCCACGGCCTGCAGGACGTAGCGGCTGCCAGCCCCCCGTGCCAGCGCGCGCTCGGAGCTGCGCTGGATGGTCGGGCCATCGGCCATGGGATCGGAGAACGGCACGCCCAGCTCGATCACATCGGCACCGGCCTCAACCAGCGCGTGTATGACCGGCACGGTGGCCTCCAGCGAGGGATCACCGGCAGTGATGAAGGGAATCAGCGCCTTGCGCTGCTGCTCGCGCAGGCGCTGGAAACAGGCATCGAGTCGGGATACAGGCATCTCAGGCACATCCTTCAATCAGTTCAATCGCATCGCTGGTTCCCCAGTACATCCGGGTGACCTTCCCTTCAAACAGTTCCAGGCGGATGCCCAGGTCCGAACCCGGGTCCTGCCAGGTGAGGTACTCGCCCTGGTCACCGTCGTAGGCATGCGGGCTGGATACCGGCGGCTTCGGGAACTGCGCCATGGCCTGGGCACGGGTCATGCCGATGCGCAGGCCGAATGGACCGGGCTGTTCAACCGGCAGCTCCGGGTCGTCGCCCGGCTTCAGATCAAATCGGACCACGCGGTCGTCGTCGGTCATCATCGACACGCCCGGCGGCAACCCCCTGCCGTCGTAGTACTCGCAGTCGCCTTCGAAGAACTCTTTCGCGCCCTGTGCCTTCCAGGGCCCCAGTGACTTCAGGTCCCCCATGTGCTGGCCAACCAGCACTTCGCCGGCATGGTCCAGTGCAACCGAGGCGACGGCGGGAGCGTTGTCGCCGTTGCTCTCTTCCGCAGACGGCGGATCGACGATCGGCGTACGCGCCATCGGGTCGAGGTCATCGTTGGCGGCCGGCTGCTGTGCGGGCTGCGCGGTGGCTTTGGCAGCCGGCGCAAGCACTGGCGGTTCCGGCGGCTGGCACGCGGCCAGGCCCAGCACCAGCAGAAGCACCCCGCTGTTCCGCAGCCGCGCGCTCACAGCACCAGCCCTTCGCGCGCAGCGATGGTGTGCACGTCCTTGTCGCCACGGCCGGATAGATTGCACAGCACGATCTGGTCACGCGGTCGCTCACGCGCCAGCTTGATCGCCTGCGCCAGCGCATGGCTGGATTCCAGTGCCGGCAGGATGCCCTCGGTATGCGCCAGCAGGTGGAAGGCCTGCAGCGCTTCCTCGTCGGTGATGCCCAGATAGCGTGCGCGACCGGTATCGGCCAGGAACGCGTGCTCCGGGCCGACGCCCGGATAGTCCAGGCCGGCTGATACCGAGTGGGTCTCGATGATCTGGCCGTCGTCGTCACACAGCACATAGGTGCGGTTGCCGTGCAGCACACCGGGGCGACCGGCAGCGATCGAAGCGGCGTGGCGGCCGGTGTTGATGCCGTCACCGGCGGCTTCGGCGCCGACGATCTCGACCTGGCGGTCGTTGAGGAAGGCATGGAACAGGCCGATCGCATTGCTGCCGCCGCCCACGCAGGCGGTGATCGCATCCGGCAGGCGGCCGTATTCGGCCAGCATCTGCTCACGCGCTTCGCGGCCGACGATGGCATTGAAGTCACGGACCATGCGCGGATACGGATCCGGGCCGGCCACGGTGCCGATGATGTAGAAGGTGTCCTGCACGTTGGTCACCCAGTCGCGCATCGCTTCGTTGAGTGCGTCCTTCAGGGTGGCCGAGCCGGAAGTGACCGGCACCACCGTCGCGCCCAGCAGCTTCATGCGGTAAACATTGATCTTCTGCCGCTCGATGTCGGTGGCGCCCATGTACACCACGCATTCCAGGCCCAGCCGCGCGGCAACCGTGGCACTGGCCACGCCATGCTGGCCGGCACCGGTCTCGGCAATGATGCGCTTCTTGCCCATCCGCGCGGCCAGCAAGGCCTGGCCGATGGTGTTGTTGATCTTGTGCGCGCCGGTGTGGTTCAGGTCCTCGCGCTTGAGCAGGATCTGCGCGCCACCGACGTGATCGCTCAGGCGCTGGGCGTGATAGATCGGGCTCGGCCGGCCCACGTAGTGCGCCAGGTCGCGGTCATAGGCCAGCTGGAATGCGGGATCCTGGCGCGCCTGGTCATAGGCCTGGGCCAGTTCCTGCAGCGGGCCGACCAGGGTTTCGGCAACGAAACTGCCGCCATAGCGGCCGAAGTGGCCCTGGGCATCCGGGAAGGCGTGATAGTCGGCAATGGGGGAGGCAGACATGGATACGACCGGTGGTTCAGACAGGTGGATACTCTAGCGCACGGGTCATGACCGGAAAATGGATATTATCTGGCGCATATCGTCAGGAAATCTCACATGAGCCGTTCCCTGCTGCCTCCCCTCAATGCGCTGCGCGCGTTCGAAGCGACGGCCCGCCTTGGCGGCGTTGGGCGCGCCGCGCAGGACCTGCACGTCACCCACGGCGCGGTCAGCCGGCAGTTGAAGCTGCTGGAGGATCACCTTGGCCTGGCGTTGTTCCAGCGGGCCGGCCGTGGCCTGCGCCTGACCGCTGCGGGCACGCGGCTGCAGGCAGCATGCAGCGAGGCCTTCAGCGGCATCGAAGACTGCGTGCGCGAACTGCGGCGGCCGGCAGCAGCCCCGGCGCTGGTACTGGGCTGCAGTGGCAGCGTGCTGGCGCGATGGATGATTCCACGACTGCCAGCATTGCAGGCTGCCCTGCCCGGCGTGCGCCTGCAGTGGTCGGCACTGGATGGCAGTTTCACCGAAGCGCAGGCGGCGCTGGACGCCGTGCTGCTGCTGGCGCAGGGCCCGTGGCCACGAGGTTGGCAGGTACGCGAGCTGGCGCCGGAACGGGTCGGCGTGGTGGTGGCGCCATCGCATCCGGCCGCGCAGCGCCTGCGGCATGCACCGCCGTCGGCGCTGTTGCAGGAGACGCTGCTGCACACCAGCTCACGGCCGCAGGCATGGCCGGCATGGGCACAGGCGCACGATCTGGACGTGTCGAAGCTGCAGCTGGGCACCGCCTTCGAGCACCTGTACTACCTGCTGGAAGCCGCGGTAGCCGGGCTGGGCCCGGCGATCGCACCGGAGCCGCTGGTGGCCGAAGACCTGGCCGCAGGCCGGCTGGTCGCACCGTGGGGATTTACCGCCACCGGCGGCTTCTGGGTGCTGGCGCGGCCGGATGGCCAGGCCGACGCACGCGTCGACGCCCTGGCGGGCTGGGTCGCTGGCCAGCTCAGGTAACGTGACGCCGCAGCCTCCCGGTCCTACTCCAGCACGGTGCAGTCGGCGCGGCGCACTTCCTCGACGAAGGTGCGCATCCTGTAGCCGTCCTTGATGCCCGGCTCCAGTTCGATGCCGCTGGACACGTCCACGCCCCAGGGAAGCGTGGCCAGCACAGCGTCGTAGACGTTTTCCGGGTTCAGGCCACCGGCCAGCAGGAACGGCCGGTGCAGGCCGGTCGGGATACGGCCCCAGTCGAAGGCCACGCCGGTACCGCCACCGCCACCCGGCGCATGGCTGTCGAACAGGAACCCCGCCGCGCTGGGGTAACGTAGCTGCAACGTCCGCGCATTGACCTCTTCCCGGCCCCCCATGGCAATCGCCTTCAGGTAGGGCATGTTGAAGCTGCGGCAGAAGCTCTCGTCTTCCTCGCCGTGGAACTGCAGCAGGGTTGGCCGCACCGTGCGCAGCACCTCGCGCACCTCTTCCTTGCTGTTGTTGCGGAACAGGGCCACCACATCGACCATCGGCGCGATCGCCTGGCGCATCGCGCGTGCTTCGGCAGGCGCAACCCGGCGGCTGCTCTCGCGGGCAAAGATGAAACCCACTGCGTCCACGCCCAGCTCACCGGCCAGGCGGACATCGCCGGCACGGGTCATGCCACAGAACTTGATGCGCGTGCGGTAGTAGGAGCGGCTCATAGCGTGACCTCGGCGGGCAGATGCCAGTTGTCGGGGTACAGGGGCCCAAGGAACACCAGGCCCTGCGGCGGTGCGGTGGGACCGGCTACGGTGCGATCGCGCCCGGCCAGCAGTTCGGCGATCCATTCCACCGGTTTTTCACCGCTGCCCACCAGGATCAACGAACCGACGATATTGCGGACCATGTGATGAAGGAATGCATTGCCCTGCACGGCCACTTCAATCACTTCGCCCTGGCGGCTGACCTGCAGTGATTGCAGCTCACGCCGCGCATGCAGCGCCTGGCACTGCACGGAGCGGAACGCGCTGAAGTCATTTTCGCCGATCAGGGCCTGGCCGGCGGCGTGCATCAGCGTCTCGTCCAGCGCCCGGCGCTCCCAGCTGAGGGTCTGCCGGTCCAGCGCCGGCCGCACCTCGCGGTTGAGCAGGCGATAGCGGTAGCGACGCGCGCGTGCCGAGAAGCGGGCGTGGAAATCGTCGGCCACCGGCACGCACCAGCGCACCGCGATCGAGCGCGGCAGGCGGGTGGTGGTGCCCAGCATCCAGGCGCGCGGATCGCGCACCACGTCGGTATCGAAATGGACGACCTGGCACTGGCCATGCACGCCGGCATCGGTGCGGCCGGCGCAGACCACCTGCAGCGGCGTATCAGCCACCGACGACAGGGCCTGCTCAAGGCTGGCCTGCACGCTGGGACCGCCCTCGCCCAGGTTCTGCCAGCCCATGAAATCGCTGCCGTCGTATTCGACGCCAAGCGCGTAACGCATGTGCTACCTCGATATTGCGTATGGGGCGGCGCTCAGGCCGGATCGCGTTCGGACCAGACCGCCAGTTCGTTGCCACCGGGCTCGACGAACTGGAAGCGGCTGCCACCGGGGAAGGAAAACACCGGGCGCACGATCTCGCCGCCGGCGTCGCGCACGGCGGCCTCGACCGGTGCCAGTGCGTCGGCATACAGCACCAGCAGCGGTGCGCCGCTGTCGCTGGCCCGCTGCGGCTGGCCGCGGAAGAAGCCGCCCTGCAGGCGGCCATCGTCGAACGCCGTATAGTCGCTGCCGTAATCGACGAACGACCAGCCGAACACCTTCTCGAAGAAGGCGCGGCTTGCGGCCGGGTCGCTGGAAGCGAATTCAACGTAGTCGATGCGACGCTCGCGGCTCATGGCAGGATCCTTGTCGGCAGGTTCGGTCACGGCAGGCGGGCCAGCAGTTCGCGGGCCTGGGCCTGGCTGTGCAGGTCACCGCCTTCGGCGACTTCCAGCAACAGGGTGCGCGCAGTCTGCGCGTCGCCCAGATCGAGGTAGGCAATGGCCAGTTCCAGGCGCTCCTGGCCGGCACGCGGCGACCAGCCCGCGTCGCCGGCGGGCGCGGCCGCGCTCGGCGCGATATCGTCGGAATAAGAAGCGTCGACGCTGCCATGGTCGATGCTGTCGATGGCCTCGGGATGTACGGTATCCGCCGGAGCCTCGTTCTCATGCGCGTCAGCCGGCAGATCGAACACTCCGCGGAACTGCGGCTGCTGTTCGGCATGCAGTGCGTAGTCCGGCACCGCCACTTCGGCCGGCGCCTGCGGTACAACGCGTTCGTCCTGCAGCGGCTCGGCGACGACAACCTCGTCGCCGGTGGTTGCGGAATCGTCCCAGCGCGGCAGATCGGTCACCGCTTCGGGCAATGCCACCGCGTCCTCATCGCGCAGTGTCTCGGCCTGCCATTCGGCCCGCACCGCGTGCTCGGCGACGGGTTCGGCGACCACCACGTCGTGTACTTCGGTTTCGGTCGCCCAGGCAGGCATCGCCGGTTCCTGGCGACCATTGTCGGCAACAGCCGGCGACCACGAGGACTGCTCGGCCAGCGTATCCAGCGCCGCACCTGCCGGCACCGCAGCGGCCAGGCCGGCGGCATCGTCTTCCTCACGCAGCGGCGGCAGCGGCGACGGCTTGCGACGACGCAGCAGCCAGGCCGCGCCCGCCGCCAACAGCAGCACCGGCAGCACCAGCCAGTACCACGGCGTTGCCGCATCACGGGAACCCGGCGCCTGTGCCAGGCGCTGCTGCGCGGCAGCCAGGTCGTTGTCCTTCATCGCGATCAACGACTGCTGCTGCTCCTTCAGCTTCTCCAGATCAGCCACGCGCTGCTTCAGTTCACCGATCTCGGCATCGCGGGTGGCGATGTCCTCACGCGCCTGTCGCAGTTGTTCGTTGCCCAGCATGTCACCCTCGCTGCCGGCAGCGGTGCCGGTGGTTGTGCCCGCGTGCGCGGCGTCGGACGCCAGCGCCGGAGCGATCTCAAGTCGTGCCCCGTTGGCGGCAGCCGGGGAAGAAGCGTTCGCGGTTGCCGCCTTGGCGGCCGGCGCGACCGCACCCGCCGGTTGCGGCACGGTGCGCGCCTGCCGCCATTGCGCGGCGTGCTCGCGCACCAGCGCGGCGGCCTCGGCGGCATCGACAGCGGCAAGCGCATCGCTGCCCGGCATGCGCAGCACCGCGCCCTGCTTGAGCAGATTGACGTTGCCACGGATGAAGGCTTCGGGATTGGCGCGCAGCAGGGCGATCATCGCGCGGTCGCGGCTGACCTGGTTGCCACGCGCCACCGCGCTGGCGATCTGCGACAGGGTCTGACCGCGCTGCACGGTGACGCTGCCATCGACCGCCGGTGCAGCGACCGGCGCGGAGGCCGCACGCGGGCGTGCCGGTGCAGGCGCCACCGCAGGTGGCGGCGTAGTGGGCGCCTCTGCCGCTGGCACCGTTGCCGAAGCCGGTGCAGGTTCGCGCACGATGGTATTGGAGAGCGTGCCTGCCGGCGCGACGATCTCCGGCTCGGCCACGGCCAGCGCGCTGGACGGCGCGTCGACCAGCGCGGAGTACTCGCGCACCAGGCGGCCCTGGCCCCAGTCAGCTTCGATCAGGAAGCTCAGCGATGGCGTCTCCACCGGGGCCTGCGAGGTGACGCGCACCACCGCCCTGCCCTGCGCATTGCGGGTCAGCTCGAACTGCAGCTCGCTGACCAGCCCGGTCGGCCGTTGCAGGCCGACGCGTTCGAAGGTGACCGGCGAGGCCAGCGCCACGCGCAGGTTTTCCAGTTCGGACGGGTCCGCCGACACCACCGGGATTTCGGCCAGCAATGGCTGCCCCGGCTTGGACAGGACACGGATGTCTCCCAGGCCCAATGCGAGTGCCGAACTGCTGGCCAGGGCCAGCAGCGCGGTGGAAAGATAGAGGAGCGGGCGCTTTGCGCCCCTGGCCCGTTTATTCATGGGCGACACTATAAAGCGTGCGGACCGGGGTCCGCACCCACCGGAAAGACCCTTGAGGTAGTGCCGGCCGCTGGCCGGCGTGCACTCCGGCACAAGGATCACGGCAATGCCGGCCAGCGGCCGGCACTACCGGTGAGGCAACCGCTGTAATCAGCGCTGCTCGGCGGCGACCAGCTCGGCCAGCTGCACGGCATTCAACGCCGCGCCCTTGCGCACGTTGTCCGACACGATCCACAGGTTCAGGCCGCGCGGGTGCGAGAGGTCCTCGCGGATGCGGCCGACGTACACCGCGTCGGTGCCCGAGGCGTGGGTGACCGGGGTTGGGTAACCACCGGCTTCGTGACGATCCACCACTTCGATGCCCGGCGACTGCTCCAGCAGCGCGCGCGCTTCGGCGACGGTGACCTTGTCGCGGGTCTCGATCGCCACCGACTCGGAGTGGCCGTAGAACACCGGCACGCGCACCGCAGTCGGGTTCACCAGGATGCTGTCGTCGCCGAGGATCTTGCGGGTTTCCCAGATCAGCTTCATTTCTTCCTTGGTGAAGCCATTGTCCTGGAAGTCGTCGATGTGCGGGATCAGGTTGAAGGCGATCTGCACCGGGAAGCGCTGCGGATCGATTTCCTGGAAGCTCAGCAGTTGGCCGGTCTGCTTGCCCAGTTCCTCGGTAGCCGAACGGCCGCCGCCGGACACCGATTGGTAGGTGGAGACGTTGATGCGCTCGATGCCGTACTTGCGGTGCAGCGGCGCCAGTGCCACCAGCATCTGCATGGTCGAGCAGTTCGGGTTGGCGATGATGCCACGCGGACGGTTGGCGACCTGCTCCGGGTTGACCTCGGACACCACCAGCGGCACGTCATCGTCGTAACGGAAGGCCGAAGAGTTGTCGATCACCACCGCACCGGCAGCGGCGAACTTCGGTGCGTATTCCTTGGACACGCTGCCACCGGCCGAGAACAGCGCGATCTCGACACCGCTCGGATCAAAGGTGGCCAGGTCCTGCACCTTGACCTTCTGGCCGTTGAATTCGATCTCGCCGCCGGCCGAACGCTCGGAAGCCAGGACGCTCAGGGTACCGACCGGGAAACCACGCTCGGCCAGGATCGACAACATGGTCTCGCCGACCGCACCGGTGGCACCGACGACGGCGACGTGGAAACTGCGCTGTGCATTGCTCATGGGGGAACTCTCACGAAAACGGGAATGGGGAAGAAACACGCACGACAGCTGGGTTCGGGGAACCTCCTCAAGCGGGGCGCGCGGAGGTTCCCTATCGTTTCCCGGTTTTTTTGCCCAGCGTCACGCGCGCGGCCATCGCCGCATCAGCGTTGATCGCGCTCGGCATGCGCGACGGGCCGCCGTCCAGGCCGAGCCCGGCAACCAGATTATCCACGGCCAGCTGTACCATCGCCGTGCGCGTGGCCAGCGAGGCGCTGCCGATGTGCGGCGTGAGCACGACATTGCGCAGCGCCAGCAGTTCGGGGCGCACCGCCGGCTCACCCTCGTAGACATCCAGGCCGGCAGCGGCCAGACGGCCTCGGGCAAGCGCGTCGGCCAACGCCAGTTCGTCGACAATGCCGCCGCGGGCGATGTTCACCAGGGTGGCTGACGGCTTCATCTTCGCCAGCGCCGCCGCATCGATGATGTGATGCGAGGCCGGGGTGTAGGGCAGCACCGTGACCAGGTGGTCGGACTCCGCCAGCAGCGTGTCCAGGTCCACGTAGGTCGCGCCAAGCGCCGCCTCGGTATCGGCCGGCAACCGCGAACGGTTGTGGTACAGCACCTTCATGCCGAACCCGTGTGCACCGCGGCGTGCGATGCTCTGGCCGATGCGGCCCATGCCGAGGATGCCCAGCGTGCTGCCATGGACATCCGCGCCCAGCATGGTCTGGAACGACCACTGCTGCCACTGGCCTTCGCGCAGCCAGCGCTCGGACTCGGTGATCCGGCGTGCAGTGGCCATCAGCAACGCGAAGCCGAGATCGGCGGTGGTCTCGGTCAGGACGTCCGGCGTGTTACTGGCGAGGATGCCGGCCGCACTGAGCGCGTCGACATCCAGATTGTTGTAGCCGACGCCGACATTGGCGATCACCTGCAGCTGCGCGGCGCCGGCCACCTGGGCCGCACCGATGCGCTCGTTGAGGGTGATGATCGCGCCGTCGGCGCGGGCCAGCTGTTCGGCGATCTGCGCGGGCGTCCAAGCGGTAACGGTGTCGGTGCTGCGCAGCTGTACGCGATCGCGCAACGGCGCGATGGCCGCCTCGATCAGCGGCTGGCTCACCCACACCGTCGGCCGCGTGTCAGCCATCGATCTGCCCGGGAATGCGCGGGGTGATCGTGCCGACATCGCCACACTGCGCGCGATGGCGCAGCGCCTGGTCCATCAGCACCATCGCCACCATCGCCTCGGCGATCGGCGTGGCGCGGATGCCGACGCAAGGATCGTGGCGTCCGGTGGTGACCACCTCGACCACGTTCCCGGCCGTATCCAGCGACGGGCCCGGCAGGCGCAGGCTGGAAGTCGGCTTCAGGGCAATCGACGCAACTACCGGCTGGCCGGTGGAGATGCCACCGAGGATGCCGCCGGCATGGTTGCTGGCGAAGCCCTGCGGCGTCAGCAGGTCGCGGTGCTCGGTACCCTTCTGCGCGGCACTGGCAAAACCATCGCCGATCTCAACGCCCTTCACTGCGTTGATGCTCATCAGGGCAGCGGCCAGTTCACCATCGAGCTTGCCGTAGATCGGCTCGCCCCAGCCCGGCGGCACGTTGTCGGCGACCACGTCCACGCGCGCACCGACCGAGTCACCGGACTTGCGCAGCGCATCCATGTAGGCCTCCAGCTCGGGCACCTGCTCGGCGTGCGGCCAGAAGAACGGATTGTCTTCCACCGCCGACCAGTCGAAACCGGCCGGGGTGACGTCGCCCAGTTGTGACAGGTAGCCACGCACGGTCACGCCGAAGCGCTCGGCCAGCCACTTCTTGGCGACCACGCCGGCGGCAACGCGCATGGTGGTCTCGCGTGCCGAGGAACGGCCGCCACCACGCGGGTCACGGATGCCGTACTTGTGCCAGTAGCTGTAGTCGGCATGACCCGGCCGGAACTGCTGGCCGATGTTGGCGTAGTCCTTGCTGCGCTGGTCGGTGTTGCGGATCAGCAGCGCGATCGGGGTGCCGGTGGTCAGGCCCTCGTATACGCCGGACAGGATCTCGACCTCATCGGCCTCGCGACGCGCCGAGGTGTGGCGGCTCTTGCCGGTGGCGCGACGCTGCAGGTCGTGGGCGAATTCGGCCGCGTCCAGCGCCAGCCCCGGAGGGCAGCCATCGATCACGCAGCCGATGGCCGGCCCGTGCGACTCGCCGAACGTGGTGACGGTGAACAGCTTGCCGAACGAATTGGAGCTCACGGGCGCTGCGCCGCCAGTTCGGTGATGCGCGCGCTGTGGGCGATCAGCTCGCGGCACTCGACCGCGAAGATGCCCATCTGGCCGACCTTGAACTCGATCCAGGCGAAGTCGACTTCCGGCAGCAGCTTGATCAGGTGCTGCTCGGATTCGCCCACTTCGCAGATCAGCAGGCCGTCCTCGCTCAGGTGCAGCGGGGCGTCGCGCAGGATCTTCAGCACCAGGTCCAGGCCGTCGTCGCCGGCACGCAGGCCCATTTCCGGCTCGTAGGAGTACTCCTGCGGCAGGGCATCGGTCTCGTCGTTGGTGACGTACGGCGGATTGGTGACGATCAGGTCGTAGTGGCGACCGGTCAGGCCGTTGAACAGGTCCGACTTGAGCAGGGTGACGTTGTGCGCCTGCAGGCGCTCCTTGTTTTCTTCGGCCAGCGACAGTGCATCGTCGCTCAGGTCGACGCCGTCCACTTCCCAGTTCGGGTAGTAGTGACCCATGGCAATGGCGATGCAGCCCGAGCCGGTGCACAGGTCCAGCGCACGGCTGACATCGCGGCCGGCCAGCCACGGCTCGAAGCCGCATTCGATCAGTTCGGCGATCGGCGAGCGCGGCACCAGGGCGCGCTTGTCGCTCTTGAAGCTCAGGCCGGCGAACCAGGCCTCACCGGTCAGGTAGGCAGCCGGGATGCGTTCGTCGATGCGACGCTGGAACAGCTCCAGCACGCGCAGCTTCTCGGCCTGCAGCAGGCGCGCCTGGCCATAGGCCGGGCCGAGGTCATGCGGCAGGTGCAGGCTGTGCAGCACCAGCTGGGTGGCCTCGTCCAGCGCATTGTCGTAGCTGTGCCCGAAGGTCAGTCCGGCTTCGTTGAAACGGCTGGTGCCGTAGCGGATCAGATCGATGATCGTGTGGAGTTCGGCGGCCGTTTCAGCGGTCATGGCGGTACTGCGGGCAAAGTGGCCCCCGATTATAGGGGCTGGCGCCCGTGGCGGCATCCGTTGCGGCGGAAACGATTCGGGCCACAGCCGGTATGATGGGGCCCACTTCGCGCGGGAGCCCCCATGTTCAATCGCAACGCCGGCATCATCCTGCTGATCGCCCTGGCGGCGGGTCTCGGCCTGCTGGCCGCCCAGCAGCTGTTCGCGCCGAAGCCGCCGGCCAATGCCCCGGCCACCGAAGCGATCACGCTGTACCCGCAGCCGCGCGAACTGCCCGACTTCAACCTGGCCCAGTCCGACGGCACCCGCCTGATCCCGGGCGAACTGAAGGGCCACTGGACCCTGGTATTCCTGGGCTTCACCTTCTGCCCGGACGTCTGCCCGACCACCCTGGCCGAGCTGGCCGGCGCACAGAACCAGTGGGAAGCCCTGCCCGACAGCCTGCGCCCACGCGTGTTGTTCATCTCGGTCGACCCCGACCGCGACAGCGCCACCCGCCTCGGCGAGTACGTGCACGGTTTTCACAAGGACACCCTGGCCGCCACCGCTGACGTTCCCTCGCTGGAGCGCTTCGCCACCTCGTTGGGCTTCGTGTTCCAGAAGGTGCCGGGCAAGCATTTCGACGAGAACCCCGAGGATTACACCGTCGAGCATTCGGCCAGCCTGGCCGTGCTCGACCCGCAGGGCCGCCTTGCCGGCCTGGTACGCCCCCCGTTCAACGCGCCGGCCATTGCCCGCGACCTGCAGAAGCTGACCGAGAAAACCGCCCCATGAGCCTCACCACCGCCCTGACGTACGCCCTGCCACACCGCCTGCTGTCCTCGATGGCGCGTTCGCTGGCGTACTCGGACGATCCGCGCGTATCGCGCTGGCTGATCGACACGGTCACCCGCAAGTTCAACGTCAACCTGGACGAAGCGGCCAACCCGGACCCGCGCAGCTATGCGACCTTCAACCAGTTCTTCACCCGTGCGCTGAAGCCGGGTGCGCGCGTGGCTGACGCCGATCCGCGCAGCCTGGTGATGCCGGCCGACGGCCGCATCAGCCAGCTGGGGAAGATCGAGGCCGGCCGCATCTTCCAGGCCAAGGGCCAGTCGTTCACCGCTGCCGAACTGCTGGGCAGTGACGAGGACGCCAAGCCATACAACGATGGGCTCTACGCCACGGTGTACCTGTCGCCGCGCGATTACCACCGCGTGCACATGCCGTGGACCGGCACCCTGCGTGAGACCGTGCACGTGCCGGGGCGCCTGTTCAGCGTTGGTCCGGCGGCAGTGAACGGCGTACCGCGCCTGTTCGCCCGCAACGAGCGCCTGGTCTGCCACTTCGACACCAGCTTCGGCCCGATGGTCAGCGTGATGGTCGGTGCGCTGCTGGTGTCCGGGGTGGAAACCGTGTGGAGCGGCGAGGAGATTCCGCACTATGGCGACCGCATCACCCGCAAGGACTACCGCGGCCAGGGCATCAGGCTGGAGCGCTTTACCGAGATGGCGCGCTTCAACTACGGCTCCACCGTGATCGTGCTGCTGCCGCCGGGCGTGGCTGACTTCGCCCCGCAGTTGGGCGCTGAAAGCCCGGTGCAGCTGGGCCAGGCGCTGGCGAAGCTGCGCTGAGGCTTCGGTAGTGCCGGCCGCTGGCCGGCATCTCCGCTGATCCAACGCGTCGAGCATTGCCGGCCAGCGGCCGGCACTACCGGTACGCGCGTTACTGCAGGGACGGGGCCGGACCGACGTCCATGCCGTCGTAGTCTTCCACGCCCTTCTCCGCGGCCAGCGCTGCGAATTCCTGGTTGCGGCGGTCAAGCGAGGCTTCGTCGTGGATCTCCACGCGCTCCACATGCAGCACGTGGAACGGCGCGTCGCCCTCTTCCGGATCCTGTTCGAACAATTCCACGAAGGTGTAACCCTGCGCCTGCAGGTGCTGCGCCAGTGCCTGCAACGGCTCGGCAGTGGAGTGCACGAAGAAGTACCCCCACAGCAACGGGCCGGTGATGTCCCAGTCGGTGTTTTCGCGGAGGTTGGCGAACAGGTTGCGGGTGTCTTCGAGGTCCATGCGGATTCCAGGGTCGGGGGATTACTTGTCGCAGCCCTGCAGCTTCAGCGTCTGGCCGTGGCGCAGGCTGTAGGCCGGGGCCTTCAGGCCATTGGCGCGGGCCAGGGTGGGCACGTCGCACTGGAACTTGGCCGCGATGGCGCCCAGGGTTTCACCCCGGCCCACCTTGTGGCTGCGCACCGGCTTCGGGCGCGCCGCCGGGCGCGGCGTGGCCACCGAAGCGACCGGCGTGGTCGGCACGCTGGTGGACGCGGCCGCATCGGCCACCGGCACCACGCCGCCCACGGCCACGCTTCCGGTGTAGCTGGTCGCGGCCGGGCGCTTGATTGCTGCGTTCAGATCGGCGGTGATCAGCGTCCGGGCCAGGTCGGCACGCGGGCCACTGACGCAGTTGCGCTGGTACAGGCCGGCGATGCGGGTGGTGGCATTGATCAGCGTGCCGGCCGGGATCCAGCCATCGGCCTCATAGCGCGGGTTGAGGTTGCGCAGCGCGCGCATGTAGCCATCGCGGGTGCCGTGGCTGCCCAGGCAGATGGTCAGTTCGTAGATGGTGGTCGACTTGGCCAGGCGCAGCGTGGCCGGCTGCGCGCTGATCTTCGGGAACTCCACGCCGTATTGCTGCGGGTGCAGGAAGATCCAGGCCGCGGCGATCACCATCGGCACGTAGTCCTTGGTCTCGCCGGGGAACTGGTTGTAGACGCTGTCGGTCCAGAAGCTCTGCCCGGCGCTCTGCTTGAACACGCGCGCGGCGCGGCCTTCGCCACCATTGTAGGCGGCCACCGACATTTCCACGTTGTTGTTCAGTTCGCGCAGGCGTTCGTTGAGGTAGCTGGCGCTGGCCTCGGCCGCACTGCGTGCATCGAAGCGGGTGTCAAAGCCGGTGCCATCCGGGCCGAGGCCGAAGCGGCGGCCGGTGGCCGGCATGAACTGCATCAACCCGGCGGCGCCAGCGCGCGATGAAGCATGCACGCGGCCATTGGACTCCTTGGCCATGATGCCGAACAGCAGCGCTTCAGGCAGGCCACGCTTCTCCCACTCCGGCCACATCACCGCACGCAGGTTCTGGTAGTTCTCGTAGCTGGTCAGCAACGCCGGGCGCATGTCGGTCAGCCAGCGGCGGATGCCGGCCTGCACCGCCGGGTTGTATTCGACCATGCTGTCGAAGGCGTGCCGCTTGTCGTTCAGCAGCGCGGCAGCGCGCGCGGCCTCCGGTACGTCGGCGGTAAGCGGGCCGATGTGGTCGGGGTCGGCTTCCAGGCGATCACCGCCCTCGTCGGCCACGTCATCGCTGGCGGCCGCATCGGCGTCGTGCTTGAGCAGGCGCTTGTAGCTGGCCAGCAGGGTGCCCATCTGGCAGCCCTTCTGCTTCACGCAGTCGTTGAGGACATCTTCCATGTCCTCCAGCGCGGCGTCGGCTTCGTTGCTGCCCTTGGGGTCGGCATTGGCGACCAGCAGCAGCGCATCGCTGTAACGCTTCTCGGCGACGGTCATGCGCTGCTGCAGCGCATCCACCTTCACCTTGTCCCGGGCCGAAACCCGCTGCGCATGGGCGTCGGGCGCCAGGGAAACCAGGCCGGCCAGGGCCAGCAGCGGCCAACCGCGGGAAATCAGGACAGGAACGGGCATTGATGGCACTGTGTGCGAAACAGGCAGGCAGAGTAGCGGCGCCGCCAAGGTCCGGGCAAGCCGACCTTCGGACCGTCACCGCCGGCGGTTAACATTGGCTATTCACCACAAGGGCTGGACCATGGATCCGATTCTGCTCGGCAAAGGCATCACCGACGATGTGGCCGTCACCCTGCTGCCGAAACTCGGCAACCGCCACGGCCTGGTGGCCGGCGCCACCGGTACCGGCAAGACCGTGACCCTGATGACCCTGGCCGAGGGCTTCTCGCGTCTGGGCGTGCCGGTGTTCCTGGCCGATGTGAAGGGCGATGTGTCCGGCCTGGCGGTGCCCGGCACCGGCGCCGAGAACCTCCTCAAGCGCGCCGCCGAGATCGGCGTGGCCGACTACGCACCGGCCGCCAGCCCGACCATTTTCTGGGACCTGTACGGCAAGCTGGGTCACCCGGTGCGCACCACGGTCAGCGAGATGGGCCCGACCCTGCTGGCGCGCATCCTCGAGTTGAACGACACCCAGTCCGGCGTGCTCGACATCGTGTTCAAGCTGGCCGACGACCGTGGCCTGCTGCTGCTGGACATGGACGACCTGCGCGCGCTGCTCGGCCTGGTGGCCGAGGAGCGCAAGGACATCTCCACCGAGTACGGCCTGGTCAGCGCGCAGTCCATCGCTGCGATCCAGCGGTCGGTGCTGCGCCTGGCGCAGGATGGCGGCGAGAACTTCTTCGGTGAGCCGGCCCTGGAACTGGCCGACATCATGCGGGTCAATCACGACGGCCGCGGCATGATCGGCATCCTTGCCGCCGACCAGCTGGTGCTCAAGCCGAAGCTGTATTCCACCTTCCTGTTGTGGCTGCTGTCGGAGCTGTTCGAGCAGCTGCCGGAGGTGGGCGACCTGGACAAGCCGAAGCTGGTCTTCATCTTCGACGAAGCGCACCTGCTGTTCGACGATGCACCGCCGTCGCTGGTGCAGCGCATCGAGCAGGTGGTGCGCCTGATCCGCTCCAAGGGCGTGGGCGTGTACTTCTGCTCGCAGTTCCCTGATGACGTGCCGGGCAACATCCTCGGCCAGCTCGGCAACCGCGTGCAGCATGCGCTGCGTGCATTCACCCCGCGCGACCAGAAGGCAGTGAAGACTGCTGCCGAGACCTTCGTGCCGAACCCGAAGCTGGACGTGGCCAAGGTGCTCAGCCAGCTCGGTACCGGCGAAGCGCTGGTGTCCACGCTGCAGGACAAGGGTGTGCCGATGCCGGTGCAGCAGACGATGATCGCGCCGCCGCGCTGCCGGATGGGGCCGATCACCGAGGCCGAGCGTGCCCAGGTGCGTGCCGGCAGCCCGGTCGGCAGCCGCTACGACACCGCGATCAACCGTGAATCGGCCGCCGAACTGCTGGCCCAGCGTGCGCAGAAGACTGTCGAACAGGCGCAGGCACCGGCCGCGCGTAGTCGCGAGCAGGACGAAGCGCAGGAAGGCGGTTTCGGCCAGGCGATCAAGGATGCGATCTTCGGCACCAAGCGCCGCCAGGGCATGATCGAGACCATGGCCAAGCAGACCACGCGCACCGTCGGCACCAAGCTGGGCAACCAGATCGTGCGTGGCATCCTGGGTGGCATCTTCGGCGGCAAGCGCTGATCTGCAACCACTGGGGTCGATCCCTTTCCTGCAAAAGGATCCGACCCCATCGTTCCCCTGAAAAGAAGTCGCACCACATGTCGCGTTGGCGTCCCCCTGCAGAAAAGAGTACCGCCCTGATCACCGCCTCCGGCCACGCCCGGCTGAAGGCCGAACTGGATGACCTATGGCGTGTGCGCCGCCCCGAGGTGGTGAAGGCACTGGCCGCGGCCGCTGCGGAAGGCGACCGTTCGGAAAACGCCGAGTACACCTATCGCAAGAAGCAGCTGGGCGAGATCGACCGTCGTGTGCGCTACCTGACCAAGCGGTTGGAATCGCTACGCGTGGTCGATACCACGCCGACCGATGCGCTGGCGGTGTTCTTTGGCGCATGGGTGGAACTGGAGAACGTGGACAGCGGTGAGACCAGCCGCTATCGCATTGTCGGGCCGGATGAGACCGATGCTGGGCTGGGTTGGATCAGCATCGATTCCCCCCTGGCGCGTGCGCTGCTGAAGAAGCGGCTGGATGATGAATTTTCGGTGGAACTGCCCGGCGGCCAGTTCACCTTCGCGGTGATCAGCGTGGAATACGAACCGCTGTAGCGTCGACTGTCAGTCGACTACCGCGCCAAGCGCGGCACAAACCTCCGCAGCCGGACGGTAAACGCACCGCGCTCCTCATCGCGGTTGATGACTCGCCGAAGCCTTCTGTCGGGCGTTCACGACCTCGGAACGAAGAGCAGTCGACTGACAGTCGACTCTACATAGATCCGTGCAACGGCGGCGGGTACTGGCGGCCGGCCCGCAGCGGGCGGAAGTACGCGGCATCTGCATAGAAGGCGGCATCCTGTCCCTGGTGCCAGCCCGGGATTCCCGCCAGCGGCAGCGGACGCAACTGCAGGGGATCGGTCACTGCCCTGCCCTCGGCGATGGCCGCGGTCACTGCGTCAACGCAGGCATCATCGACTTCGCCGTGCACCACCACGCACTTGCCGACCAGCAATCGCCCCGGCAGCAGTGCCTGCTCCATCAGCGCATGCCCGAACACCACAGCGATGGCGATGCCACCGCTCTGCCAGCATGACGGCTCGAACAATGCAGGCCAGTCATGCCGGTCCCACGCGCGCAGCACCGCCTCATCGCGCGCGCGCACGATGACGCCGGTTTCATCGAACTGGGTCAGCGCCGCCTGTGCGCGATTGCGCTGGCCGGGCGGCATGGCATCGATATGCCGGCATTGCTGCGCGTTCAATGCACGCTTCAGCTGCGGATGGGAGGCCCATACCAGCGCGTTGAACAGGTCGTGCCAGTTGCCGGCACGGGTGGCGATATGCCCCTGCGCGATGCGCGCTTCGTAATGCAGGCCGTCGGCCAGCAGCGCGGCGTCCTGTTCGACCAAGCGCTTGCCGGGCAGCGCGAGCCGCGCATCAAGTGCAGCGATGGACGGCCATGCCGCACCGTCCAGCAGATCACGGAAGTCCTGCAAGCCGGCAAACAGCGGGTGCGCGAACACCCGTGGATCGACCGCCGCACGCGGCGGCGGCATGAAGCGGCGGGCGCCGCTGCCGTCACCGGCGGCGGTCGTCGCTGCGGTCACAACATCTTCAGGTCGAATGCCGGGCGGGTAGCGGTCGCCAGCGCGTCACCATACAGGTCGTGCTCGTCGCTCTCGGTGATTTCCACGTCGACGAATTCGCCCACGCGCAGCGGCACCTGATCGGCGTTCTGGATGTGCACCAGACCGTCGATCTCAGGCGCATCGGCCCTGGAACGGGCCACCGCGATGTCACCTTCGATGGCATCGACCAGGCACTGCTGCACGGTGCCGATCTTGGCTTCCAGGCGCGCGGCGGAAATCTGCGCCTGCTTCTCCATGAAACGTGCCAGGCGTTCCTGCTTCACTTCTTCCGGCACGGCATCGGGCAGGTCGTTGGCGGTGGCCCCCTCGACCGGCGAATAGGCGAACGCGCCGACACGGTCCAGCTGCGCTTCGTCCAGGAACGACAGCAGTTCTTCGAACTCGGCCTCGGTTTCGCCCGGGAAGCCGACAATGAAGGTCGAACGCACGGTGATGTCCGGGGCAATCCGGCGCCAGTTCTGCACGCGCTCCAGGGTCTTCTCGACCGCGCCGGGGCGCTTCATCAGGCGCAGGATGCGTGGGCTGGCGTGCTGGAACGGAATGTCCAGGTACGGCAGGATGCGGTTCTCGGCCATCAGCGGCACTACCTCGTCCACGTGCGGGTACGGGTAGACGTAATGCATGCGCACCCATGCATCGAGTTCGGACAGGCCTTCGCACAATGCCTTCAGTCGGGTCTGGTAGGCCTTGTGGCGCCACATCTTCTCGGCGTACTTCACGTCCACGCCGTAGGCCGAGGTGTCCTGCGACACCACCAGCAGCTCGCGCACACCGCCACGCACCAAGCGCTCGGCCTCACGCAGCACCTCATCGACCGGGCGCGAGACCAGCTTGCCGCGCATGGACGGAATGATGCAGAAGCTGCACTTGTGGTTGCAGCCTTCGGAAATCTTCAAGTAGGCGTAGTGGCGGGGGGTCAACTTGATGCCGTAGTCGGGCACCAGGTCCACGAACGGATCGTGCTTGGGCGGCAGCGCTTCGTGCACCGCCTCCATCACGCTCTGGTAGTCCTGCGGACCGGACACCGCCAGCACGTTCGGGTACGCCTCGCGGATCTGCTCCGGGCGCTTGCCCAGGCAGCCGGTGACGATGACCTTGCCGTTCTGGTTCATCGCCTCGCCAATCGCGTCCAGCGACTCGGTCACCGCCGAATCGATGAAGCCGCAGGTGTTGACCACCACCACGTCGGCCGAATCGTAGGACGGGACGATGTCGTAGCCTTCCGAGCGGAGCTGGGTAAGGATGCGCTCGGAATCGACAAGGGCCTTCGGGCAGCCAAGGCTGACGAAGCCGACTTTGGGGTTCAGCTGGGACATGGAATCGCGGGACTCTGGGGGCCTGGGCCCCTGCCGGCATGGCAGGGGTTCCTGGGGGCCGGGGCCTGAAAGGGCGCCAGTATACCGGGGTTGGCGACCTCGCTCTGAACGGCCAGCCGCCCGATCGCGCACAGCCGCTGACGCCGCGCTAACCGGCGCAGCACCGACAATGCAGTCCTGTCCCTGCAACGAGAGTAGATGACGATGGCCGAGTGGATCACCCTGGATACGCACCACGGCGCGGTACGGGCCTGGCAGGCACTCCCCGAGGGCACCGCGCGCGGCGGGCTGGTGGTGGTGCAGGAAATCTTCGGCGCCAACCCGCATATCCGCAGCGTGGCCGAGCGCTTCGCCGCCGAAGGCTATGCGGTGCTGGCACCTTCGTTCTTCGACCTGGTCGATGGACCCGAGGCCGATCCGGATGCCCTGCCCTACGACGCCGACGGCGTGAAGCAGGGGCTGGAACGGGTAGCCGCGCTGGGCATGGAACGGGCGCTGGAAGTGGTCCGCGCGGCGGCCACCCGGCTGGCCCCCTACGGCAAGGTCGGCACCGTCGGCTACTGCTGGGGCGGTACGGTGGCGATGCTGTCCGCAGTGCGCCTGGGCCTGCCTTCTGTCAGCTACTACGGTGCGCGCAACGTCCAGTTCCTCGATGAGACGCCGAAGGCGCCGGTGATCTTCCACTTCGGCGCCCAGGACAGGAGCATCCCGCCGGAGGCCGTTCAGGCCCACCGCGAAAAGCTGCCGCAGATGGCCACCTTCGTCTATCCGGCCGACCACGCCTTCAATCGGGAGGTCGGACATGCGTATGATCCAGACAGCGCCGCCCTGGCGCTGCAACGCACCCTGGACTTCTTCTCGGAGCATCTTGGATGAGCGAATTCGAACTCGATTCACGCCTGGCCACCGATAGCGTGCTGGTGGCCGAAGGACCGTTGTCGCAAGTGCGGCTGATGAACGACGAACGATTCCCGTGGCTGGTACTGGTACCGCGCCTGGCCGGGGTCACCGAGTGGATCGAGCTGGACGGCGAGCAGCAGGACAAGCTGCGCACCGAGCTCAATCGCGCCTGCAAGGCCCTGAAGGGCGCCGACGGGGTGGAGAAGATCAACATCGGCGCGTTGGGCAACATCGTGCGCCAGCTGCACTTCCACGTGATCGGCCGCCATGACGGTGATCCGGCCTGGCCGGGCCCGGTCTGGGGCAGCGGTCCTGCGCACCGCTACGAAGCGGCCGCACTGGACCAGCATGTCGCCTACTGGAAGGAACGGCTAGGATATCCGGCCCACACCTGAGCCTTCGCCGACCCGATGCGATTCAACCTCGTTGCCGCCATCCTGCTGATCCTGATCGGCCTGTTCATGCTCGCCAGCAACCTCGGCTGGACGCACCTGAACCTGTCCAAGCTGCTGCTGACCTGGTGGCCGGTGGCGCTGGTGGGTGTCGGGATCGCGATGCTGTTCGGGCGCGGAAAATAACGAAGGCGGCGCATTGCGCCGCCCTCGTTCATGCAGAGCCGAGCCATGCTCGGCTGCCCCGCCTTGAAGCCGAGCATGGCTCGGCTCCACAAACCGCCTGCAATCTTCAGGTCCGCGGCAGGGTCACACCGGTCTGGCCCTGGTACTTGCCGCCACGATCGCGGTACGACGTCTCGCAGATGTCATCGGCCGCGGCCTGGAAGAACAGCATCTGTGCAACGCCTTCGTTGGCGTAGATGCGCGCCGGCAGCGGCGTGGTGTTGCTGAACTCCAGGGTGACGTGGCCTTCCCATTCCGGCTCAAGCGGCGTCACGTTGACGATGATGCCGCAGCGCGCATAGGTGCTCTTGCCCAGGCACACCACCAGGGTGTCGCGGGGGATGCGGAAGTACTCGACGGTACGCGCCAAGGCGAAGCTGTTCGGCGGAATGATGCACTCGTCGGCGGTAATGTCGACGAAGCTGCCCGAGTCGAAATGCTTGGGATCGACGATGGTCGAGTTGATGTTGGTGAACACCTTGAACTCGCGCGAGCAGCGCACGTCGTAGCCATAGCTGGACGTGCCGTAGCTGACGATGCGCTCGCCGTTGGCCTGCTTGACCTGCCCGGCCTCGAACGGCTCGATCATGCCGTGCTGCTCGGACATGCGGCGGATCCAACGGTCACTCTTGATGCTCATGCTTTGTCCTGGGGGTACGAGGGGGCGCGAGGATTCTAGCAGGGGGCCGGGCGTCGCCGGCGCCCCTCCCCCCGCCGAGGTGCTACAGCAGCGACGACAGGATCGGGATCGACGCCCGCGGGCGCTTGCCCACTTCCTCGATCAGGCGCTGCGCGGCATGGCGGTAGGCCTGGGCCGGGACCGAATCCGGCTGGGCCACGGTGATCGGGGTACCGGCATCGCCCTGCTCGCGGATGCCGATCTGCAGCGGCAGCGAACCGAGCAACGGCACGCCGTACTGCGCGGCCATGCGCTCGCCACCGCCCTCGCCGAACAGATGCTCGACATGCCCGCAGTTGCTGCAGGTATGCACCGCCATGTTCTCGACGATGCCCAGTACCGGCACCTCGACCTTCTCGAACATCTTCAGCGCCTTCTTCGCATCCAACGTGGCGATGTCCTGCGGCGTGGTGACGATCACTGCACCGGCCAGCGGAATCTTCTGGGTCAGGGTCAGCTGGATGTCGCCGGTGCCCGGCGGCAGGTCGATCAGCAGAAAATCCAGGTCATCCCACAGCGTGTCGTTGAACAGCTGGGTCATTGCCGAGGTGGCCATCGGACCGCGCCAGATCATCGGCGTGTCCTCTTCGATCAGGTAGCCGATCGACATGGTGTCCACACCGAACGCGCGAAGCGGTTCGATGCTCTTGTTGTCGGGGCTTTCCGGCCGCCCGGACAAGCCCAGCATGGCGGGCACGCTGGGGCCGTAGATGTCCGCGTCCAGCACGCCAACACGTGCGCCCAGCTGCTGCAGCGCGACGGCCAGATTGACCGCGGTGGTCGACTTGCCCACGCCGCCCTTGCCGGAGCCGACCGCGATGACATTGCGGATGCGGGCATGTGGCGTCAGTCCCTTCTGGACCTGGCTGGCATGGGGGCGGCGGGGGGAACTGTTCACAACGGGCACCAGCTGTATCAGGGGGAATAACCCAACATCATACAAGCTGGACGTAGCCTGACTGAAATTCAGGATTGCTACAGATTCGTGCACAGATTGTTAAGTTCATGTTACGTTCCTGAAGCACTGTTTTGGGCTGCGGAGCTGGTTTCCAGCGCGCACGATGGCGCATGCGCAGTGCCGATTTTTGTTTTTTGCTCTTTATTGGAACTACATGAAATACGTAAGCAACACCGCACGTCGCAACACGCTCGCCGTCGCCCTGATTTCCGCTCTGATGGCCGCCGCCCCGGCAATGGCCCAGGACAAGGCGACCAACCTGGACAAGATCACCGTCACCGGTTCGCTGATCCCGCAGACCCAGGTTGAAACCCAGACCCCGGTGATGTCCATCACCGCCGAAGACATCCAGACCCGCGGCTTCAGCAGCGTTGCTGAAGTTCTGCAGCAGTCCTCGCTGACCACCGGCGGCCTGCAGGGTGGCCAGACCTCGGGTTCGTTCACCCAGGGCGCTGAAGCAGCCGGCATGTTCGGCCTGAACCCGGGTTACACCAAGTACCTGATCAACGGCCGCCCGATGCTCTCGTATCCGGCGCTGTACAACGGTAGCGACACCTTCAACAACATCAGCGGCATTCCGATCGACATCGTCGAGCGCATCGAAGTGCTGCCCGGTGGCCAGTCCTCGCTGTACGGCTCGGACGCGATCGCCGGTGTGGTCAACATCATCCTGAAGGAGCGCATGGACGGCGGTACGATGACCGTCCGTGGCGGCACCTACACCGAAGGCGGCGGCAGCAATATCCGCTTCAGCGCAGCCAAGGGCTTCAACGCGTTCGACGACCGCTTCCACGCGCTGGTCAACGTGCAGATCGAGAACGGCAGCCCGATCTGGGGCTACCAGCGTGACATCACCAAGCAGAACAACCCGGTCGGCTACACCGCGCAGGTGCCGTCGAACGACTTCGCCGTCATCACCAATGCAGACAACAAGCTGCTGATGATGGACCCGAGCCGCTGCGCCAACGTGGCAGGCCTGTACGACGGCACCACCGTCGTCGGCAAGCGCGCGTCGGGCGAGTCCTGCGGCTCGGTGTACAGCGCCGGCTACAAGACCCTGAAGAACGGCAAGAACAGCGGCCAGTTCTACTCGTCGATGACCTTCGACGTGAACGACAACTTCCAGCTGTTCGCCGACGTGCTGTACAGCAAGGAAAAGACCGAGTTCACCTCCGGCTCCAGCGCCCTGTGGTGGGGCACGAAGTCGGTCATGGGTGGCTTCTACGACCAGGGCGCAGGCAAGGTCGTGAACCTGCAGCGCGCCTTCGCGCCGGAGGAGATCGGCGCGGGCGACTACAACAACATCCTGAACTCCGATGAGAGCCGCGCCTACCAGGTCACCCTGGGCGGCAAGGGCATGGTCGGCGACTGGGATTACAGCGCCAGCTTCACCCGTGGCGAGTACCGCCTGGACCAGAACCGCTTCGTGCGCTGGAAGGACAAGATCGAGGACTTCTTCGGCCGGACCGTGCTGGGCCCGCGCCTGGGCACCTACACCGACCCGAAGGACCCGACCGCCACGTTCGGCATCTACAACCCGAACTACGCTGCCTTCTACTCGCCGATCACCCCGGACCAGTTCGCCAGCTTCACCGGCTACGGCACCCACCGCAGCAAGACCTGGCAGAACCTTGGTCGCGTGCAGGTGACCAATGGCTCGCTGTTCAGCCTGCCGGGCGGTGACGCCGGCCTGGCCGTAGTGCTGGAAGGTGGCAGCGAAGGTTGGGACTACTCGCCGGACCAGGCCTTCGTCGACGGCAACGTGTGGGGCACCACCGCCGTCGCGGGCGCCGGCCACCGCAGCAACTACGCGGTCACCAGCGAACTGCGCATGCCGCTGCTGGAGAAGCTGACCGTCAGCGCCTCGGGCCGTTATGACGCGTTCAAGATCGCCGACAAGACCGTCGACAAGGCCACTTACAGCATCGGTCTGGAATTCCGTCCGATCGAGAGCCTGCTGCTGCGCGGCAAGTACGGCACCGCCTTCCGTGCACCGACCCTGTCCGATGCCTTCCAGGGCATGAGCGGCTCGTACTCGTCCGGCCAGAACGACTACTACCGCTGCAGCCAGCTGGGCTACGGCCTGCGTGACGAGGCCTGCTCGTTCTACAAGAACACCTCGGTGTACAGCGAAAAGTCCGGCAATCCGGACCTGAAGCCGATCACCGCCGACGTGTGGAGCGCAGGCGTGGTGTGGGCCCCGGTGAGCAACTTCTCGCTGTCGGCCGATTACTACAACTGGAAGATCAAGAACGAGGTCAAGACCCTCAGCACCGACCAGCTGCTGCTGGCCGAGTACCAGTGCCACAACGGGCTGCCGAACAACACCTCGGCCAGCTGCCAGAACGTCACCGACTGGGTTTCGCGCGATGCCGGCGGCAACCTGACCCGGGTGTACACGCCGAAGCTCAACGTCGCCAGCCAGAACCTGGAAGCGGTGACGGTGGCGGCCAAGTACCAGCAGGATATCGGCCGCTTCGGCTCGCTGATGTTCTCCGGCAACTACACGAACATGCTGAAGCGTGAAGTGCAGCCGATGCCGGGCGCTGACAAGCTCGACCTGCTGAGCGATCCGTACAACATGTGGTACTACGACAACTTCGCCAAGGTTCGCGGCGATCTGTCGGTGGCCTGGAACATCGCCAAGTTCACCACCACCGTGTACGCCAACTACGTCGGCAGCACCCCGAACTACCTGGCCTATACCGGCCGCAGCTACGGCTATGTCCACTCCTCCGGCGCCAAGGCCGGCAAGTGGGGTTCGTACACCACGTACAACCTGAGCATGAACTACCAGGCACAGGACGATCTGGTCCTGTCGCTGATGGTCAACAACGTGTTCAACAAGCTGCCGGAAGGCCAGCGCTACAACTACCCGGGCAACGAATCGACCCCGTTCAATGACGGCTTCTACAGCGTCTACGGCCGCCAGATCTCGGCCCAGGTCAAGTACAACTTCTGATCCCGTCGTTTTCCGGACTTCGTGTCTGGACCAGGCCCCGCTTCGGCGGGGCCTTTTTTTTTGGTCGCTCTCCCACCGCGGAGCTGGAGACACCCGATTCGTGGTGGAACCTCCTGGCAGGCGCTTTCCCAGCGCCCTGCGCCAGGAGCAACCGGCATCTGCAGGTGGCGCCTCAAGCAGGGGCCAACGGCCCACCACGCGCTTGCGCCGCCGCGATCGGTGCCCGAGGAATCGGCTGAATGAACCGTTATGCCAGCCCTTCCGCCCCCGCTGGAAAGCAACTGTTGCGGACTACTGAAAGGCCTGTTTGCGCAAAGGGACCCGACTCCCCACATTCAGCTACGCGTCATCCAGCCTTTACCTGCAAATCACAACTGATACTAAGTGACTGTAATTATTTCACTTTCATGTACTTTTGGAGTGACTTCAGAGACATTGCGTGACATTGGCATGCATTTCTCGTTAAGACCGTGTTAGGTTCCATGAACAACGCCCGTTATCTGAACTCAGATGTAACGAACGGACGGAACGGCACGCTTCACTTCAATAGGGGATCCATCACGATGACGTACAACCGCTCACCTGGCCGCCACCCGCTGACCAGCGCCCTGCTCGTCGGCCTGCTGGCCGCGACTTCGGCGCCCGCCTTCGCGCAGGAAGCCTCCTCCAACCCGGTCGATCTGGACCGCGTCAGCGTGACCGGCTCGCGCATTGCGCGTACGGGCTTCGTGACCTCTTCGCCGGTTACCGCCATCACCGCAGAAGAAATCCGCCAGACCGGCGCGCTGACCATCAGCGACCTGATGAACAAGATGCCGCAGCTGGCACCGTCGTTCACGCTGGGCAACTCCACCCGCTACATCGGTACCGCTGGCCTGGGCCTGATGGACCTGCGTGGCATGGGCTACGACCGCACCCTGGTGCTGGTCAATGGCCGCCGCCATGTCGGCGCCAACCCGGGCAGCACCTCTGTTGACGTCAACACCATTCCGGTGGAGTGGATCGAACGCGTTGAAGTGATCACCGGTGGTGCCTCGGCCATCTACGGCGCGGACGCCGTGGCCGGCGTGGTCAACTTCATCATGAAGAAGAACTACGAAGGTTTTGAAGCCCGCGCCCAGAAGGGCATCGCGGGTGAAGGCGGCTTCAACCGCGGCTTCGTGTCGGCCACGGCGGGCACCAACTTCGCCGACGGCCGCGGCAATGTGGCCGTCGCCGTCGAGTACAGCGAGCAGGGTCGTTTCGGCCGTGGCGACCGTTCGATCGGTCAGCGCTATGACGTGACCGTGCCCAATCCGAACTTCGACAGCACCAAGCCGCCGAGCGAGAGCAACCCGCAGACCGTCCTGGCGCGTCCGGGTGGCAACTACTCCACCTCCTACGGCGGCACCTTCGACCTGGGCGGCAAGTTTGATTTCACCAAACCGGGCACCTACAAATACCGCTACCACTTCAATCCGGACGGCAGTTTCAGCCGCAACCGCTTCGATGGCCCGGTGGTCAGCCCGAGCACCTGCGTCAACTGTGATTTCGCCGATCTGAACGCCGTTGCCGACCTGCAGCCGAAGTTCGACCGCGTCAGCGTCAACACCGTCGCCCACTTCGACCTGACCGACAAGCACCGCCTGTTCTTCGAAGGCAAGTACACCAAGACCGAATCCACCTTCTTCGGCCAGCCCGCTTTCGACAGCACCCTGCGCATCCGTCGTGACAACGCCTTCATCAGCCCGGAACTGGGCGCGCTGATGGACGCCAACGGTGTCAACCAGTTGCAGATGGCCCGCTTCAACGTCGATGCCGGCCGCCGTGGTGAAGAGGTCAAGCGTGAGACCAAGCGCTTCGTCCTGGGCATCGAAGGCATGTTCGGCGACAACTGGAGCTATGAGGCTTCGGGCAACTATGGCGAGACCGAGATCAACCGCGTCAACGTCAACAACCGCATCAACGAACGCTGGCAGGCCGGCCTGGATGCCGTCCGCGATCCGAGCGGCAAGATCGTCTGTCGTGTCGACCTCGACCCGAATGCCACCAACATCAATGCAGGTGGCCGCAAGTACAACCGCGACCTGATCGGCTCGGGCTGCATTCCGTTCAGTGTTCTGGGCAACGGTGCGGTGTCGCAGGAAGCGGCCGACTGGTTCAACACCCGTTCGCACTACTTCGGCAAGCTTCAGCAGACCGTGTTCAGCGCATCGGTCAACAACAACGCGCTGTTCTCGCTGCCGGCCGGTGACGTCGGTATCGCGGCCGGCGTGGAATACCGCAAGGAAAAGAGCCTGGAGCGCACCGATCCGCTGGCGGCCTCCGGCGCGACCTTCCTCAATGCCATCAACGGTGGCGGCGGCTCGTACAACGTCAAGGAAGTGTTCGCCGAAACCAACATTCCGCTGCTGGCTGACATTCCGGGCATCCGCCGCCTGTCGCTGGACCTGGCCGGCCGCTATTCGGACTACAACACCATCGGTTCGACCAAGACCTGGAACGTCGGCCTGGATTGGGAAGTGATCCCGTCCTTGCGCGTCCGCGGTACCCTGGCCAAGGCCATCCGCGCTCCCAACATCGGTGAACTGTACGACGAGCAGTCGCAGAACTTCGCCACCATCAACGATCCCTGCAACACCAACGCCACCAACTCCAACCGTCCGGCCACCGCTGGCGATCCGGCACTGCGCGCTGCCAATTGCGCTGCGCTGGGTATTCCGGCCAACTGGGTTGACTCCTACAGCGCCAACCGTCCTGGCCTGAGCGGCGGTAACCCGGACCTGAAGCCGGAACGCGCCGAGTCCACCTCGATCGGCTTCGTCTGGCAGCCGGAGTTCTTCGAAGGCTTCGGCATGTCGGTCGACTACTGGCGCATCACCCTGAAGGATGCGATCGGCTCGGTCACCGCGCAGACGCTGGCCACGCGCTGCGTCGACTCGCCGGGGGGCATCAACAACGCCTTCTGCGACAAGATCAAGCGCGCCCCGATCGGCGGCGCAACCGGGGCCAACGGCGCCGAGTTCCCGGCGTACAGCATCTACGACTGGACCGCACTGGCCGAGAACCTGGCCAAGAGCCGTCGTACCGGTATCGACCTGGAAATGAACTATGACTTCGGCATGTTCGGTGGTCACACCAACCTGCGCCTGGTCGGTACCCGCCTGCTGGAATCGCGTGAATGGGAGTTCCAGGACTTCCCGAGCGACTACAAGGAACGCTCGAACTACGTGACCAATCCGCGCTGGCGCGGTCAGTTCACTGCCAAGTACACGCTGGGCAACTTCCGCGCCAGCTGGGACATGGTGTACATCCATCGCAACCTGCGCGTGTTCCCGGAGAGCTACAACAGCAACCCGGGTTCGCAGAGCCCGATCTGGAACCCGTCGTACACCTACCACAACATGCAGATCGGCTACAAAATGGCTGATTCCGGTGTCGAGGTGTACCTGGGCGTGGACAACGTGTTCGACAAGGATCCGCCGGTCAACTACTTCGGTGCGGACCTCGGCTCGGCCTACTACGACAACGTTGGTCGCTTCATGTATATGGGCGTCAACTACAAGTTCTGATCCGTCCGGACTTGATGCAATCCGCAGACCCGGCTTTTGCCGGGTCTGCTTTTTTGTGCCCGTAATGCCCCCCTTGCGCCCGGCCATGACCTTCGACACCCTTGCAGGGCAGGCCGGCGGCGTATCGTTCGGCCCACGGCCGTCCCTGCGGCCCTTCCCTGACTCACTCGGCCTGGAGGCCATCAAAGTGACCCGTACTCCCAAGATCGTGCTGCTGACCCTGGCCGTTTCGGCCGCGCTGGTTGGCTGCGGCAAGAACGAAACCCCGGCCAAGGACGCCACCGCCTCCACGCCGGCTGCCGCCGAAGCCACCAATTACACCCTGGACGAGAGCAAGCTGCCGGCCTACAACGCCTTCCAGCCCAGCGACCTCGATACCAGCAAGGACGCCTGCGGCGCCTTCGGCGACTACGTCAACAGCAAGTGGCTGGCCGCCAATGAGATCCCGGGCGACCGCACCAGCTGGGGCGCCTTCACCATCCTCGACGAGCGCTCGGTGGCCGTGCAGCACCAGCTGGCCGAGCAGGTGGCACAGGTGAAGACCCCGAACCACATCGAGAAGATCGTCGGCGACCTGTGGGCCACCGGCATGGACGAGGCCAAGATCAACGCCCAGGGCATCGAGCCGCTGAAGGCCGACCTGACCGCGATCGATGGGCTGCAGGACAAGGCGGCCATTGCCAACTACCTGCGCACCAGCGCCGCCAAGGGTGACAACGTCCTGTTCGGCTTCGGCGCTGAAGCCGACTTCAAGAACTCGGCCGTCAACATGGCCTACGCCAGCCAGGGCGGCCTGGGCCTGCCGGACAGCACCTACTACACCGATGCCAAGAACGCCGACAAGCTGAAGGCCTACCAGGCACACGTCGCCAAGGTGCTGGAGCTGTCTGGTGTTGCCGCTGCCGACGCTGCCAAGCAGGCCGAGGACGTGGTCAAGTTCGAGACCCGCCTGGCCAAGGCCTCCAAGTCGCGCGTCGAACTGTCGCGCAACGTCGAGCTGTACTACAACCCGGTCACCCTCGCCGACGCCGACAAGCTGACCCCGAACTTCAGCTGGACCGAGTTCTTCAAGTCGCAGGGCGTGGCCGCACCGGAGAAGTTCTCGCTGGCCATGCCGGCCTTCCATGAGGAAGTGAGCAAGGCGCTGGGCGACACCGATCCGTCTGTGTGGCGTGCCTACCTGCGCTTCCACACCGTGGACAGCGCCTCGCCGTACCTGGCCGACGCCTTCGTGCAGGAGAACTACGAGTTCTACGGCAAGACCCTCAACGGGCAGAAGGAACAGAAGCCGCGCTGGAAGCGCGTTCTAGGCACCATCGAGAACGACGCCGGTGAAGCCTTCGGCCAGCTGTACGTGAAGGTGGCCTTCTCGCCGGAAGCCAAGGCGAAGATGGAAGAACTGGTGAAGAACCTGGCCGCCTCGCTGAAGGAACGCATCCAGGGCCTGAGCTGGATGAGCGATGAAACCAAGGCCAAGGCCATCGCCAAGTGGGAAACCTTCACCCCGAAGATCGGCTACCCGGACAAGTGGCGTGACTGGTCGGGCCTGCAGACCCAGCGCGACAGCTTCCTGGGCAACGTGCGCGCGGCCAACGAGTTCAACTACAAGTTCAACCTGTCCAAGATCGGCAAGCCGGTGGACAAGACCGAGTGGGGCATGACCCCGCAGACGGTCAACGCCTACTACAACCCGCTGCAGAACGAGATCGTGTTCCCGGCCGCCATCCTGCAGCCGCCGTTCTTCGATCCGAAGGCCGACGACGCGCTGAACTACGGCGGCATCGGCGCGGTGATCGGCCACGAAATGACCCACGGTTACGACGACCAGGGCGCACGTTTCGGGCCGACCGGCAACATGGAAGACTGGTGGACCGCCGCTGACAAGAAGAACTTCGAAGGCCTGACCGGCAAGCTGGTCAAGCAGTTCGACCAGTACAAGGTCGACGGCCAGGCGGTGAACGGCCACCTGACCCTGGGCGAGAACATCGCCGACCTGGGCGGCCTGGCCACTGCTTACGATGCCCTGCAGAAGGCCAGCGCCGGCAAGGAAGACCCGAAGGTGGACGGCTTCACCCGCGACCAGCGCTTCTTCTTCAACTGGGCCACCGTGTGGCGCACCAAGTACACCCCGGAGAACGCCAAGGTCCGCCTGGCGACCGACCCGCACGCCCCTGCGCAGTTCCGCGCCATGGGTGCGCCGTCGAACCTGCCGACTTTCGCGGCCGCGTTCCAGTGCAAGGCCGGTTCGCCGATGGCCCGCAGCGGCGACCAGCAGGTGGTGATCTGGTAAGCCACGGCTGACGCCGCGGCAGACCTGCAGAGGCCCGGGAATTCCCGGGCCTTTGTTTTTCCGGGGTGTTTTTCATCCACGCATGGTGTGGATCCAATGATCTCGGCGCTCCCCGCTAGCGGCCGACCCTGGTCGGCGAAAGCAGCGTGATGCGTGCATGCCGCGTCGATGCGCGGCTTGCTATAGTGCGCGCGCCCTCAATCCATCACGGATTCGTTCCACATGCCCAATTTCCGTCCGCTTGCCATCGCCCTGGGCATCAGCCTGGCGACCCTGGTCCCGACCCATGATGCGTTCGCCGCCGCCAAGAAGAAGGCCGCGCGCGCCCCGGCCGTCAGCGCCCAGTGCAGCGACTTCTATGACGCCACCAACGCAGGCTGGCTGAAGGCCAACCCGGTGCCACAGACCGGTGCCACCACCGCGCTGGGCCAGCTGGTCGACCGCAGCCGTCAGCAGCAGCGTGAACTGCTCGACGCAGCAATGAAGGCGCCGCAGGGCAACGTGCAGAAACTGCTGGGCGACTTCTGGGCCAGCGGCCTGGACGAAGCCGCCGTGGAAGCCGACGGATCCAATCCGATCGCCCCGCTGCTGACCCGCATCAACGCCATCAAGAAGGCCAAGGATGTGCCGGCCTCGATCGCCGCGTTGCACCAGGTCGGCATCCCGGTGGCCTTCAACTTCGGCCCGGACGTGGACCTGAAGGCGCTGGACCGCCACATCGGTTACTTCATGCAGGGCGGCATGGGCCTGCCGGACCCGGCGTTCTATACCCGCACCGACGCCGACACCGTTGCGCTGATGGGCCGCTACCGCAATTACGTCAAGCAGATCCTGGCACTGACCGGCACTCCGGCCGCCAAGCTGGATGCCGAGTCGCAATCGGTGATCGCACTGGAAACCGAACTGGCGCGCAACGCGCAGTCGCTGGCCGGCATCAACAACCCGTTCAACAACTACGCGCCGATCTCCACCAAGGAGCTCAACAGCCGCTACCGCAACCTGCAGCTGGATGCCTTCCTGAAGGCCCAGGGCGTGGACGACGACCTGGTCTCGCTGGCCGACCCGGGCCTGTTCAAGCAGCTCGATGGCATGGTCACCAAGCTCAAGCCGGACCAGTGGAAGGCCTACCTGCGCTGGCGCGTGGGCGACTCGATGGCGCCCTACCTGTCCAAGGCCTACCGCGACGCCGAATTCGAATTCCGCGGCCGCGTGCTGCGTGGCGAAACCCTGCCGCCGCAGCGCTGGGAAGACGTGCTGGAGGCGATCAACGTGGCCGCCGGCCCGATGCTCGGTCGCGAATACGCCGCCCGTTACCTGTCGGCCGAAGACCGTCGCCAGGCCGCATGGATCGTCGACAAGGTGCGCGAAGTGCAGATCGAAGCGGTCAAGAACAGCAGCTGGATGAGTGCCGAAGCCAAGACCGAAGCGCAGGCCAAGCTGGCCGCGCTGAAGATCGAGATCGGTACCCCGCTGCGTGATCTCGACTACAGCGTGCAGCCGATGGGCCGTGGTTCGTTTGGCGGCAACATGCTGATTGCGTCGACCTGGCGCCACCGTGAGGAAATGAAGCGCATCGGCAAGGGCAACGCCGACCGCCGCTGGGACGTGCTGCCGCAGCAGCCGTCGCTGGCCTATGACCTGGCGCAGAACCGCCTGATCGTCACCGCTGCGATCCTGCAGGGGCCGGTGTTCAACGCCAAGGCCGACGCTGCCGACAAGTTCGGCAGCTTCGGTGGCCTGGTCGGCCACGAGCTGACCCGCGCGATCGATGCCAAGGGCGCACTGGTCGATGCCAAGGGCGAACTGCGCAGCTGGTGGACGCCGGCCGACAAGACCGCCTGGACCCTGCTCGGCAACCGCGTCGCCGCGCAGTACGGCGCCTACGATTTCCCGGGCGTGAAGGGTGCCAAGGTCAACGGCACGCTCACCCAGGAAGAGAACCTGGCCGACATCGCCGGCCTGGAACTGGCGTGGGCCGCGTACACCGCGCAGGAGCCGAAGGCCAAGCCGGCACAGCAACAGAGCTTCTTCCGCGCATGGTCGGCGTTGTGGGCGCAGCAGCTGTCGCCGAACGAGGCCGTGCGTCGCCTGACCGCCGACATCCGTGCACCGGGCCTGTGGCGCAGCAACGGCACGCTGGCCAACCTGCCGGCGTTCGGTGCCACCTTCAGCTGCAAGGCCGGCCAGCCGATGCAGCGCAGCGAAGCCGAGCAGATCAAGGTCTGGCGCTGAGCTAACTGCTGCAACTGGTAATGCAGAGGGCGCCTTCGGGCGCCCTTTTTTCGCTTGGCGACCCAAAAAAGGGACCCCGGCATGGCCGGGGTCCAGGTCGTTTTCTGGAGAGATCGATCAGGTGCTGCGATCAGAAGTCGTAGGACGCACTGACACGAACCGAACGAGGTGCGCTGAAGTAGGTACCCATGCCGTAGGTGTTGGACACCGTGTAGGGGCCATCTTCATAGACCGCGTCAGACTGCACCGCGCGACGCTGGTTCAGCACATTGAAAACATCCAGGCTGAAAGCCAGCTTGTGATCGGCAAACGAAGGGCGATACATCACGCCCAGGTCCAGGCGGGTCGTCCAGGGCTGCCGGCCGGCGTCACCCGGACGCGACGGCTTGCCACCGCAATAGTGATAGGCCGCGTCGTAGCCCAGCGGATCACTCTCATCGGTGCCGTAGTAGCCCAGGCAGCTCTTCGGCGCCCCCGACATGATCCGCAGGGTGGCCGACGCCGACCACTCATCGTTGAACATATAGGCGCCATAGCCCTTCAGCTGGTGACGGCGGTCGTTCGCCAGATAGCCACCGGCGTATTCCATCAGTGCCGCGGCATCCCAGTCCTGGGTCTTGGAGACGTCATCCTGGCCGATATCCGACTTCACCTGGCCTTCGGTATTGCCGAAGCTGCGCGACCAGGTGTAATCCAGACGTCCGTACCACTTGTCGCTCAGCGGGTGCTCGATGAACAGATCGACGGCGATGTAGTCACGCTTGGCCTTCTTGTTGCCGTAACCCCAGTCGGCGGAGCTCATCTGCACCGGCGTGTAACCCGAGCCATCCGCGTGTCGAATCATGAAGGTGTTGGTCTTGCCCGGATTGAAGATCACACAGCCCGGGACATCGAGATTGCTGTCGTCGACGCCCATCGCGGCAAGCTTGTCGTGGATGCGATCGGAGTCACAGGTATCGTCGATGGCCGTCTGCAGGCGACGATAGGTGAACTTGGCACCGGAGCTCCAGCGCTCGCCCAGCGTCTTCTCGAAGCCAAGGATCAGCTCGTCCTGGTACTGCGACTTCAGGTCGGTCGGCGCAATCGACAACGGATCAGGGGTCTGGCCATATTCATTGTTGGCTGACACCGGGCCCGGGCCCAGAGCGGTCAACCCGGTCGGGTTGCCGTTGGCATCAATCCCGCTATAGGTGAAGTACTCGCGGGTGAACGTCGAGGCGGAAGCACCACGAATGGCAACGCTGTTGGGCAACGCCAGGTAGTAGCGGCCCAGGTTGGCGAACACCTTCAACGACGAATCGCCAAACACATCCCAGCTCGCGCCCAGGCGCGGCGCCCACTGGTCACCGCTGTCGACGTAAGGCTTGGCCGCACTGTTGTAGTTGGTGAACTTGTCATTGCGGATGCCGAGGGTCACCAACCAGTTCGGCGTGACCTGCCAGCGGTCCTCCAGATAGTAGGCCTTCTGCTTGACCGACATGCTGGTGGTCGTGGAGAAGATGTACTTCTGCACGAAGTAGCCGTTGCCGCCCGGCGGGGTGATATCAAAGCCCGGATTCGGCGACGAGGCCGGATCAACACGACCATAGATCCAGGCATACCCCGGCCCGGTCATCGCCTGACCTTCGTTATGCCCCTGGAAGTACATGTTATCGATACCACCGGTCAGCTCGTGGTTGCCGATGCGGTACTGCAGGTCTACACGCAGGCCTCGGGTCTTGCTGCCCGCATCTGACGACTTGGTATAGAGCGCCGACTGGTCGTTGCGGATGGGCCGGCCACCGGTAATGGACGGATCCTGATTGCCCGGGCTGCTGAGATAGGGGTTGGCCGTATCCAGCGGATTCGACTCCAGATTGCTCTCCTTGCTGCGACCCCATACCGCACTCAGGGTCAGGTCATCGTTCAGGTAGCCGGTGTACTTGAAGATGTCAAAGTCGTCCTTGAGCTTCGTGGTGTTCGGGAACGTGCCGGTGCGATCACCTTCGGCCAGGTCCTCGTAGTCGAACGATCGGTAGTAGCCACCGTTGCGATCGGTGTTCTGCACGCGGGTGTATTCCAGCGTGTTGCTGTCGTTGATGTTCCAGTCGATCTTTCCATAGAACTTCGGCGCATCAATGGTGTAGTGGTTGCGCACCTGCTGCGTTGCTGCAGAGCTGTTCGTGGACACACCTTCGGTGCGGTCCTTTTCCGCAGCCAGGTGAATGAACAGACGATCCTCGATCAGCGGGCCACTGGCATAGCCACTGTAGGTGGTACGCGTGGCGACATCGTCCTTGCGGTAGCGATAGAGCGAACCAGGCAACGAGTCATCGGTGTAGCTGTATCCATCTGGCAGAAGGCGATTGGGATAGATGACAGTGGCCGCAGAAGCCGACAGCGAGTCCGGGGCCCAGGTGGCCTGCACGCCGAAATGCCATTCATTGGTGCCGCGCTTGCCGAGCTGGTTGATCACACCACCGGTGGAGCGCCCGTATCCCGCTCCGTAGCCGCCCATGAACGTTTCCTGCTGGTCGATCGACCCATAGGGCAGGCTGATACCACCCAGGTTGCTGAGCGGATTGTTGGCCAGGAAGCCATTCAGATAGTAGGCATTCTCAGTAACACTGGAACCACCGAAAGACAGCACCGAACGCGAGCCATTGCTGAACGCGCCACTGCCTGCGACAACACCTGGCGCGAGCAATGCGATGGCTTCGGCGCTACGCCCCAGTGGCAACACATCCAGTTGCTCGGACGTAATGACCGACTTGGACACCGTATTGGTGACATCGATCTTCGGCACATTCGCCGCGACGACGTTCACGGCCTCCAGCGTGGTGGCGGCACTGCTGCCACCGGCAAACGACACCTCGGTGCCAACGCCGACCTTCAGCAGAACATTCTCGCGCTGATCGACGGTCTGGCCGTCACGCTGCTGGATGATGGTGTACTTGCCCACCGGCAACGAGCCGAGGTTGTAGCGGCCATTGCTGTCGACGGTCGCCGAGCGTTTCAGGCCCGTATCGCTCTGCACGACGATGGTCGTGCCGGCAGGCGCACTGCCGTACAACGAACCGGTCGTGCTCTGCGCGGCTGCGGCGCCGATGAAAGAAGTCAGGACGACCGCCAAGGCGGTACGCTTCAACCTTGCGACGTGCTTGCTGCTGGTCATGGAGTTTCCTTGATTCGGTGAAGATCAGGCTGCAGTTGCAGAATTGCTGCATGGAAGCGACAGCCCCATGTAGCTGAACCAAATATTAATTTCATCAATTCTTAATTTGCAATGGCGGCTGAACAAAAATAACCAATTGAAATTGAAGGAAAAGTTTTGATACAAACATGAACTTTGTTCAAGTTTTGTTTATTAATCAGCCGCTTGCAGCCCGCTCCACCCGTTACCGCCCCCAGTCTCCGGTCACCGTGATACCCATCCCGGTTTAACACCCGGCGTGCTATCGCTGCGGCCTCGTCCATCGCGGAGCCCCGACATGGCACACAAGAACACCATCTGTGTCTGGTACGACAACGGCGCGCTTGAGGCCGCCACCTTCTATGCCAGCCTCCTGCCCGACAGCGCGGTGACCGCCGTGCATCACGCACCTGGCGACTACCCCGACGGCAAGGAAGGCAACGTGCTGACCGTCGAATTCACCGTCTGCGGCATTCCCTGCGTCGGCCTCAACGGCGGCAGCGCGTTCAAGCACAGCGAAGCGTTCTCCTTCCAGATCCAGACCGAGGACCAGGCCGAGACCGACCGCCTGTGGAATGCGATCGTCGGCAACGGTGGCCAGGAGAGCCAATGCGGCTGGTGCAAGGATCGCTGGGGCATCTCCTGGCAGATCAGCCCGCGCATGTTGATCGAAGCAGTGACCAGCAAGGACAAGGCATTGGCCAAGCGCGCCTTCAACGCGATGATGCCGATGAAGAAGATCGACATCGCCACCATCGAAGCGGCAATAGAAAAAGGGGACGGAGGGGATTAAGTCGTTTCTGCCCACCGCTGCCGACCCTGTGCGAATTGCGACTTAATCCCCTCCGTCCCCTTTTTTTGAGGTGCTGATGTCCTGGGATGCAATCATCATCGGGGGTGGCCACAACGGCCTGGTCTGTGCGGCCTATCTGGCGAAGGCCGGAAAGAACGTGCTGGTCCTTGAACGGCGCGGCGTGCTCGGCGGAGCGACGGTCACCGAGGAGTTCCATCCCGGCTTCCGCAACTCGGTGGCGTCGTACACGGTGTCGCTGTTGCAACCGAAGGTGATCGAAGACCTGCAACTGCATGCGCATGGGCTGCGCATTGTCACGCGCCCGGCCAACAACTTCCTGCCATTGCCCGACGACCGCTACCTGTTGTCGGCACCCGGCCGCACCCAGGCCGAAGTCGCTGGATTCTCCGCTCGGGATGCACAGCGCCTGCCAGCGTACGAAGCACGCCTGGAGATCTTCGCCGATGTACTGCGCGCGTGGGCTCTCCGCGCGCCACCGGACATCGGCGCCGCCGGCGGCTGGCGCGGCCTGCCCGCACTTTGGCAGATGGGGAAGCTCGGCCGCGAACTGGCGGCGCTGGATGCACCGCTGCGGCAGGAGCTGCTGGACCTGTTCACTCTGTCGGCGGCGGAATACCTGGACCGCTGGTTCGAGAGCGAGCCGATCAAGGCGCTGTTCGGCTTCGATGGCATCGTCGGCAACTATGCCAGTCCATACACACCGGGCAGCGCCTACGTATTGCTGCATCACGTGTTCGGCCAGTGCAATGGCGTGAAGGGTGCATGGGGCCATGCGATGGGTGGCATGGGCGCGATCAGCCAGGCCATCGCCAGCGCGGCGCGCGAGGCCGGGGCCGAGCTGCGCGTGGATGCCGGCGTGCGACGGGTACTGACCGAACAGGGCCGCGCCGTGGGGGTGGAACTGGCCAACGGCGAAACCCTGCGTGCACGCGCGGTGGTCGCCAACGTCAATCCGAAGCTGCTGTACGAACAGCTGCTGGAGCCGGCGCAGGTACCGGCTGCCACACGCGAACGCATGACGAACTGGCGCTGCGGTTCCGGCACCTTCCGGATGAACGTGGCGCTGTCGCGGCTGCCGGAGTTCCGCGCCCTGCCCGGTCCGGGCGATCACCTCAGTGCCGGCATCATCATGGCCCCCAGCCTGGACTACATGGATCGCGCCTGGCTGGATGCGCGCCGCGACGGTTGGTCGCGCGAACCGATCGTGGAAATGCTGATACCCAGTACGCTGGACGATTCACTGGCACCGCCCGGGCAGCATGTGGCCAGCCTGTTCTGCCAGCACGTGGCGCCGGTACTTCCTGATGGGCGTCACTGGGATGACCACCGCGAGACGGTAGCCGACCTGATGATCGCTACCGTTGAACGCTATGCGCCCGGCTTCGCTGACAGCGTGCTCGGTCGTCAGGTGCTGTCCCCGCTCGATCTGGAACGCACCTTCGGTCTGGTCGGCGGCGACATCTTCCACGGCGCACTGAGCGCCAACCAGTTGTTCTCGGCGCGGCCGATGGTCGGCCAGGCCGGCTATCGCGGCGCCCTTCCCGGCCTGTATCTGTGTGGGTCGGGTACCCATCCCGGCGGTGGTGTTACCGGTGCACCGGGGCACAATGCGGCGCAGGTGGTGCTGCGGGACCTGTAGTGGTGTGCCGACCAACGGTCGGCACCGACAGCGTCAAATGGTCCCATTCAAAGCGTGCCAACCAAGGTTGGCACCTGCCCGCGTGGGAAAAGGTGTGCCGACCAACGGTCGGCACCTACGGCGTCAAATGATCCTTCGGATCATTTGACGCTGCGCAGATGGTTCGGGCGCTTCGGTGGGCCGGGCGGGCGGCGCTTGTTGAACGGCGGCTGCCCGCGCCAGTAACGGATCAGCAACCAGCCGAACAGCATGCCGCCCAGGTGCGCGAAATGGGCCACGCCCGGCTGCCAGCCGGTCATTCCCAGCACCAGTTCGCCCACGCCGAACAGGATCACGAAGGTCCGCGCCTTCATCGGGATCGGCGGGAACAGCAGCATCACCCGCTGGTTGGGGAACAGCATGCCGTAGGCCAGCAGCAGGCCAAACACGCCACCGGAGGCGCCCAGCACCGTCGCCGGGTTTTCCAGCAGCGTGCCCACCAGCAGCTGGCAGACGCCTGCACCAGCCACGCACACCAGGTAATACAGCAGGAAGCGCTTCTCGCCCCAGGTCTGCTCCAGCGGCGCGCCGAACATGAAGACCGCCAGCATGTTGAAGAACAGGTGGCCGAAGCTGCCATGCAGGAAGCCATAGGTCAGCAGCTGCCACGGCTGGAAGTTGCCGCCCGGCGAGAACGCATCGAAGCCCTGCTGCAGCGGTTGCAGCATGAACGGCTCGAAGGTCTGCATGCCGAGCAGGAACGGCTGCTGCAGCAGGAACAGGATCGCATTGGCGATCAGCAGGGCCTTGGTGACGGTTGGCAGTCGCGGGAACATGGGAGTACCGGCATGGAACGGCCTCCATCATAGCCGCAGCACCGTGTCTTGTTGGCGGCCCTCAGGTCCGGCCTGTTCAGTCGCCAGCGGTGCTCAGCCCGGGCCCCACACAGCGGCATCCAGTGCCGCTGCCGGATCAGCCGCCGGCATCCGCACCCGGCCGTTATCCACCACCACGCCCTCCGCGCGCAACCGCTGTGACTGCTCGCGCCATCCGGCCGACCCTTCTTCCATGGCGATGCGCCCATCCGAGCGCAGCACGCGGTGCCAGGGCAGGTCCGGGTCGTCGTTCTGGCCCAGGATGCGCGCGGTCAGCCGCGCACGCCCGGGCAGGCCCGCGCGCATCGCTACCTGCCCATAACCCATCACCTGCCCTACGGGGATCGCGCGGATCACCGCCAGGATGCGCGCACGCGCCTGCTCCGGTGTCAGCGCCGCAGGCGGGTCACCAGCAGTACGCCGATCAGTACCAGCACGGTGCCGGCGATCTGCGCCGGCCCCATCGGTTCGTCGAGCAGCCATAGGCTCATCACGATGGTGGAAACAGGGCCCAGCATACCGACCTGCGCGGCCAGCGACGAACCCACGCGCTGCACCGCCAGCATGATCGCCAGCACCGGCAGCACCGTGCACACGGTGGCATTGACCAGCGACAGCCATTGCACTGGCGCCGGTGCCTGCCACAGCAACGGCAGCGGATGGGTCACCGCGAAATGCAGCAGCACCAGCACGCTGGCCACGCAGCTGGCATAGGCGGTCAACCGCACCGCGCCGATGCGTGCGACCACCTGCCCACTGCCGAACAGGTACAGCGCGTAGCTGAGCGCACTGCACAGTACCAGCAGGCTGCCGACGATGATCTGCCCGCCCTCGCGCTGCAGATCGTGGCCGAAGGCGAGCAGCACGCCCAGATAGCTCAGCACCAGCGCGCCGATCTGCCACCGACCGGGCCGCTGGCGCGCCAGCAGCACGTTGATCAGCAGCACCAGGGTCGGGTTCAAGTAAAGAATCAGGCGCTCAAGGGTCACGCTGATGTACTGCAGGCCCTGGAAGTCGAGCAGACTGGACAGGTAGTAGCCGGTGAAGCCCAGCCACAACACGCGGGCACGGTCGGCCCAGGACAGCGGCTCGGCCCGGCGCGCGGACCACAGTGCCATCAGTACGAACAGCGGTAGCGCCATCAGCATGCGCAGGGCGAGCAGCGTGGTGGCATCCACGCCGTGACGCAGGCCGAGCTTGACGATGACGGCCTTGCCGGAGGCGGCGATGGCGCCGATCGCGGCCAGGCCGATGCCTCCCAGCGCGATGCGTGGGGAAGCGGTGGCGATACGGGAAGCGGGGCTGGACATCAGGACGACGGCGGGCCGCACGGGGCGGCCAGGGAAGGCGTAAGGGCGTCCATTGTCGCATGGGTGCGCCTGGTGACCTGGAGAGCCGAGCCTGCGCTCGGCTGCCCCTGTCTGCACAGAACGCAGCCGAGCATAGGATCGGCTCTAAAACCGTCCAGCTCAGCGCATCAGCACCACTTCCTCGGCCGAGGTCGGGTGGATCGCCACGGTGTCGTCGAACTGGGCCTTGGTCGCGCCCATCTTCACCGCCACCGCAAAGCCCTGCAGGATCTCGTCGGCCGCTTCGCCCAGCAGGTGGATGCCCACCACCCGTTCTTCCGGACCGGCACAGACCATCTTGAACAGGCTGCGCTGGGTGCCGTTGGCCAGCGCCTGCAGCATCGGACGGAAACGGCTGTGGTAGACGATCACCTGATCGAACCGCGCGCGCGCCTCTTCTTCGCTCATGCCCACCGCGCCCAGCGGTGGATGCGAGAACACCACGCTGGCCACGTTCTCGTAATCCATCTTCGACTGCGGGCGGCCACCGAACAGGCGGTCCATCAGCCGCCGCGAAGCGGCCACCGCCACCGGGGTCAGGCCGACCTTGCCAGCGATGTCGCCCACCGCGTGCACGCTCGGCACACACGTGGTCTGCCATTCGTCCACCTGCACCTGCTGGTGTTCGCCGATGCCGATGCCGAGCGCTTCCAGGCCCAGATCGCGGCTGTTGCCACGGCGGCCGGTGGCAAAGAACACCGCGTCGAACACGCTGTCGAGCGGGCCATCATGGCCGAATGCACGTACGCGTTCGCCATCGCGCTGCAGCTCGCGCAGGCGATAGCCGAAATGGATGCGCACGCCCTGCTGCTTCAGGTTCTCGGCCAGCTGATCGGTCAGCTCGTAATCGAAGCGATCCAGCAGCCGCTGGCCACGCACCAGCAGGCTCACCCTGCTGCCCAGTGCCTGCAGCAGGCCGGCCAGCTCCACCGCGATGTAACCGCCACCGATGATCGCCACCTCGGCCGGTGCCGCGCGCAGATCGAAGAAATCATCGGAGACCAGGCCCAGTTCGGCACCGGGGATGTCAGGCCGCAGCGGGTGCGCGCCGGTGGCGATCAGGATGTGTTCAGCGCTGTAACGCACGCCATCGCTGCAGGCCACGGTATGCGCATCGAGCAGATGACCGCGCGCCGGAATGCGCACCACGCCGGTTTCGTCCAGGCGCTTGTGGTAGCTGGTGTGGATGTTGCTGATGTAGGCCTGGCGATGGATCACCAGCTCCTGCCACGACAATGCCGGGCGTGCCTTGACATCGAAACCCATCGCACTGGCCAGGCCGATGCGCTCGTGCAGGTCGGCCGCCAGCCACATGGCCTTCTTCGGCACGCAGCCGACGTTGACGCAGGTCCCGCCCAGTTCACCAGGCTCCAGCAGCGCCACGCGCTTGCCGTGCTGCGCGGCGCGGATCGCGCCAGCCAGGCCGGCGGAACCACCGCCAAGGACGATCAGGTCGTAATCATAGGGTGCAGTGCTCATCGGAATCGCTCGGGTCGGTAAGGGGCAGGATCGATCGCCGGCGTGCGGCCGCAGACGAGATCGGCGATCAGCTGGCCGGTGCCGGCGCTCATGCTGATGCCGAGCATGCCATGCCCCGCTGCAAGCCAGACGTGAGGATGCGCGGGCGCGCGGCCGATCAACGGCACGTCGTCCACGCTCATGGGGCGCCAACCGCACCATTGCTCCTGCAGCTTCGCACCACGTGGCGTGCGCAGGTAACGGTCGGCGGCCTGTTGCAACGCCTGCAGGCGGGCCGTGCGCAGCTGCGGGTCGGCACCGGCGAATTCCATGGTGCCACCCAGTCGCAACGCCTCGCGCCAGGCAATCACGAACACGGAATGGTCCTTCAGCACCACCGGGCGCTTTGGTACCTGCGCCGGGCGCGACCAGGTCAGCGAATAGCCCTTGCCGGGCTGGATCGGCACGCGCAGATCCAGTTGCCGCGCCCAGCGCGGCGACCACGGCCCGGTGGCCAGCACCAGCTCGCGTGCGTGCAGCATGCGCTCGCCGACGCGCACGCGCACGCCGTGCGCGTCGGCATTGAAATCCTGCATGTCCGCCTGTTCCTCTATCACCACGCCCTGAGCGCGCAGCACGCGTGCCAACTCGGCGGTGTAGCGGTCCGGACGCAGCTGCGCATCACCGGGGAAGTGGATCGCACCCGCAAGGCGGTCATGGAACGCCGGGTTGTCGCGTGCATAGTCGGCGCCATCGATGCGGTCCGTGGCAATGCCCTGCGCGTTCAGCGCCTCGCATTCGGCAGCATGGTGATCGAAGTTGCGGGCGTCGCCGAACACATAGTCCAGACCGCGCGCCTCGAATTCGCACGCCAGTGCGTGCGTCTGCACCCATTGCGCCAGGCGCCGCCGTGAATCATCAAGCAGCGCGCCGCGCGCCCGCGTGGAGTGCAGCCAGTCACGCGCATTGCAGCGCGCGCCGAACTGCAGCAACCAACACCACAGTATGGGATCCAAGCGCGTGCGTATGTACAACGGCGCACGCGGATCGAGCATCCAGCGCAGCGCGCGCAACGGTACGCCGGGCGCTGCCAGCGGTGGCGCGTGACTGGGAGTGATGGTGCCGCAGTTGCCATGCGAGGTGGCCGCACCAATATGTCCCCGCTCAATCACACGGACCTGCCGGCCCTGCGCGCTCAGTGCAAGCGCAGTGGCCAGGCCGATGGCACCGGCGCCCACCACGATCACGTCCTCGCGCGCGCCCTGCGTCATTGTTCAGCCCTGCCCGGCTCCGCGCCGCATCGGCGGCCACTGCCGGTAGGTCATCGCACGCCACAGCCATTCAATCGGACCGAAGCGGAAATGACGCAGCCAGGCATGCGAGATTCCCACCTGTGCGGCGAACAGCAGCAGTGCGAACAGCAGCTGCACGCTGCGCGGCATCACGTCGAACGCACCCAGGCCATAGTGGTAGAACAGCCAGGTGCACAGCAGCGACTGGCCCAGGTAGTGCGTCAGCGCCATGCGCCCTACCGGCGCCAGCCATCCCAGCCGCGCGCGCCAGTGTACGATCCAGGCCAGGTAACCCAGGCACATCGGCAGGCCGCCGATCGTCACCAGCGCCATCGCCGCCGTAACCGGCAGATCGTAAGCGCCCGGCGCCAGATACGGCTTCCAGGCAACACCCAGCAGCGTGACCAGCAGGCCGAAGGGCAGCGCCCCCCAACGCAACACCGCATACAGCCGCGGGAAGCGATCCGGCGTGGCCAGCGCGCCGCTGCCGGCAAACCAGCTGCCGATCAGGAACATGCCCAGCACTTCCGGGCCGGTGATCAGCATCGCCCCCATCGACGTGCCGAACTCGCTCAGCCGCTGCGCATTGGCCTGCATCCAGCTGCCCTGCCCGTACACCAGGCGCTGCAGATCGATGCTCTGCTGCGCGTCGGTGAGCATCTTCCGCACGTCCTCCGCCGAAGCCATCGACACCATCGCGCCGACCAGCAGCATCATCGCCACACCGCCGAGATAGACCGTTACGCCCATCCACGGCAGCCAGCTGCGCGGCGCCTCGCGGCAGGCCAGCAACGGCAACGAGACCAACGCGTACATCACCAGGATGTCGCCGGACCAGACCAGCAGCGCGTGGCACAGGCCGATCAGCAGCAGGCCAGCGCTGCGGCGCAGGTAGAACGGGGTGAAGTCACGCCCGGCCGCCTCGGCGCGCTGCGCCATCACCGCGAAGCCGGCGCCGAACAGCAACGAGAACAGGGTGAAGAACTTCCCCTGCACGAATACGTAGACAAAGGCATCGGCCCAGTAGTCGATACCCTGCCAATGCACGTCGATGCCGGTGAAGGCCAGGTCCAGCGGTCCGCTGAAGGCCTCGATGTTCATCAGCAGGATGCCCAGCAGCGCAGCACCGCGCAGCACGTCCAGCACGGCGATGCGTTCGCCGGAAGCCACCGGTTGCAGGGAAGGAGAAGCGGCGTTCACGGGGCGTCCGTCGGGCAGGTCCGCCATTATGCCGCCGGCCCGCGTGCCATGGATGGCCGCGCCGTGTTCCAGAAACGCAATGGCCCGCCGAAGCGGGCCGTTGCTGCCATCATGACCGCGCTGCGATCAGTGGTGGTGACCGCCGTCGCCGTGGACGTGGCCGTGGTCGATCTCTTCCTTGCCGGCTTCGCGCACATCGACGATTTCCACGTCGAAGTGCAGGTCCTTGCCAGCCATCGGATGGTTCAGGTCGACGTCGACGACGCTCATGCCGACCTTCTGCACGGTCACCGCACGCGGGCCGAAGTTGGTCTGCAGCACGACCTGCTGGCCCGGAGCCAGCTTGGTGTTGCCGAAATGCTTCTTCGGCACGCGCTGGGACAGGCCCTCGCGGCGCTCGCCGTAGGCATCGGCTGCGTTGACGTCAACGCTGAAGGTCGCGCCGGCTTCCTTGTCCATCATGGCGTTTTCCAGGCCCGGGATGATGTTGCCGTGGCCGATCAGGATCGCCAGCGGCTCGCCGCGGTCCTTGGACGATTCGATCGGCTCCTGGCCGACTTCGGAAACGGTGTAGTGGAAGCGGACAACGCGGTCTTTTTCGATCTTCATGCGCAACTCTGTCTGGATCTGCCGGAGGCAGGCGGGTTGGGGCGGGTTGTCGCCCGGCGGGGACGCCGCCATCATGACGGCCAATCCCAAGGTGGCGCATTATCCGGAGAACATGCACATCACGCCAGTTTCGTCCGGCCTGCGCCGGCTCCTCGCCCCGGCCCTGCTGCTGGCCCTGCCCGTGCTGATGACCGCCTGCGGCGGCGGCAAGGCCACCCGCCCCGCTCCGCCCCCGCCGACCGCGAACTGGCCGAAGACCGTGCCGGACAACCCCGAGGCGGCCAACTCGGTACTGATGCGTGCCATCAACCTGGTCGGCACCCCCTACCGCTATGGCGGCAACACCCCGGATTCCGGCTTCGACTGCAGCGGCCTGGTGGCCTATGTCTATCGCGAGATGCTGGACCTGAAACTGCCGCGCACCTCGCGCGACCTGGCGGCGGTACAGGGTCCGAAGATCGATCCGCAGCGCCTGGCCACCGGCGACCTGGTGTTCTTCGGCAGTCGCGGCAGCGTCACCCATGTCGGTATCTATGTCGGTGAAGGGCGTTTCGTGCATGCGCCGAGCACCGGCGGCACCGTGCGCCTCGACTCGCTCAGCGGTCCCTACTGGAAGGACCACTACACAGGGGCGAAACGCGTCCTTCGCTAAAATGAACAGGCGATATGTTCAAAACTGTGACGAACATCACCATGCAACTAACGAATTACTAACGGAATTTTTAACTTATCCGCGCTTTTACAGGGCATGATGCCCCATCGTTTTTTTCCTGTGACCGACGCGTGACGACTGACGACCTGAAAAGCGAAGGCCAGACTTCCGTATCTTCACGTAGTGCCCGCCCGCTGTTGCTTGGCCTGGCACTGTGTCTGACCAGCCTTCCGGCCTGGTCGCAGACTGCTCCGAACCGTTCCGATGTGACCCCGGCCCCGGTGGCCGAGAGCACCGCCCGACCGGCCGCCAAGGCCGAGGCTGCCGCTCCGCAGCGCAGCCGCGTCGACGCCGCCGCCAGTGCTACCCTGGCGGCCCTGCTGCCTCACCTGGCCGCCAACGACACCATTCCGCTGATGGACCGCTCGGCCGTGGTGGCCGGTGACCTCAGCCGCCTCCTCGCCAACTACGACACCAGCAGTGCCGCCAATGGCAGCGTTGTCGGTACCGCCGCCGACAACGGCAAGGTGCAGTCGCTGCTGCGCCGCGCGATGACCCTGCTGGGCACCCCGTACCGTTGGGGTGGCAGCAACCCGGACAGCGGTTTCGACTGCAGCGGCCTGGTCGGCTACGTGTTCCGCTCGGCCCTGGGCATCGAACTGCCGCGCGTCTCGCGCGAGATGGCCCACGATGACAATGCCGAACTGATCAACGACCGCACCGCGCTGGCCGCCGGTGACCTGGTGTTCTTCGGCCGCAAGGGCCGCGTCGATCACGTCGGCATCTATGTGGGTGATGGCCGCTTCCTGCACGCACCGAGCTCGGGCAAGGACGTGCGCGTGGACACCCTGCTCAGCGGCTACTGGGGCAACAAGTTCATGCAGGCCCGCCGGGTCGATCTCTGATCTGGCCGGTTGGCGCTACCACGCCGCCTGACACGAGAAGGCCGCTGCCCTGCAGCGGCTTTTTTGTTAGGCCCGCGCAATGGTGGGTAGCTGCCGATCTTGGTCGGCACCGCCTTCATCCACGCATGGCGTGGATCTACCGACCTCTGGTGGGTACCGACCTCTTCTGGTGGGTACTGACCTTTGGTGGGTACTGACCTTTGGTGGGGGCCGACCGTTGGTCGGCACCGCCTCCATCCACGCATGACGTGGATCTACCAGGCCCGGCTTGACCGCCACCGCGCCAGCCAGCTCCCAAACAAAAAGCCCGCCGTTCAGGGCGGGCCTATCGTCGTCTCCACACACCCTCAGCCGCGTGGCGGCGTCGGATCGGGGTCGTCCACACCCACATTGCTGGACGGATTGTCATACACCGCCTGGTCGAGCAGCCCGGTTTCCTTGGCCACGATCACCGGCACCAGCATCTGGCCGGTCACGTTCGTCATCGTGCGCATCATGTCGAGGATGCGGTCGATGGCATACAGGTAGCCGATCGTCTCCAACGGCAGGTTGGCCGCGCTCAGCACCACCGTAGCCATGATCACCGCGGTACCCGGAACACCGGCCGTACCGAAGCTGCCCAGCACCGAAGCAATCAGCACCACCACGTACTGTTCAGGGGTCAGCGGCACACCGCTGTACTGCGCGATGAACACCGCGCACAGGGCCGGGTAGATGGCACCGCAGCCGTCCATCTTGATGCTGGCGCCCAGCGGCACCGCAAACGAACCGTAATCCTTGTTCACGCCCAGGTTGTGGGTGATCGAACGCAGTGCCACCGGCATCGCCGCGAAGCTGGAAGAGCTGACGAACGCAACCTGCATGCCCGGCGCCGCACCACGGAAGAACTTCAGCGGGTTCAGTCCGTGCGCCAGCAGCAGTGCGCTGTACACCACCACGATGTGCAGGGCGCAGGCCACGTACAGGGCCAGCACGAAATGCCCCAGCGGCAGCAGCTTCTCGAACCCGTAGCTGCCGACCAGGCCGGCGATCAGGCCAAAGGTGCCGATCGGGGTGACTTCCAGCACGAAGCGGGTCACCTGGATCATGATGTCGCTCATCTGGCCGACCAGCTTGCGCGCCTCGGTCACCTTCTCGCCGAGCTTGACGATGGCGAAGCCGACCAGGCCGGCGAAGAAGATGACCGGCAGGATCGAGCCACGGCCGGCGGCCAGCACGGTTTCGCCGGCCGCGTTGACCTTGGTGCCGATACCGGACAACGCATAGAAGACATTGGCCGGTACCACGTCCAGCAGCACCTGCACCACGCTGGGCACTTCGCGCGGCACGTAATTGCTGGCCATCGTCAGCTGCAGGCCACCGGCGCCGGGCTGCAGCACGGTGCCCACGCCAAGGCCGACGCACACCGCCAACGCAGCGGTGATCACGAACCAGAGGAAGGTGCGGCCACTGAGCGCGGCAACCGACTTCTGGCCGTGCAGCGAGGAGATCGCATTGATGACCGCGAAGAACACCAGCGGCACCGCGATCATCTTGATCAGGGTGACGTACAGCTCGCCAAGCGGGCCGAACCACGTTTCCGCGGCCGGGCCGAGCGCCCAGCCGGCCAGCGCGCCGAGCACGAAGCCACCGACCACGCGCTGCCAGAATGGAATCCGCAGCCAGGCAGAGACCAGCTTCATAGGCAATCCAGAGGGAAGGAAGGGATGCTGGCACGATAGCCCATCAACGGCTGGGGAACGACCGCCCGGCCGGCAAATCAGTGTGTCATCGGCGTGCCTTGCGAGGGCGGGCATAATGAACGTCCCGTTACAGTTTGTGAGATCCCAGCGTCCATGCGCCGTTCCGTCTCCCTGTTGGCCGCCTGCGCCACCACCCTGCTGCTGGGCGCCTGCGCCAGCACCACCCCCGCCACTGCCCCGGCCAGCCTCAAGGTCGCCGTCGACCCCGTCGCCCACCCGGCCGGCGAGACCCCGCAGTGGTGGTACCGCAGTGGCGCCGCCCAGGCCGCCGCCAACGGTGCGATGTCCGGCAAGGCCAAGAACGTCATCCTGTTCCTCGGCGACGGCATGAGCCTGACCACCGTGGCCGCCTCGCGCATCTACGAGGGCCAGCAGAAGGGTGGCTCCGGCGAAGAGAACCTGCTGTCCTGGGAGCGCTTCCCGGCCACGGCATTCAGCAAGACCTACAACACCGATTCGCAGACGCCCGATTCGGCCGGCACCATGACCGCCATCACCACCGGCGTGAAGACCCACATGGGTGCGATCGGCGTCAGCGCCGGCAGCCGCACGGACTGTGCCGACAGCCTGTCCAAGGGCCTGCTGACCTGGCTGCAGCTGGCCGACAGCGCCGGCCTGGCCACCGGCGTGGTGTCCACCGCACGCCTGACCCACGCCACCCCGGCCGCCACCTACGCGCACTCGCCCGAGCGCAACTGGGAAAACGACACCGACCTGACCGAAGCCGCCAAGGCGGCCGGCTGCAAGGACATCGCCCAGCAGCTGCTGTCGACCTCGCGCTATGGCCGCGGCCCCCTGGTCGCCCTCGGTGGCGGCCGCGGTGAGTTCACCACCGTTGAAGAGCGCGATCCGGAGTACGACGACAAGGTCGGCCAGCGCCTGGATGGCCGCAGCCTGGTGCAGGAATGGCAGCAGGCGCACCCGCAGGGTGCCTACGTGTGGAACAGCAAGCAGCTGGCCGCCGCCGCCAACGCGCCGGCCATCCTCGGCCTGTTCGAGCCGGACCACATGCGCTACGAGTACGAGCGCCCGCAGGATCCGGGCGGCGAGCCGAGCCTGGCCGAACTGACTGCCGCAGCGATCAAGAATCTGTCGAAGCACCAGGAAGGCTACGTGCTGATGATCGAAGGCGCGCGCATCGACCACGCCAACCACAGCGGCAATGCCTACCGTGCACTGACCGAGACCGTGGCCCTGTCCGACGCAGTGCGCGTGGCCAACGAACTGACCTCCGCCGACGACACCCTGATCATCGTCACCGCCGACCACTCCCACACGCTGAATTTCATCGGCTACCCGGCACGTGGCAACCCGATCCTGGGCAAGGTGAAGGACAAGGGCGGCGAAGACGGCGCCGGCAAGCTGGACTACGCCCTGGACGGCACCGGCCAGCCGTACACCACCCTGAGCTATGCCAACGGCCCGGGCCACACCGGCAGCAGCAACCAGCAGCCGGCCGGCCCGAAGCGTTACCCGCACAACCCGAGCAGCTTCGAACCGGCCAACGGCCGCCCGAACCTGCGCGAGGTCGACACCGAGCATCCGGACTACATGCAGGAAGCACTGGTGCCGATGAAGTCCGAATCGCACGGCGGCGAAGACGTCGGTATCTGGGCACGCGGCCCGGGCAGCAAGGCGATCCGCGGCACGCTGGAACAGAACGCGATCTATCACATGATCGTGCAGGCCACCCCGGCCCTGCGCGAGCGCTTGTGCCAGGCCGGCACCTGCGATGACAAGGGCGTGCCGGTGCAGCTGCCGGCACCGACCGCGTTCGAGCGCAAGGCCGAGGCCAAGTGATCGCACGGCAGGCCCGCCCTGACGCTGCCAGCGGCCGCTTCGCGCGGTCGCTGGCCCTGCTAGGCGTGCTGGTCAGCGCCACTGCAGCGGCACAGGCACCGGCATGCAAGCTGCTGACCGATGAACACGGGTTGTGGCCACTGCCCAACTGCGAGGTGATCGATCACCGGCCGAAGATCAGTGCCGACACGCTGAAGGCCCTGAATTACGACGACCACGGCCTGGCAGTGGTGTACGCCGACCAGGGTTTCCACTACGTCGACCGCAAGGGCCGCAGCCTGCCGGTGCTGACCTGGGACAACGGCCCGGAAACGCCGCAGGAAGGCCTGCTGCGCGCTCGCGTCGGCAACCGCGTGGGCTACTTCGACCTGACGTTCCGCCAGGTGGTGCCCGGCACCTTCGATTTCGCATGGCCGTTCCAGGACGGCGTGGCCGAGGTCTGCAATGGTTGCCGTCGTGGTACGCCGGATGCCGATGGCCACACGCCGATGGAAGGCGGAGAGTGGTTCCGCATCGACCGTTCGGGTCGTCGGGTGAAGTAGGGTTTTCGGCAGGGCTGCGCCCTGCACCTGCAGACGCCAAAGCAAGATCAAAAGCGGCTCTGGTTTTCTGTGAGTTGGGTGGGGCGGTGTGGGTGGGCAGGACACGCCGTAAACCCATCCCTGGGGGCTCGATGGCGCCATCCATGGCGCCAACGGTCCTGCCCACCCACACCGCCCCACCCCCGACAGTTTTCCGGTGACGGTTGGACCATCCACGCTTTGCGTGGATCGTATCTGTCAGATATCGAATTGAATCCGGGGTCAGATCCGTTTTCCGCAGGAAAACGGATCTGACCCCATGAGCAACCCGACAGTTCGCAGGAAACTGTCGAAGGCGGGGTGGGTCCGGTTGCGGGAGTGTCCGCGGCATGGATGCCGCGGCCAAGCCCCCAAGGACGGGTTTACGGCGTCTCCCGCAACCGGACCCACCCCGCCATCCCTCAGGAAACCAGCTTCTGCTGTTGCTGTTGCTGTTGCTGTTGCTCTGGATCGTAGCGGGTGCAGGGCGCAGCCCTGCCAAACCCCTCCCCCCTGGCCATTGCCTGCCACCACTGCGACAGCAGCTCCGGCCTGCGCAGGCGCTCGCGCCACCAGCGCAGTGCGGCGCCATCCTCTCCGGTGCGCCAGGCCAGCCAGAAGGTCTCTTCCGGCTTGTGTTCCTCCACCTCACGGATCACCAGCTGGCCGCGCGCCACCGCAGCGCGCGCACACGGTTCGGGCAGGAAACCGAATCCCACGCCTTCGCACTGCAGCTTCAGTTTGCTGGCCATGTCCGGCACCGTCAGCATCTCCTGCCCCATCAACAAGCCGACCGTGCGCGGCAGCAGCCTGCGCGCGGAATCAGAGACCGCGATCGCGCAGTGCTCGACCAGCTGCTCGCGACCCAGCACACCCGGCACTGCGGCCAACGGATGACCGGGCGCGACCGCGAACACGAACTCCACCGTGCCCAGCGGCTCGACCACGTAACCACCGCCACTGGGGCCCTCACCCGGCGCGCCGACCAGCAGGTCGGCACGGCGGTCCAGCAGGGCCTCCCAGGTGCCGGACAGGGCCTCGCCGATCAATCGCAGCCGGGTCGGTGCCTCGGCCTCACGAAACGCGGCGATATCCGGGCCGAGCAGCCAGGTCGGGAACACCGAATCCACCGCCAGCGTCAGTTCGGTCTCCCAGCCCGACGCCACCCGGCGCACCCGCAGTTCCAACTCGCGGGCGGCGCGCAGCAGGTGCCGGCCCTCGTCCAGCAGCGCGCGGCCGGCCTCGGTCGGTTCGGCGCGCGGGCCGACCCGGTCGAACAGCTGAACACCCAGGTCCTCCTCCAGCTTGGCCACGGTGTAGGAGATGGTCGAGGGCACTTTGTGCAGGGCCTTGCCGGCGCCGGCAAACGAGCCGCGGCGGTCGATGGCATCCAGGATCTGCAGGGCATCGAGGCTGAGCTTGAGCATTCGAATTTTTCGATGATGGACGTCAAAACTATCCGTTTTTCAAACCCAAGGCGCAAGCGGATACTTCTCTCCAACGGGGAAACACAGCGGCTGCCAGCCCACCCCGCCCCATCGAAACCATCGAACAAGGAGATTCCATCATGCTGCAGATCCGCAAGAGCGCTACCCGTGGCCTGGCCGAGCATGGCTGGCTGTCCTCGCGCCACACCTTCTCCTTCGCCAACTACTACGACCCGCGCTACGTCAGCTTCGGCCCGCTGCGGGTGATCAACGAAGACAAGGTGATCGGCGGCCAGGGCTTCGGCACCCACGGCCACAGCAACATGGAAATCATCTCCTACGTGCTGGGCGGTGCGCTGGAGCACAAGGACTCGATGGGCACCGGCTCGGTGCTGCGCTACGGCGACGTGCAGCGCATGAGCGCCGGCAGCGGCGTCACCCACAGCGAGTTCAACCACTCGGCCGACGAGACCGTGCACTTCCTGCAGATCTGGATCTTCCCGGACACCGAGAACATCACGCCGTCGTACGAGGAGACCCACTTCGCGCCGGAGACCAAGCGCGGCCAGCTGCGCCTGATCGCTTCGCCGGACGGTGCCGACGGTTCGCTGCGCATCCACCAGGATGCCCGCATCTTCGCCACCATCCTCGACGGCGGCCAGAAGCTGCACCATGCCCTTGGCAACGGTCGTGGCGCCTATGTGCAGGTGGCCCGTGGGCAGCTGCAGGTCAACGGCATCACCCTGGAAGCCGGTGATGCGCTGCAGGTCAGCGACGAAGCCCAGCTGACGCTGGAAAACGGCAACGATGCCGAAGTGCTGGTGTTCGACCTGCCGCTGTAACCACATCGCCCGCGATGCTGCAGAGCATCGCGGGCGCATCTGCGTCAGAACCTGTAATTCAAGCTCAACCGCACGTTGCGCGGCTCGCCCCAGGTGTAGGTGCTGTACCAATTGAAGATCGTGTAGTAACGCTTGTCGAGCAGGTTGTTGACGTTGACCGTGGCCGACAGGCGATCGTTGAACTGGTAGCGCGCCATCGCATCGAGCAACCAGTACGGCTGCGTGCGATGCACCACCTTGGCCCGCGTGGCCGGGTTGGTGATCTCGCCGAAAGTCGAATCCTGCCAGCGTGCGCCACCACCCAGCGTCAGCGCCTGCCAGGCGCCACGCAGACGGTAGCGGGTGTGCAGGCTGAACTGGTTCTCCGGTTCCAGCGTGGTCACCTTGGTGCCCGCCTGGCGGGCAATCTTGTGGGAGAACCCACCCTGCACCTGCCAGCCCTCGGCCAGCTGACCCGACATTTCAAGCTCGTAACCCTTGGTGCGCACGCCCATCAAGGCGCGGTAGGCATCCTGGCCATCCGGTGTCTTGCCGCCGGTGGGCTGGGCGAAGTTGTCCTGATCAAGCTGGAACAGCGCCGCACTGGCATTGAGGCGTCCATCGAAGAACTCAGCCTTCAGGCCAACCTCGTAGCTGCGGCCCTCCAGTGGATCCAGTGCCTTGCCCTGCTCGTCACGCTCGCCCTGCGGCTTGAAGATGGTGCTGTAGCTGGCATACACCGAGTAATGCTCGCCGAGGTCGTAGACCACGCCGGCATAGGGCACATGGACGCCGGTCTCTCGCGTGTCCGGCGAGCGGTAACTGGCCAGGCGGCTGCCGACGATCAGCTTCAACGGATCGGCCAGATCGAAGCGGCCAACCACGTACAGCCCATTCTCGCGGGTCACTTCATTGTTGTCATAGGTGCGCTGCCACTGCGGTTCGGCAATGTCGCCATTCCAGGTCCTGTAGTCCGGCACGGTATCCGGGAACCCCGCCTGCGGGCCGTAGCCGGTATTGGTCCAGCGCTTGCGCGAGGCACTGCCACCGACCACCAGCTCATGCTCTCGCCCGAACAGGCCGAAACGCCCGCTCACATAGAAGTCGGCGGCATTGCTGACGGTCTTGCCAACGTACTTGCCGAGCCACAGGCTGACGCCCTCGCCGGTCAACGGATCAGGATTGCCGGCGGCGGCACCGGCCAATGCGGCGTCATAGCCGTTGACCTGGTGGTTGAGCTGCAGCTTGGCAATCCAATCGTTGGCGAACGTGTGCTCCAACGTGGTGAAACCGGTACGCACGTACTGGCGCCAGCCGGCCCATTGCGCACCATTGTTGAACGAGCGCGGCATGCGGTTGAAGTTGCCGGCGCTGTCCAGCAGCGGAATGCCGCCCCACGTCGCCCCCTTCGGGTCGCTGTCCATCACGTCGCCACCGACCGACAGCAGCGTGCGATCGCCCAGATCGGCTTCCACCACGGCATAGCCGACCTTGCTGGTGCGCTGGTAGTTGTCCAGGTTGGAGCGCTTGTCTTCCCAGGCACCCACGGCACGGCCACGCACGCGGCCATCGGCAGTCAGCGGGCCACCCACATCGAGCTCGGCGCGGTAGTCGTCCCAGCGGCCGACACCCAGTGAGGCGCTGCCGGCGAAGTCCTTGCCCGGCTTCTTGCGCACCAGGTTGATGGTCGCACCCGGATCGCCCATGCCGGTCAACAGGCCGGTCGCGCCCTTGAGCACCTCGATGCGGTCGTAGATGGCGGTATCGCTGAGCGTGTTACCGGCGGAGTACGCCGAATTGCGCGACATCGGAATGCCGTCGTACTGGAAGTTCTGGATCGCGAAGCCGCGCGCGTAGTACTCGGTGCGTTCGCTGTCGTAGGTGACGATGCTGATGCCGGGGGTCACCCGCATCACGTCGTCGATGCCGTGCAGGCCGAAGTCATCCATCTGTGCGCGGGTGATCACGCTGATGGTCTGCGGGGTCTGCCGTGGCGTCAGCACCAGGCGGGTCGCGGTGGCAATGGTGCCGGGCGTATAGGCGCCGCTGCCCTCGGTGATGGTACCGAGCAGGTTGGCGGTGACCTGCACGGTCTGCAGGGTCTGTGATGCAGGCGCCTGCGAATCCTTGGCTGGATCCGTACTGGACTGCGCAGCAGCAATACCGCTGCTGCCCAGTGCAGCGATCAGCAAACCCCGGGCCAGCGCCTGCGGCAACGCGCGGCGACGCGGCAAGGGGGACGGCGTATGGACAACAGGCACAGACAGCACGGCGGGACCTCCACGATAGGGTGGGATCCTCTGGCGGCGGCTGGAGGGAAGAGAGGGACGCGGCCGGACAGCCGCGGCGCAGGAGTGTACTCCCCTGCGCCGCGGCTGTCGTGCAACGCGCTGCCGCAGCTATCAGCCGCCGATGGCGGCGCACGCCTCCAGGATCAGCGCCGTCACTTCCTTCGGCTGCGAGGCCAATGAGGCATGGCTGGCATCCAGCTCCAGCAGGCGCCTGGGCTGCATCCTTGCGGCCATGGCCTTCTGGTTTTCCGGCGCGATCATGCGGTCCTGGCGGGACAGCTGGTACCAGCTCGGCATGTGCTTCCACGCCGGGTCGCTGACCGCATCACCGAAGGTGCTGGCCAGCGGTGCCTTCTGGATAACGGCCATCACCCGGCCTTCGTCCTCGCTCAGATCCTGGCAGAAGCTCTCATGGAACTTGTCCGCACGCAGCCACAGGTAGCCATCACTGTCAGGTGCCAGGTTCGGTGCCGCCTCCGGCAGGTGCTGCTGGGTGATGCCACCGGGACTCTCGCCGGCATCAGGCGCGAACGCGGCGATGTAGACCAGGCCCTTCACGTTGGGCTCGTTACCGGCCTGGCTGATCACCGCGCCGCCATAGGAGTGGCCGACCAGCAGTACCGGCCCGTCGATCTGCCGGATCATTTTCCGGGTGCGCCCTGCGTCGTCGGCCAGCGAGGTCAGCGGCAGTTCTACCGCCTGCACACGGTCGTGGCCGTTGCGATGCAGTTCCAGGATCACCTTGGCCCAGTGTGCGGCCCCGCCCCAGAATCCATGGACGAGGAGGATGGTCGGTGTCGTGCTCATGTACGGATCTCCGGCAGCGGCCGGCGGGATGCCGACCGTGCAGCCACTGTCCGTGGGCGACGTTAATCGCCAGTGACGCGAGCGGGTCACTGCAATCGTATGCGTCGCCCGATGTCACGCATGGCACTTGCCGAGCCGACCTGAAAACGTTTCCATAAACGTCCCTTGGAGCTTCGCATCGCGCATGACGCCTTCATCCCCACGTGCCCAGCAGCACGCCACCCGCGCCGCCTTCTTCATTCCCGGATTCGCCACCGCCGCGTGGGCGCCCATGGTGCCCTACGCCAAGGCCAAGGCCGGGCTGTCCGACGCCAGCCTCGGCGCCGTGCTGCTGTGCCTTGGGCTCGGCTCGCTGCTGGCGATGCCGTTGGCGGGCGCGCTGACCGGGCGGCTGGGCTGCCGCCGGGTGATGGTGATCACCTGCGCGATGATGCTGTGCGCCCTGCCCTTGCTGGTGCTGGCGCCCTCGCCGGTGGCGCTGGGTGCGGCGCTGTTCGTGTTCGGCGCCGGCGTCGGTGCGCTGGATTGTGCGATGAACATGCAGGCGGTCGCGGTCGAGCGCGACGCCGGGCGCGCGATGATGTCCGGCTTCCACGCCTTCTACAGCATCGGTGGCTTCGTCGGCGCAGGCTGCATGACCGGCCTGCTGATCCTGGGTACACCGCTGTGGCTGGCCGCGCTGGTTTCGGTGGCGGCACTGCTGCTGGTCGCGGTGCTGTCGGCGCCGCACTGGCGCCCGCAACGGATCCTGCACGACGGCCCACTGCTGGCGCTGCCGCACGGCGTGGTGCTGTTCATCGGCGTGCTGGCCTTCGTGGTGTTCCTCGCCGAAGGCTCGATGCTGGACTGGAGCGCGGTGTTCCTGGCCGAAGTGCGGCAAGTGCCGCGTGACCAGGCCGGCGCCGGCTTCGCGCTGTTCACCCTGGCGATGACCGCGATGCGCCTGTTCGGCGACGGCATCGTCGAGCGCCTCGGCCGCACCCGCACCCTGGTCTTCGGCGGCATCACCGCCGCAGCAGGCTTCACCCTGGCCACGTTGGTGCCCTCGTTTCCGGTGGCGCTGGCGGGGTATGTACTGGTCGGGCTGGGCTGCGCCAACATCGTGCCGGCACTGTTCTCGATGGCCGGCCAGCAGCGGGTGATGCCGGAGAGCATCGCCATCACCGCAGTCACCACGCTGGGTTACGCCGGCATCCTTGCCGGTCCGGCAGCGATCGGTGCACTGGCACACGGCACCAGCCTCGGCTTCGCCTTCCTGTGCGTGGCCGCGCTGCTGCTGGGCGTCGCGGCGTCTGCCCGCTCGCTGGCACGACGGGTGGCCTGACAGAAAAAGGGGACGGAGGGGATTAAGTCGTTTATGGCCCAGCTGTGCGGGAAACGACTTAATCCCCTCCGTCCCCTTTTTTCAGCGGTGGGCCAGCCACTCGGCCTGGGCCGGCAGCTGTGGGGCCGGGCAGGCGCTCTTCGGGTGGTGTTCGTCGCGCGCCATCCAGTCATCGACCACGCCGGCCAGCAGGTCCAGCCGCAGCGGCAGGGTGATGTGGTCCTCGCCGCGCATCTCGATGTAGTGCGCGCGCGGGTTGGCCTGGGCCAGTTCGCGGCCCTGGCTGACCGGAATGTGCTGGTCGCCCTGGCCGTGCAGCAGCAGCACGCAGGCGCGGGTATCGGCCAGCGCGCGCGCTACATCCACGCGGTCCAGATCGACGTCGATACGGCGGCTGGCGGCGGCGATCACCTGGTTGATGTCCTGGCCGCCGTAGCGCCAGCGCGCGTACGACGCCATCGCCTGCGCCTTCAGGCCTTCCGGCTGCAGTCCCATCAGGTGTGGAATCATCGTGCGGATCGCCACACCGGCATTGGCGAACGATTCCATCGCCACCACCCCTTCCACCTGGTCGCCGAGCTTGTCGGCGGTGAATACCGCTGTGGCGGCGCCATAGGACACGCCGAACAGGTACAGCGGGCCGGTTACTTCACCACGCGCGCGCAGCTCGCCGATCACATCCACCACATCGTCGGATTCATAGGTGCCATAGCCCGACGGCCCGGTACCGGACTGTCCATGGTTGCGCAGGTCAAGCGTGACCACGCGGTAGCCGGATTCGGCCAACTGCAACGACCACGGCAGCATCGAATCACCGTTCATCATCCAGCCGTGCAGCAGCACCACGGTACCGCGCGGTGCCTGCGCGCGGAACGGCTGCGGTACTGCCAGGCTCAGGCCGGTATCCAGCGGCAGGCCGTTCTCGTGGCGCTGCGGCAGGTAGTGGTAACGCGCGCCGTAATCGCCAGGATCGAACACACGCCAGAAGATCGGCACGCCATCGCGGCCCGGCGCGAAGCCGTGGCGATTGGGCAGTTCGGCAATGGCCGCGGCAATGCGCGGACGATCGAGCAGGGTCGATACGCCACCCGGCGCGATCAGCCGATCGGCAAGCGAGGTGGACGAGGCATTGATCGAGGACGAGCATGCAGCCAGCCACAGGCCGGCGCACGCCAGCAACAACAGCAGCAGGCGCTTCATGGGCAATCGGGGAAAAGGTGCGACAGCGGGGCAGATTAGCGACGCGCGCGTGGGCCATCTATCGCGCATGGATGACGGCTTGATGACAACGCAGGAACGATTCAGCTTGGTGTACAAGCTGTATCTGTTCAGTCATTGATCCGGATCAATGAACGCGCGCGCGGGATTGCCCACAGTGCCGCCATGCGCACCTCGTTCAAGCTCGCCATTGCCCTGGCCGCCACGCTGGCCGCCGCCTACGGCGTCGCCCGCACCACGCCCTACTGGTTCGCACCGCGACAGGCCGCGCAGGTCGACATCCACGATCCGGCATTGATCGCGCAGGGACAATACCTGTCGCGCGCGGCCGACTGCGCGGCCTGCCACACCGCGCCCGGCGGCAAGCCGTTCGCCGGTGGCCTCGGCATGCAGACGCCGATGGGCACGATCTACTCGACCAACATCACGCCCGATCCGGACACCGGCATTGGCGCCTACGACTACGCCGACTTCGAGCGTGCGGTACGTCGCGGCATCCGCCACGATGGGCAGCCGTTGTATCCGGCCATGCCGTACGCCTCGTACGTGATCGCCAGCGACGCCGAGATCAAGGCGCTGTACGCCTACTTCATGGGCTCGGTGCAACCGGTGAAGCAGGACAACGCCGACAGCACGATCCCGTGGCCGGCCAACATGCGCTGGCCACTGGCCTGGTGGCAGCTGCTGTTCGCACGCCCGCGCACGTTCAACCCGGATCCGTCGCTGGATGCCAGCCAGCAGCGCGGCGCCGAACTGGTGGAAGGCCTGGCCCACTGCGGCGCCTGCCACACGCCACGCGGGTTGGCGTTCCAGGAAAAGGCGATGGCCGATGATGGCAGCCGCCAGTTCCTGTCCGGCTCGGTGCTGGAAGGCTGGTATGCGAAGAACCTGCGCAATGAATCGACCGGCCTGGCCAGCTGGAGCGAGGGCGAGATCGTCGACTTCCTGCGTACCGGCCGCACCGATCGATCGGCGGCGTTCGGCGGCATGGCCGACGTGGTCGAGCACAGCACGCAGTACCTGTCCGACGCCGACCTGCTGGCGATGGCCCGCTACCTGAAGCAGCTGCCCGCCCGCGAAGGACGCAGCGCACAGTGGTCGCCCGGTACCGACACCACCACCGCCGCACTGCGCAGCGGCGACTACCGCGTGGCAGGTTCGCTGGCCTATGCCGAGCACTGCCAGGCCTGCCACCGCGCCGACGGGCGCGGCATGCCGCGCGTCTATCCTGCCCTGGCCGGCAACTCGATCGTGTTCGCCGATGACCCCAGCTCGCTGGTGCAGGTGACCCTGATCGGAGGCCGCACGCCGCATACCCCGCATGACCGCATGGCCTTCACCATGCCCGGCTTCGAGCAGCTGCCGAATGCGCAGCTGGCACAGATCCTGACCTTCATCCGCAGCAGCTGGGGCAACCAGGCCAGTGCCGTGAGCGAGGTCGACGTGGCGCGCATGCGCCGGGTGGTGCGCGACAAGCCGGTGCACTACGTTCCGCAGGAGGCCGCACGATGAAACGTTCGCGCAAACGCTTCCGCCTGCTGATCGGCAGTGCGATCACCCTCGTGATGCTGGCCGGGGCCGGCACCCTCGCTTACCGTCATCTGTTCCCGGACCTGGATGCCGCCGTGGCCAGCACGATCGATATCCTCGATGCGCAGGGCAAGGTGGTCGGGCACTACCATGCGCCCAGCGCCGAAGAAATCACCGGGCTCGGCAATGCCGAATCGGTGATGCTCGGCCGCCGTATCCTCAACGAGACCGCACGGCTGCTGCCGGACAATGTCGGCAACGATCTGAACTGCAACTCGTGCCACATGGCCGAGGGCAAGCGGCCTTTCGGCAATCACTACTTCAATACCGGCGGCGGCGCCTATCCGCGCTACATGCCGCGCCCGGGCAAGGTGATCGGGCTGACCGAGCGCATCAACGGCTGCCTGCAGCGTTCGATGAACGGCAAGCCGCTGCCGAAGGACTCGCCGCAGATGCGCGCGATGCTCGATTACATGGCGTGGTTGAGCAGTCCTGTGCCAGAAGGTGCAAAGGTGGCCGCCCCCAGTGAGGGACCGATCGACAGCACGCTGACCCCGGACCCGATCCGCGGCCAGGCGCTGTACGCCGTGCAGTGCGCCGCCTGCCATGGCGACAACGGCGAAGGACGGCGCGACGCCAGCGGTGACATCGCCTTCCCGCCGCTATGGGGCGACCACAGCTTCAACATCGGCGCCGGCATGGCGCGCCTGTACAAGGCCGCCGGCTTCGTCAAGCACAACATGCCACCGGCGGTGACCCGCGAGCCCCCGCTTGGGCAGCAGATGATGCCCGACCAGGATGCGGTGGACATCGCCAGCTACTTCATCAACCAGCCGCGCCCGGACTTCGCCAACAAGGCCAAGGACTGGCCACGCGACCCGAAACCCAAGGACGCGCGGTACTGACAGGCAGGCGGCCGGGGGCGTCGGCCGTCACACAACACGGTTCCTGCATCTCTACGTCATGTCGATGTCATTGGTGCTGTCGACACTCGGGGGCTTCTCTCCCCCCAAGGTCCGGTATCGATGCGAACGATTGCGCGCTTTCCCCGTGTTTCGCTGCTTGCCCTGCTGATCGCCCCCACCCTGGACGCCCTCGCAGAAGCACCGCAGGGCGATACGGGCGAAGCGCGCAGCAGCGATGCGCGTACCCTCGACCAGGTACAGGTGATCGGCCAGGCCACCAGCTATGCGAAGACTTCGGTGCGTGCGGAAACGCTGAACCGGCAGACCGTGATGAGCAGCGTCAACGACGCGCTCAACGAGGTACCTGGCGTGGTGGTCAGCGAAGCCGATGCCACCGGCTCGTCGGTGTGGGGTACGCAGATCAGCATGCGCGGGTTCGTCACCAACCGCGACACCCAGCAGATCGGCACCACCATCGACGGCCTGCCCAACGGCGGCTCCGGCTACGGCGGCGGCTCGCTGGCCAACCGCTACATCGACACCCTCGACCTGGAGACGGTGGAAGTCAGCCAAGGCACCGCTGACATCTCCTCGCGCTCGAACGAAGCACTGGGCGGCACGCTCAACTTCCTCACCAGCGATCCGCTGCAGGACAGCCGCCTGCGCTTCGTGGTCGGCGCCGGTGACAACGATGCGCGCAAGTACTACGTGCGCTACGACACCGGCCTGCTCGGCGGCCACACCCGCGCGTGGATCAGCGCCTCCTCGTCGAAGGTGCACGACTGGATCGACGGCACCGGCCACGCCAGCAACGACCACATCGCCGGCAAGTTCATCACCGAACTGGATCGCTGGACCCTGACCGGCTACCTGTCCTACAACGATGCCGACGAGCCGGAATACACCAGCGTCTCACCGAAGGGCTTTGCTACCAATCCGGATCGCGACAACCTGGTCGGCACCCTCACCGGCATTCCGTATCTGGACCAGAACTACCGTTCCGGCTCGCGTGCGCTGCGCGAGAACACCTTTGGTTACCTGCGTGCGGCCTTCGACGGCGGCAACGGGTTCAAGGCCTCGGTGGCCGCCTACGGGCACCGCATGCAAGGTCGTGGCGACTGGCTTCCACCTTACCTGGCACAGGTCAGCGATGAGGGTGCGGGCCGCCCCGAATCGGAATATCTCGGTGGCAAGACCGTGTACGGCGGCAGCAACCGCGGCCAGATCTTCTTCGTCAATCCCGATGGCAGCGCCGCGCAGCGCCTGGCCAGCTGCACCCCGCGCCTGGGCTTCACCGCCGAGTACGATCCGAACTGCTACGCGGGCAACGTGCTGGGCGCGCAGTCCTACCGCCACACCCACTACGACAACGACCGCATGGGCGTGACCGCCGACGTCGAATGGCGGCAGACCTTCGGTGCGATCGACAACACCATCCGTGGCGGCCTGTGGGTGGAGAAGCTGGACCGTTCGGCACGCCGTGACTGGCACCGCCTGCTCAATGTCGGCCAGGACATCGCCTTCGACCATCAGCCGTACTGGGTGCAGTTCGAGGACAAGTACAAGGTTGACGAGCAGATGTACTACGTCGAGGACGTGGCCCGCTTCGGGCCGTTCAGTGCCCGCCTGGGCGTGAAGCAGTTCTTCGTCGACCAATCGCGCCGCCGCGTGATCGGTGCCAGCGAGCACGTGAAATCCGATTCCAGGTCCGATCCGCTGCTGTCCACCGGCTTCACCTGGGCACCGGGCGTGGAAGGCATGGAGCTGTTCGCCGGCTTCTCGCAGAATTTCGCCGCCATTCCTTCAGGCGTACTTGGCGAAACCGACCCGCAGCGCTTCCGCAATGTCGAACCGGAGACCGCCGACAACATCGAAGTGGGCATGCGCATCAGCCGCTGGCCGCTGACCGCCTCGGTGACCCTGTACAACATCAAGTTCGACAACCGCATCGTCTACCTGCCGGCGGGCTTCGTCAGCGGCATCGACTACCTGGGCGAGACCGACGGCGTCTACGAGAACTTCGGTGGCGTGGAAAGCAACGGCCTGGAAGCGGCGTTCGGCTATGGTTGGGACAATGGCTGGCGGATCAACGCGGCCTACACCTACAACCGCTCCAAATACCTGGGCAGTGGCAATGCCGCACGCGATACGCAGCTCGGCATCGTCGACGGTGCCAAGGTGATCGGCCAGCCGGAGAACACCCTGGTGCTGTCGGCCGACTGGCAGGGCGCCAACTGGAACTTCGGCCTCTCCGGACGGTACCTGGGCACGCGCTACCTTGATGCCGCCAACGTCAACAAGCTGCCCTCGGCCACCGTGTTCAATGCCAACATCGGTTTCGACCTGCAGGGCCTGTCGCCGCGCCTGAAGGGCATGGGTGCCAACCTGGTGGTGAGCAACCTCACCGATAAGCGGTATCTTGCGGGGGTGGACGGCCGCGACAACGCCTTCATCGGCGCCCCGCGCACCGTCGGCATCTCCTTCCGCGTGGACCTGTGAGTGAGCCCGTGACCGATATCGGCCGACGCCGGTTGTTGCAGGCCGGCGTTGCCGCCGGCCTTGCCCCGCTGCTGCCCAGCATCGCCCGGGCCGCAGCGATCGCCCCCGCCGCGCAGACGCGCAGCCTCGAAGACCTGCAGCACATCGTGGTGTTCATGCAGGAGAACCGTTCGTTCGACCACTACTTCGGCACGCTGCCGGGCGTACGTGGTTTCGGTGACCGCTTCGTGGCCCCGGCCGCCTCGCTGCAGGCCGGCGGCCGCGCGCGCAGCCTGTGGCTGCAGCCCGATGCCAGTGGCACGCGGGCGATCGCACCGTTCCCGCTGGATACCGCCGCGCACTTCGGCTACATGCGGGTGGAAGGCACGCCGCACACCTGGGCAGACGCCCAGCGTGCCTGGGACCACGGCCGCATGGGGCACTGGCCGAAGGCCAAGCAGAACCACTCCATGGGCTACTTCCAGCGCAGCGACATGCCGTTCCAGTTCGCGCTGGCCGATGCGTTCACGATCTGCGACGCCTACCACTGCGCGATGCAGGCCGGCACCAATCCGAACCGGGTGTTCCTGTGGACCGGCCACAACGATGCACGGGCCCGCGCCGGCGGCCCGGTGATCGCCAACTCGCATGACAACTTCCCCGAACACGGCGGGCATCCGGCGTCCTACCGCTGGACCAGCTATGTCGAGCGCCTGCAGAAGGCCGGCGTGTCCTGGCAGATCTACCAGGACATGGCGGACAACTTCACCGACAACCCGCTGGCCGGCTTCGAGGCGTTCCGTCGGGCGTACAGTGCTGCACCCGGGCATGACCCGCAACTGCGCGCACGCGGGGTCAGCACACGTGGCCTGCCACAGCTACGCCAGGACGTACTGGCCGGGCGCCTGCCGCAGGTCAGCTTCATCATCGCCGACGCGGCCGGCAGCGAGCACCCCGGACCCTCCAGTCCGGCGCAGGGCGCGGCCTATACCGCGCGCGTGCTGGATGCGCTGACTGCCGATCCGGAAGTCTGGAGCCGCACCGCCCTGCTGCTGATGTTCGATGAGAACGACGGCTTCTTCGACCACATGCCGCCACCGGCACCGCCTTCGCCGGTGGATGGCGGCTGGGCGGGTGCGTCCTCGGTCAGTACCGAGGGCGAATACCACCGCCATCCCGCACCGGGCGACGAGAAGTACGATGCCGCCGAACTGCGCGGCCGCCCGTATGGACTGGGCCCGCGCGTGCCGCTGTATGTGATCTCGCCGTGGAGTCGGGGTGGCTGGGTCGACTCGCAGGTCTACGACCACACCTCGGTCATTCGACTGATCGAACGCCGCTTCGGTGTGGCGGCACCGGACATCTCGCCGTGGCGCCGCGCGGTCTGCGGTGACCTGACGGGTGCCTTCGACTTCGCCCAGCGCGATACCCGCCCGTTCGTACGCGGCCTGCCCGACGTGAGCGCGGTGGCCGCACGCGCCGCTGCGTTGCCAGGGCGAACCGTGCCGGCGCTGCCGGAGGGGCTGAAACCAGCGAAGCAGGAAGTCGGCGTACGCCCTGCACGCGCCCTGCCCTATCGGCCGCAGGCATCGATGGCTGCGGTCGACGCCTCGGGCGTGGATCTGGCGCTGGCCTGCGAAGGTGCGGCGGCGGTGCTGCATGTCTACGACCGGCTGCGGCTGGATGCGGTGCCACGCCGCTACACGCTGCTGCCGGGCATGGCGCTGCGCGAGCGCTGGCCGCTCGATGCCCAGGACCGCTATGACCTGTGGCTGCTGGGCCCGAACGGCTTCCACCGCCACTTCCAGGGGGCGGCCAAGGATCCTGCGCTGCAGGCTTCAATTGATCGCACGGATGGCCAACTGCGGCTGCGGCTGCGCAACCTGGGTGACGGCGCGCAGCAGGTGCGTGTGCAGCCTGGTGCCTATGCCGGGCACATGCCCGATCAGGCGCTGGTACTACCCGCACACGCAGAAACCGCGTTGGCGTGGGACGCAACGCCCACGGCGGGCTGGTATGACCTGCAGATCGGCGCGGGCGAGAGCATGCTGCGCCTGGCCGGTCGCGCCGAGGATGGGCGCCCCGGCACGAGTGACCCGGCGATGGGCAGCGAACCACTGCGGTTCGAGCAGGATTGAAGGATCTCTGTAGAGCGGTAGATTCAGGCCTCCTGCAGCCCCGGCCGGCCGTGCTCCACCGCATAGCGCTTCCAGCTCTGCACCGCGCCATTCGGCTGCATCACGGTATCCAGCGTCTTCATGTCGCCGATCCACGCATCGCGGGTGACATCGCACAGCACGTAGCCACGCTTGTCGGTGGTCGCCTTCAGATAGGGGCTGTGCGCAAGCTGGTTCCTGGCATACGCGTCCACACCCTGGCCATCGGCGCCGGAGGTGATCGACGTGGCGAGGAACTCGCTGGAGACCACGCCCGAGTCACGGTGGTCCTGCACCAGATCGCTGGCATAGTGGCGATGCGCGTCGCCGCAGGCGGTCACCACGTTGCCGAAGCCCACCTTCTGGATGTGGTCGAGCAAGCGCCGGCGGCTGTCCAGATAGCCCGACCACTGGTCGTCGGACGACTGCACCACCCCGTCCTTCTCGCGCATGTAGTTGCCCAGCGCCACCTGGTGGGCGATGGTGTGCCAGCGCGGTGCGGCATCGGCCAGGCCGTCGAACAGCCAGCGCTCCTGCTTCGCCCCCACAATGCTGCGCTCCGGCGATTCCACCTCCTCACGAAGCGCCATGTTCACCTGCTTGCTGCGGTACTGGCGGGTGTCGAGCAGGTGCAGGTCCATCAGCGTGCCGTAGCGTGCACGTCGGTACATCTGCATGTGGCCATCGCGCGGGAATGCCGAACGGCGCAGTGGCATGTTCTCGTAGTAGGCCTGGAACGCCTGTGCGCGGCGCAGCAGGAATACTTCGCTGGGCGTGTCATCCTGGTCTTCGGCGCCGGCCCAGTTGTTGTCCACTTCATGGTCGTCAAAGGTGACGAACCACGGTGCCGCCGCATGCGCGGCCTGCAGGTCGGCATCGCTCTTGTACTGGGCGTAGCGGCGCCGGTAATCATCCAGCGTGTAGATCTGCGGGCCGACGTGGTTGCGCAGGTTGGTGAACGGCTGGCCGTTCATCTTCCGCAGGCCCGGCTGGCTTTCGCCTTCGTAGATGTAATCACCATAGTGGAAGACGAAATCGAGCGGTTCCTCGGCAATGCGCCGCCACGCGGTGTAGTGGCCTTCTTCGTAGTGCTGGCAACCGGCCACTGCAAAGCGCACGCGATCCACCGCGGCCGTGGCTGCGGGCAGCGTACGGGTGCAACCAACCGCACTGGCGTGGCCACCGACACTGAAGCGGTACCAGTACGGCCGTCCGGGCGCCAACCCGTCCAGCTCCACGTGCACGGCGTGGCCGAGTTCGGGATGCGCCATCGCCGCCCCCTGGCGTACCACCCTGCGCATGCCTTCGTCTGCGGCCAGTTGCCACTCGACCAGCATCGGCCGGGTCGGCATGCCGCCGCCGAACACCAGCGGTTCGGTCGCCAGGCGCGTCCACAGCACCATGCCATCGGCCGAGGGATCACCCGAGGCCACGCCCAGGGTGAAGGGTGTGCTGGCAAAGCGCGGCTTGGCCAGCAGGTTGCGCGGGTTCAGCGCGGTGGCATCGCCCTGCGCGGCCAGCGCGTGTGCCGTGCCCATCCAGGCACCGGCAGCGGACAGGCCGGCCAGGGCCAGGAATCGCCTGCGATTGATCGTCTCCACGGCTGTGCCCTCAGTTGTAGATGATGTGGAAGTAGAAGAAGCGGCCGTAGTCGTCGATCTCGGTACGGAAGCGCCCGTTCGGGCCGGTGCTGTAGGTCGGCTGGGTGTTGAACAGGTTCTTGGCCTCGTACTTCAGCGTCACGTGCTTGCTGACCTTGTGGCTGAAGCCCATGTTGAAGGTCATGTACGGGTCGTAGTACGAATCCAGCCACTGGGTGTCGCCGAAGTCGACCAGCATCCGGCTGCGGTAGGTGCCGGACAGGCGCAGTTGCGCGCTCTTCCACGGCATGCGCCAGATCACCGAACCGTTGAGCGACCAGTCCGGCTGGTACAGCAGCCGGTCCAGGCGGCGCTCGGTGCCATCACTGATGCGGTAGTTGGTCTGGCCTTCCAGCCGCGTGGCGTTGAAGTACATGTCGAAGCGCTGGCGGCCCCACTGCAGGTTGCGGTTGGCCACCGCGAACTCGACACCGCGCAGCTTGGACTCATCGGTGTTCATCGGCTGGGTCACCCGGTAGCGGGTATCACCCACGTCCTCGAAGGTGGTCAGGGTGTAGATGTCGTCCTTGATTACCTTGTCGAACAGTGCCACCGAGACCAGGCCGTTGTTGCCGTTGAAATACAGGTCCCACGCCAGGTCGATGTTGGTGGAACGGCGCGGCTGCAGGTCGGCATTGCCCTGCTTGATGCTGCAGAAGCCCCTGCCCTCCTCGTCATCGCCACAGCTGGTGCTGGTGGCCTGGGCGATGTTGCTCGGCGTCGGCCGGCCCAGCGTGCGGCTGGCGGAGAAGCGCAGGCGCTGGTCCTCGGTGAGCTTGAACGTCGCATTCAACGAGGGCAGCAGGTTGTTGTAGCCACCACTCGTATTGCGGAAGGCGGAGGTATAGGTAGTGCCGCCATCATCGCTGAACGGACTGTAGGCATCGAAGCGGGTGTGGTCGTAGCGCAGGCCGCCGATCAGCAGCAGCCGATCCCAGGCGTAGTGCGCGGACACATAGGCATTGGTGATGTCCTCCACGTACTTGTAGTCGCTGGTGAAGTTGGCATTCGGATAGGCCTTGTTGTTGTTGCCCAGCGTCGGCGCCAGCTCCTCGTTCCACTTGCGGTTGTCGATCAGCGGGAAGCCCGGCACGCTGCCCAGCAGCGTCGAACCCGGGTACAGGTAATCGTTCAGTGTCGCGCTGCTCTTGTAGTAGTCGAAGTCGATGTCCTGCCAGATCTTCAGGTGGCGGTACTCGGCGCCGGCGGCCAGGCCGAAACCTCTCGCATCGGCGTCGATGTTGTAGCTGAAGTCGGCGCGCAGGTTGTCGATGCTCTCCTTGGCATCGCGCGGGGAGACGTAGGCCTGCGCCGGATTGAGCTTGAATGCGGAACTGGTCAGCAGGCTGGAATCGGAAACGGCCACCGCGCTGGGGAATCCGTGGCTGTCGTTCTCGTAGTCGACGAACAGGTTGCTTGGATAGGCGCGCACGCCCCAGTAGACCTGGCTGTTGTGGAAGGTCTCTTCGGTATGGCCACCGCGCAGGGTCAGCCGCGAACGGTCACCCATGTCCCAGTTGAAGCTGGCGATGGCGCCACGGTTGCTGCGGTCCCAGCGGTCGTGGCGGTTCTTGATGTAGATGCTGTTGATCTGGGTGGTGCCGCTGTCTTCGGTCTGGTTGCGGACCGGAAACTTGGCGTTGCCGTACAGATCCGTCTTGTTCATCGTCGAGTTCTCGTAGAACCGGTACGAATACAGCAGCAACGATGCGTAGAACGGATCATCCGAGGGCTTCCACTCAAGCTTGGCGGAGCCACCGAAGTTGGTGATGAAGTTGGTATAGGTGCCAGTGCTGAAGTTGCCAGGCGCACGCAGCCCGTTCCAGCCCTTGGCCTGGTCCGGACCCGTGGTACCGTCGGTAAGGTATTTGCCAGCGTCGTTGTAGTAGTAGTTCGACTCCACCCAGCGCTTGACGCTGTTGCGCGAACGCTGCTCGTAGCGTGCCACCGCAACGATGCCGAACTCCTGGTCGACACCAAACTGGTTGGAGAACACCATCTTGGCGCTCTTGCCGAAGTGACCCAGGGTCTCGTGGTTGCCGCCTGCGCTGCGCTCGACGTTGGTCTCGGCGGTGGAGTAGATGCCTGCCACATCGGCAAACACGTACTTGCCTGACCGGTCGAAGGCACTGCGGCTGATGATGTCGATCACGCCGCCGATCGCATCCGGTGCCTGCTCGGCACTGAAGCTCTTGTAGATGTCGGTACGGGTGCCGATGTCGCTGGGAATCAGCTGCAGGTTGTTCATGCGCTCGCCGGAGCCACTGCCCCCCACGCTGGCAATCGCGATGCCATCGATGGTGGTGTAGTTGAGGTTGGCCTGCACGCCGCGCACGGTCACGTAACGTGGCTCGCCGGCATCCTCCACCGCACTCAGCCCTGGAGCGGCCATCAGGCTCTCGGCCAGGGTCTCGTCGCCGTAGCTGTCCATCTCGTCATACACCACCGAATCCTTGATCACCGGCGACGACTTCTTCTGGTCGATGACCTCATGTGCGGCAATCACCTTCACCGTGTCCAGGGTCGGCGCCACCATTGCCTCGGCCTCGCGCGGCTTCGGCGCGGCCGGCTTCGGTTGGTTGCGAGCTGGCGCCGGATCGATGGCGATGACATTGCCATCCACCACGGTGTACCCCAGGCCGGTACCGGCCAGCAGCGCGTCCAGCGCCTGCCTGACGGTGGCACCGCGCGGCACCGCACCGGCCATGCGGGCATCACCGCCGGCCGAGTACAGGAACTGCCCCCCGGAACCGCGCGACAGCTGCTCCAGCGCACGCGCCAACGGCTGCGCCGCGATCGGCGTGGATACACGCGCCTCCAGGCCATCGGCACCGGCGGCGAAGGCCAGCGGCACGCTGCAGGGGGACAGGGCGAGGATGATCGACAGGTAGAGCGTGTTGCGCATCACGGGTCCTTGGAAGAGAGAAGGCAGCAGGCGCCGCTGCGCGGATCGGCAGCGGCTTCTCCCAAGTAAGAGCCGGCATCCACCGAAGTGGAGAACGCGGATTCGATGAATTTTTTCTGACAGTCCACGACCGCACGGGCCTCAGCGGCTGCCAACCCGCACGGTGTCGCCTTCGCGCCTCACCACGAAGCGCGGGTCGCGTTCGAGGAAGGCCTGCAGCGCACCGATGCGATGCGCATCGAGGCTGCCGGACAACCGTGCCGATGCCGCACCTTCGTCCAGCACGCGTACCTGCACCTGGTTGTGCCGGTTGAAGGCAGCGGCCACCTCGTCAAGCCGCTCGTCGAGGAAGGACACTTTGCGCTGCTGCCAGTCCAGCAGCATCGACAATGGCAGGTCCAATGACTCGACCACATGGCTGCGCGCGTCGACCTGCACCACCCGGCCTTCGCGCAGTTGCGCAAGACGCCGGGGGTCCACACCCTGGCTCCATACCTCCACCTCGCCGGAGACCACGCCGATGCGCGTGCTCTGCAGCCGTCGCGATACATCGAACACCGTGCCGATGTCGCGGATCTCCAGGCCGTTCACCGCCACCTCGAACGGACGGCGGTCGCGGGCGATGTCGAACGTTGCCTCACCCTGCAGCAGCTCCACCTTGCGGCTGAACCAGCCCATGCGTACCCGCAGGCGGCTGTCCGCGTTGAGCCGCACCTGGGTCTGGTCGGGCAGCACCAGGTCGCGAAGTTCACCCTGTCCGGCACTGTAAAGCTGCTCGGTGGGCATCACCTGCGGAACCAGGCCCACGCCGAGCAGGGTGATACAGGCTGCGGCCGCCGCCACCCACCAGCGCGCACGACCGCGACGCGGCACAGCGCGCGGCGGCGCGTGCACGCTACCGAACAGCGGCACCACCTTGGCGGCGACCTGCCGCGGTGGAACCGCCGCGTCGTCAGGCAACGGCGATTGCAGCGCCTCGCCCACCTGCCGGTGCAAGGCAAGGGCGTGCATGTAGGCGCGCACGTGCTCCGGCGAGCGCTTCATCCAGTCCAGGAACGCGAGGCGCCCGGCCTCATCCAGCGCCCCCTCGCGATTGCGCAGGAACCAGTCCATGGCCTCGCAGGCGATCGTGTCGTCGGCCACGGGCGATGAGGTCCGGTTCATGTGAGCTCCCTGGCGCCCAGCGCCTTCCTGCAGGCCTCCAGCCCCTTGCCGATGTGCTTGCGCACCATGTGCACCGACACCTGCAGCTGCTGGCTGATTCGCGGGCAGTCCAGCCCGTCGCGGTAGTGCAGTTCCATCACCCGCCGCGTGGTCGCCGGCAGTCGTGCGATGGTGCTGCGGATATCGTTCCAGCGCTGCGCACGCTCGAATTCACCTTCGATGTCTTCTTCGCTTTTCAGCACTTCGGCCAGCAGGTCGACGTCTTCCAGCGGCGGCAGCGACGACCGCGCGCGCGCATGCTCGCGCGCCAGGTTGGCCGCCACGGTGAACAGGTAGGCTTCCGGGTTCTCGACCGCATCGGCATCCTCGCCGGTGCTGCGCAGCAGGCGCAGGTAGACCTCCTGCGCCAGGTCTTCGGCATCCTCGCTGGCCGAACCGCGACGCAGGAAGAAGCCACGCAGCAGCCGGCGCCGCAGCGCGTAGCTCTTCTCCCAGATCCTCACGCTGTTCACGGCCGGCCAACCACCCCGAGGCTGGAAAGCCACGCAGGGTGACCGCCATCGATGACAGTGGCGTTTCAACGACCGGCAGGCAGCCGCTAGAATGCGGCCCCTGCAATGTCCCGGCAGCCCGCACAAGGAGTGCTCCCATCAACGCACGCACCGCCATCAACACCCTCAGCAGCCTGTTGTTCCTGCTGCTGGTCGTCCACACCACCGCCTACCAGCAGCAGATGTGGCCGCCCAGCCGGGTCATCCATGTGCATCCGGTGATCGTCGTCCTCGCCTATGCGCTGGGTGCGCTCACGCTGCTGTTGTGGATCGGCGGTCGTCGTGCGCCGGAACCTGCCCAGCGCCTGGCGCGCTGGTTGCCCATCGTCGCCTGGTGCCTGCTGGGCATCGGCGTGGCGATCATCCCGGTGTTCCTGCCGGGGTTGTCCCCGGCCTGATCAGCGGCCGCGCCCAGCGTATCGGCCCATGATACGGCGCGCGGCACCAACCCTTGCTTGCCAGAGACCCAAGCCCCGCCCGCCTACCGAAGCGTGGGGGGCAGGCCTACGCTTGTCTTCTCGGTGGCCGCCACGGTCGCCCTTCGCGTCACGGCGCCCGCCGTTGCGACCCCGCTCCAGTGCCGTGCGCCCTGCCGGTGTTGTCGCCCAGGCAGACGTCCGACCGGCGCCCTCTGGAGACAGCCATGAACCAAGCCCTCATTCCCTTCGATACCGATCCACTGGAAACCCAGGAGTGGCGTGAATCGCTGGAGGCGGTGATGCAGGCCGGCGGCCGGCCGCGCGCGCACTACCTGATCGACCAGCTGAGCGATCTGGACGCCCGGCAGCACGGCGACCTGCATACCCGTGCCTGGACCGCCTACGTCAACACCATCCCGCCCGAGCGCCAGCCGGCCTACCCGGGTGACCTGGCCATCGAGCGCCGCCTGAACGCGATGATCCGCTGGAACGCGATGGTGATGGTGCTGCGTGCCGGCAAGCATTCCAACGTCGGCGGCCACATCGCCACCTACCAGTCGGCGGCAGTGCTGTACGACGTGGGCTTCGATCATTTCTTCCGTGGCCGTACTGACACCTTCGACGGCGACATGATCTACATCCAGGGCCACTCCGCGCCGGGGATCTACGGCCGCGCGTACGTGGAAGGCCGCATCGATCCGGCACGGATGGACAACTTCCGCCGCGAAGCCGGCCGCGAAGGCCTGTCCTCGTATCCGCACCCGCGCCTGATGCCGGAGTTCTGGCAGTTCCCCACCGTGTCGATGGGGCTGGGCCCGCTGACCGCCGCCTACCAGGCGCGCTACATGCGCTACCTGGAATACCGCGGCCTGAAAGAACACCAGGGCCGCAAGGTCTGGGCCTTCCTCGGCGACGGCGAGATGGACCAGCCCGAATCGCTGGCGGCAATTTCCCTGGCCGGCCGCGAGCGGCTGGACAACATCGTGTTCGTGGTCAACTGCAACCTGCAGCGCCTGGACGGGCCGGTACGCGGCAACGCCAAGGTCATCCAGGAACTGGAAGGCACCTTCCGCGCGGCCGGCTGGAACGTGATCAAGCTGATCTGGGGCAATGGCTGGGACGACCTGCTGGCCCGCGACCACAGCGGCCTGCTGCGCCAGCGCATGATGGAATGCGTGGACGGCGACTACCAGACCTTCAAGTCGCAGAGCGGCGCCTACGTGCGCGAGCATTTCTTCGGCCGCTACCCCGAGCTGCTGGAGCTGGTCGCGCACATGAGCGACGACGACATCTGGGCGCTGGCACGTGGTGGCCACGATCCGCAGAAGGTGTACGCCGCCTACCAGCAGGCGGTGAACACCAGCGGCCGGCCGACGGTGATCCTGGCCAAGACGGTCAAGGGTTTCGGCATGGGCGAAGCCGGCGAAGGCCAGAACATCAACCACCAGCTGAAGAAGATGAGCGCCGATGCGGTGCGCGCCTTCCGCGACCGCTTCAACCTGCCGGTCAGCGACGACCAGCTGGAGGAGATGCCCTATCTGCGCCCGGAACCGGACAGCGCCGAAGCAGCCTACTTCGCCGAGCGCCGCCGCATCCAGGGTGGGCAGCTGCCGGCGCGCCTGGCCAAGGTCGATCCGCTGCCGCTGCCGCCGCTGTCGATCTTCAACACCCAGCTGCAGGGCAGCGGCGATCGCGGCCAATCCACCACCATGGGCTTCGTGCGCATCCTCACCAGCCTGCTGAAGGACCCGGAACTGGGCAAGCTGGTGATTCCGATCGTGCCCGATGAATCGCGCACCTTCGGCATGGAAGGCCTGTTCCGCCAGATCGGCATCCACTCCTACCTGGGTCAGCTGTACACCCCGCAGGACGCCGGCCAGCTGAGCTATTACAAGGAAGCCAAGGACGGCCAGATCCTGCAGGAAGGCATCAATGAATCCGGTGCGATCTGTTCGTGGATCGCCGCCGGTACCGCCTACAGCAACCACGGCCTGGCCACGATCCCGTTCTACATCTTCTATTCGATGTTCGGCCTGCAGCGCGTCGGAGACCTGGCCTGGGCCGCTGCCGATGCGCGTACCCGCGGCTTCCTGCTCGGTGCCACGTCGGGCCGCACCACGCTGATGGGCGAAGGCCTGCAGCACGATGACGGCCACAGCCACGTGCTGTCGTCGGTGATTCCCAGCTGCGTGTCCTACGACCCGACCTACAACTACGAGCTGGCGGTGATCATCCATGACGGCCTGCGCCGCATGTATGTCGACCAGGAAGACATCTACTACTACATCACCGTACTCAACGAGAACTACCCGCAGCCGGCACTGCCCGAAGGCGCCGAGGCCGGCATCCTGAAGGGCCTCTACCTGCTGCACCCGGCGGCCGCCGACAGCGACTCGCAGCCACGCGTGCAGCTGATGGGCAGCGGTTCGATCCTGCGCGAAGTGGAAGCCGCGGCAGAACTGCTGCAGCAGGACTTCGGCATCGCCAGCGATGTGTGGAGCGCGACCAGCCTGACCGAACTGCGCCGCGACGGCCTGGCCGCCGAACGCTGGAACCTGCTGCACCCGGCTGAGGAACCGCGCGTACCCTACGTGCAGGAGTGCCTGCAGGGCCATGACGGCCCGGTGGTGGTGGCCACCGACTACATGAAGATCGTCGGCGACCAGATCCGTCCCTTCATCAACGACCGCCGCTTCATCGCACTCGGTACCGATGGCTTCGGCCGTTCCGACACGCGTGAGTCGCTGCGCACGTTCTTCGAAGTGGATCGCCACTTCATCGTGCTGGCCGCCCTGAAGTCGCTGGCCGACGAAGGCCGCATCGAGCGCTCGCGGATGCAGGAGGCCATCGACAAGTACGGCATCGACACCGGCAAGCGCGACCCGGCCTCGGTGTAAGGCTGCCGGTGCCATGCCCGCGGATTCCCTCCCCGTGGGCATGGTGCAGGCGGCGCCGCTACGGTATCCGCTTGAACAGGTTGGTCTGCAGGATCGGCGTGCCGTCGTGGCCGTAGAACGCCTTGGTCTCGGTCATCGTCGTACGGTCCGCCGCCACGGTATAGATGCGGGTGGAGGCCGGCGTGCCATGGTCCACCAGCTGCATCACCAGGGTATTCGGCGCCGGCAGTTTCAGGTTGGCCTTGTCCGCGCCGTAGGTGCCGGACAAGGGCCCGGGCGTACCGTCCAGCGCCAACGTGCCGTCGGATTTCATCGTCTTGCCGTCGTGCAGGACGATGTCGACGTGTGAACTCCACCGCCCCGCACCGGCGTCCTTGAACTCCAGCACCACCTGCTTCGGGCGCTGTGCTTCGGGTAACGCAGACGTGGCGATATCCAGCGACCAGCGCCCCAGCAGCGGTGAGGGCGAAGCTTCCACCGCCAGCGCCGGAACGGCGGAGAGCGAAAGCGCAGACAACAACACAGCGGACAACAGCTTCATACGGGGCTCCGTTTGAATGAGGAAGCTCTGCGTGGGGCGTTGCGGGGCAGTGCCCAGATCGTGCCGGTCGCCAGCAGCACGCGCAAGGCGGTGCGCTGAACGAGGGAGACTCCGTCCCATCCCGAGAGGCCAAAGCACCCTGCCCCATTGAATCGAGGCGGTTTCCGCTCTTGTTGACCTGAATAGTTACGTTATAACATTTCACGTCAATTTCACGGACCGTGCCATGCGTCGCCATCTCCTTGCTACCGCCCTTCTGTTCGCCGTCCACAGCGCCCAGGCCGCGGACGAACCCACCCTCCCCACCCTCCAGGTCCAGGCCAGCCAGCCCTCCCGTATCGACAGCCGGGTCACCGTCGACAACCCACAGGCGCAGAACCGCACCCTGGGCGGCCTGCTCGAACACGTCTCCGGCGTGCAGAACAGTGCTTTCGGGCCGAACGCGGGTGCCCCGGTCATCCGCAGCCTCAGTGGCAACCGCGTGCAGATCCTGCAGGACGGCCAGTCCATCCTCGGGATGAACGCGATCAGCGGCGACATCAACATCCCGTTCGATCCGCTGTTCGTACGCAGCGTCACCGTCAACAAGTCTTCCGACACCGTGCGCTACGGCGGCAATGCGATCGGCGGCAGCGTGGAGATCGATTCGGGCCTGATCTCGCGCCGCATGGAAGACAAGGACCAGTCGATGGAACTGGTCCTGCGCAAGGGCTTCAACGCCGCCGACGCGCAGGGCTTCCGCATGAACTTCAACAACCAGCGCAATATCTCAACCAACCTGCAGGTTTCGCGCCAGCGCATCTCGCACTACGATATTCCCGGCAACAGCAAGGCCGGCGTCTGCAACAGCGGGCTGTTCCCGGCCTCCGGTGGTGTCAACTCGGCCCTCGCCGACAGCTGCCAGAAGGAAGCGCGCGTCCAGCAGATCTACAACAAGGCGTCGCAGCCCTACATCGACCAGTTCATGACCGAGAACCCGGACTGGGCCGACGGTGATTTCTCGTTCTACACCAACAACCCGACTTCGGTCTGGCAGCGCCGCACCTACATCAATCCGGTCAACCCGGCCTACGTACCCGGCACGCCTTCGTACGTGCAGAAGCAGATCAACAACGATGTGACTCCCGACTATCACCACACGCTGGGCAACAGCTACGCGCGCAACTCGCAGGTGGCGTTCGGTTCCACGCTGTTCTTCGATCGCGGCTATGTGGGTATCAGCATCGATGCCAAGGACAGCGAGTACGGCGTGCCGGGGTTCTCGATGCAGAACCTGTCGTTCGGTTCCAACTATGCCAACGGGCTGCCGGTGGGGGTGGTGATCAAGCAGGAACGCTATGCACTGGAAGCCCTGCTGCGCGATCCGCTGCCGTGGTTCGAGCGTGCCGAACTGCGCGTTTCCAAGCTGGACAACACCTCGGGCGAGCGGCTGGGTGCCACCCGCGCCAACGACTACGATTTCGAGAGCACCCAGGCCGAGCTGCTGCTCAGCCATCAGCGCGTCGGTCCGCTCAGCGGCATGCTGGGCTTCAGCCACCAGTCGCGTGATGTCACCGGCAGTGGCTCGCTGCGCTACCTGCCTGACGTCGACACCCGCAGCAACGCGGTGTTCCTGAAGGAGACGCTGGACTTCGGCTGGGCCAGTTTCGACGCTGGCATGCGCCACGAGCGGGTTGACCATGACCTGCAACCAAGCCGCTTCAAGACCGCGCGCAATGCCGCCAACGCGAAACTGCAGGACCGCGACTACCGGCTCAACAGCTACAGCCTGGGATCGTATGTCGAGCTCGGTCCGTTGTTCGCCGCCAAGGTGCGCTACTCGTCCTCGCAGCGCGCACCGGAGATCAACGAGCTGTATGCGAGCAATGCTCACTATTCGGTGATGACCCAGGAAGAAGGCAACCAGAACCTCGAGCCGGAACGCGCGAAGAACCTGGAACTGACCGGCCTGTTCCACCTTGGTGGTTTCGAACTGTCGGCCACCGCGTACCGGATGAAGTACGAGAACTATCTGTACCTGGGTTACTCGGGCATGCAGACCGCCAACCGCCTGCCGCTGAAGTACTGGAAGCAGACCGACACCACGGTGAAGGGCTTCGAGATCGATGCCTCGCAGGCATTGGACCTGGGCCGCTACGGCACGTTGAACGTGTCCGCCTTCGCCGACGTGGTGAAGAACAAGGCCGATCACCCGGATTCGTTGCGTGCCCACAATGACGGCGAGTACCTGCCGAACATGCCGACCAACCGCTACGGCGCCACCCTGCAGTGGCAGCGCGAGGGCTGGAAGGCGCGGCTGTCCAGCACCTACTACGACACGCAGAAGTACCTCGGCCGCAACGTGAGCGAGGAAGTGCCGCTGGATGCGTTCAACCTGGTCGACCTGCAGGTCAGCCGTGAGCTGCCGGTACGCAACAGCTACATCGCCGGCATGGAGGTGTTCGTCAACGGCAGCAACCTGCTCAATCAAGAAGCACGGCCGCACAACTCGCCGCTGAAGTACATCGCGCCGCTGCCCGGGCGCGGTTTCCAGGTGGGCGTGACGGTGAAGCTCTGAGGATCGAACGCGTCGGTAGGCGCCTGCGGGCAAATGGCCTGCAGGCGTTCTCCCCCGCCGCCCTGCGGGGTTGCGCCACATTCACCGGTTGATTCACCATCGGCAAAAGAGGAGAGCGTGATGAACTGGAAGCATGCGGTTTCACTGGCGCTGTTGTTGTCCGCTTCATCAGCCGCAAGTGCTGCGTCTGCGATCACCTACGACAAGGATGGCCGCTACGGCTATTCGATGAACCAGTCTTCCCTCACCACTGCGATGCAGCAGTCGCTGCACTACTGCGCAGCGCGATCGCGCAATTGCGGTCAGTCCGCCAGCACCACCAGCGAAGGCTATTCGGCCATAGCGACCGGCACGATTGCGTTGGGCTTTGCACTGGGCGAGAAGACGGCGGACGCCGCGCAGCGGAAGGCCGAAAGAATGTGCAGGGAACGTGCCAACGACTGCACGCTCGCGTTGCTGTGGCGGGAAATTCCACCTCGTCACATTGAACCGCCACAGCTGCCGGGTACACCCGCTCCGGCACCGGCGACGACACCCGCGCCCATGCCAACGCCTGCCTCCCGCACCGATCAGCCAGGATAGTCAGCTCCACGCTGCGAGTGTCGGATAAAGAAAAACGCCTGCAGATCGAGGATCTGCAGGCGCTTCTTTGTATCTGGCGGAGTGAGAGGGATTCGAACCCTCGATAGAGCTTTTGACCCTATACTCCCTTAGCAGGGGAGCCCCTTCGGCCACTCGGGCATCACTCCGGGGTTTTCTCCGCGTCTGGTGCGTTGCACCTCAGCGGGGCGTGAATCATAACGTTAATCGAGTGCGAAGGTAAAGCGTTATTCGGCAGAATTTTCGCTACCGGTGCCACCGGCTTCGTCACCGCGCTGGATGCGCTGATAGATCTCTTCGCGATGCACAGCAACGTCCTTCGGCGCGGTGATGCCGATACGCACCTGGTTACCCTTGACGCCAAGCACGGTGACGCTCACCGAGTCTCCGATCATCAGGGTTTCGCCGACGCGGCGAGTCAGGATCAACATTTTTGTAAGTCTCCATGGAACCGTGTGGAAGGGTATCCCCCACCGGCTTGACGCTCCGTCAAGAAGCGCTACCACGACAAAGGGAAAAGATTCGCAATGGTACCGTCAGCCGTCCCGCTCCTACAAGGAGGGGGACGGCCAGGTTCATCACAGGCGGGGGCTGACCCATTCGACGACTGCAGCCAGCGCAGTGGCAAGGGCGGGCCCGTCCTCGCCACCACCCTGGGCGAGGTCCGGGCGTCCGCCGCCCTTGCCCCCGATCTGACTGGCGATATGGGACAACAGTTCCCCGGCCTTGACCTTGCCCATTGCACTGCCGTTCACACCCGCGACCAGGGCGGCCTTGCCGTCCTGGGCGCCGGCCAGCACGATCACCGCGTCGCCCAGCTGCTGCTTGAGGCGGTCCATGGCGTCACGCAGGGCCTTGGCGTCGAAGCCCTCCAGGCGGGCAGCCAGTACCTTCACGCCAGCAACCTCGACGGCCTGGCCGGACAGATCGGCCGTGGCACCGGCGGCGACCTTGGCCTTCACGGCCTCCAGTTCGCGCTCCAGCTGCTTCTGGCGCTGGCCGAGGGCACGGATCTTCTCGACCACGTCGGCAGCGCTGCCACCGAGCAGTTCAGCGGCCTCGGCCAGGCGGGCCTCTTCGGCGTCCACGTAATCCAGCGCACCCTGGCCGGTAACAGCCTCGATGCGGCGCACGCCCGCGGAGACGCCGCCCTCGGAGGTGATCTTGAACAGACCAATGTCGCCGGTACGGTTGACGTGGGTACCACCGCACAGTTCGGTGGAGTAGTCACCCATCTTCAACACGCGCACGTGCTCGCCGTACTTCTCGCCGAACAGGGCCATCGCGCCGAAGTCCAGCGCTTCCTGCATGCCCATGTTGTGTACTTCGGCGGCGTTGTTGGCGCGCACCTGCTGGTTGACCTTGCGCTCGATCACGGCAAGCTCTTCCGCGCTGATCGGCTGGAAGTGCGAGAAGTCGAAACGCAGGCGGTCCGGAGCGACCAGCGAGCCCTTCTGCTGCACGTGGCTGCCCAGCACTTCGCGCAGGGCGGCGTGCAGCAGGTGGGTGGCCGAGTGGTTGAGGATGGTGGCGCCACGGCGCTCGCCATCGACCTGGCCGGAGAGCACGTCGCCGACCTTCAGGCCGCCTTCGGACAGGGTGCCGACATGGCCATGGAACTGGCCGGCGAACTTCTGGGTGTCGTCCACCGGCAGGCGCACGCCGTTGCCGGTCAGTACGCCGGTGTCACCGACCTGGCCGCCGGACTCGGCGTAGAACGGGGTCTGGTTGGTGATGACGATGACTGCGTCACCGGCATCGGCCGACTGCACCGGACGGCCGTCCTTGAGCAGGGCCAGCACGGTCAAGCCGTCAGCCTGCAGGCGGTCGTAGCCCAGGAACAGGGTCGGGCTCAGGGTCGCCACCAGCTCAGCGGGCAGGGTCACGCCACCACCGAACTTGCCGGCCGCGCGCGCGGTCTCGCGCTGCTGCTCCATCGCGGCATCGAAGCCGGCAATGTCGACGGTCAGGTCGCGCTCGCGGGCGATGTCCTGGGTCAGGTCGAGCGGGAAACCATAGGTGTCGTACAGGCGGAAGGCGTCAACGCCCGGGATCACGCCATTGCTGGCCTTGCCCGCGACGTCCTCGAAGATCTTCATGCCGGCATCGAGGGTTTCGGCGAAACGCTCTTCTTCGGCCTGCAGCGCACGGGTGACGGTGTCCACCGCAGCCGGCAGTTCCGGATAGGCTTCGCCCATCTGCTCGACCAGGGTCGGCACCAGCTTGCTGAAGAACGGCTGGCGCACGCCCAGCATCCAGCCGTGGCGCAGTGCGCGGCGGATGATACGGCGCAGCACGTAACCGCGGCCTTCGTTGGACGGCAGCACGCCATCGACGATCAGGAACGAACAGGCACGGATGTGGTCGGCGATCACGCGCAGCGACTTGTTTTCCAGGTCGGCGGTGCCGGTCAGCTCGGAGGCCTTGCGGATCAGGGCCTGGAACAGGTCGATCTCATAGTTGGTGTGCACGTGCTGCAGGATCGCCGCCAGGCGCTCCAGGCCCATGCCGGTATCCACGCACGGCGCCGGCAGTGGCACCAGGGTGCCGTCGGGCTGGCGGTCGAACTGCATGAACACCAGGTTCCAGATTTCGATGAAGCGGTCGCCGTCTTCATCCGGGGAACCCGGGGGGCCACCGGCGATATGGTCACCGTGGTCGTAGAAGATTTCGGTGCACGGGCCGCACGGGCCGGTGTCGGCCATCTGCCAGAAGTTGTCCGAGGCAAACGGTGCGCCCTTGTTGTCGCCGATGCGCACGATGCGCTCTTCCGGCACGCCGACCATGTCGCGCCACAGCGCGTAGGCTTCGTCATCGGTCTGGTAGACGGTGACCAGCAGGCGTTCGGCCGGCAGCTTCCAGACCTGGGTCAGCAGTTCCCAGGCCCAGGCGATCGCGTCCTTCTTGAAGTAGTCGCCGAACGACCAGTTGCCCAGCATTTCGAAGAAAGTGTGGTGGCGCGCGGTGTAGCCGACCTGGTCGAGGTCGTTGTGCTTGCCGCCCGCGCGCAGGCAGCGCTGGACGTCGGCCGCGCGCACGTAGCTGCGCTTTTCCGCGCCAAGGAACACGTCCTTGAACTGCACCATGCCGGAGTTGGTGAACAGCAGGGTCGGATCATTGCCCGGCACCAGCGGCGCCGACGGCACGATGGTGTGGCCTTTGCCCTTGAAGAATTCAAGGAAGTCGCTGCGGATCTGGGAAGTCGTGAATTTGGCGGATGCGTTCATTGGGGGCTGGCAGTCTGCGGGCCGGCGGACCCGGACCACCGGCCGCGTTGGCCAGGGTCGCGAGGGACCGCCGAAAACCTAAAGGGTATCAGGCCCGGCGCCGCCAGTCTCAGTCATCCGGGTCGTAGCGGGTCGCGCGGCGGATGCTGTCGCCGTCGAAGCCCCGCCGGGCCAGCAGATCGGCAGCCTTGCGCCGCTGTGTCAGGTCCTGCGGGCCGGCCTCGCCAAAGCGTCGGCGGACCAGATCACGGGCGTTTTCCTGCCAGTCGCCTTCGTAGCTGTCCATCGCTGCGGCAATCGCGGCACTGTCCAGGCCGTGGGTCCCCAGCTCGGCGCGGACATGGATCGGCCCATAACCGGTGTTGGCGCGCATCCTCACCAGGTTCTCGGCAAAACGGGTGTCGTCCTGCCAGCCGGCCTCGGTCAACTTGGCGACAGCGGCCTGCGCGGCTTCGTCTTCGATGCCACGGGCGGTCAGCTTGCGGGTGAGTTCCTTGCGCGAGTGCTCGCGGCGGACCAGCAGGCCCAGTGCCCGTTGCACGGGGGTCTGCTCACGCGGCCGGCGCTTGCGGCCGGTCGGAATGTCTTCGGCGTCGGACATGGGTACTCCAAGGGTGGCGCCATCCGTGGCGCCCAGCCCATCCCTGGGCGATTCGAACCTGCGGGACAGGGCAACGTCACTGACGGCGCCACCCTGCCCCACAGCAAGCCTTATTCGTCTTCGCCTTCGTCGTCGCCTTCCTCGCGGGCCGCTTCGGCCGGCTGGAATTTCTCGCGCAGCTCGGCCTCGAGCTTGGCGGCGACAGTCGGGTTGTCGCGCAGGTAGCCGCGGGCGTTGTCCTTGCCCTGGCCAATGCGTTCTTCACCGTAGCTGTACCAGGCGCCAGCCTTCTCGACCAGCTTGGCATCCACACCCATGTCGATCAGCTCGCCTTCACGGCTGATGCCTTCGCCATACAGGATCTCGGTGATGACCTGCTTGAACGGAGGTGCCAGCTTGTTCTTGACGACCTTGATCTTGGTCTGGTTACCGATGATCTCGTCACCCTTCTTGATCGCGCCGATACGGCGGATGTCCAGGCGGACCGAGGCGTAGAACTTCAGCGCGTTGCCACCCGTGGTGGTTTCCGGGCTCTGGCCCGGCATCATCACGCCGATCTTCATGCGCAGCTGGTTGATGAAGATCACCAGGGTGTTGGAGCGCTTGATGTTGCCGGTCAGCTTGCGCAGCGCCTGGCTCATCAGGCGGGCCTGAAGGCCTGGCAGCTGGTCGCCCATCTCGCCTTCGATTTCGGCCTTCGGGGTCAGCGCGGCAACCGAGTCGATCACCAGGATGTCGACCGAACCCGAACGGACCAGCATGTCGGCGATTTCCAGCGCCTGCTCACCGGTATCCGGCTGCGACAGCAGCAGGTCGTCCACGTTCACGCCCAGCTTGGCGGCGTAGATCGGGTCCAGCGCGTGCTCGGCGTCGATGAACGCCGCGGTGCCGCCCATCTTCTGGCATTCGGCGATGGCCTGCAGGGTCAAGGTGGTCTTGCCCGAGGATTCCGGCCCGTAGATCTCAACGACACGGCCCTTCGGCAGACCACCAATGCCCAGCGCGATGTCGAGCATCAGCGAACCGGTCGGGATGGCTTCGACGGGTTCGACCACGCGGTCGCCCATGCGCATCACCGAGCCCTTGCCGAACTGCTTTTCGATCTGGCCCAGAGCTGCAGCGAGGGCGCGCTTCTTGTTCTCGTCCATCGGATTGGTCCTTGCAGAGGTCGTGTCGTTGGAGGTGCTGTCTTTGGGGGTCTTCTTTGCCATGGGTTCACTTTAAGTCGGACGTATCGCACAGGCTGAGATTCTGCCCGGCGCTCTGAAAAGAATTATCGGACATCCGTACCAACCTCAGTGGAACCAGAGAATCGCCACAAAAGACCGCGGGGTAATGCGCTATGGAACGGGTCAACGGTTGGGCCGCAGCAGGCCGCAATAGAGGCCCTCGATCGCGAAGTCCTGATCCGGCAGCACCTCGATCGGCTTGTAGTCGGGGTTGCGCGGCAGCAGGCGGATACGATCCTTGGCGATCTTCAGCAGCTTGACCGTGATCTCGTCATCGATGCGGGCCACCACGATCTGCCCGGAATGGGCGTCGCGGGTACGATGCACGCCGATCAGGTCACCGTCGAAGATGCCCTCGTCGATCATCGAATCGCCCTGCACCTTCAGCAGGTAGTCCGGCGCTGGCGAGAAGAACACCCGGTCCAGCACCACGAAATCGTCCGAGCCGATGTCGGCGCCGATCGGGAGGCCCGCCGCAACCCGGCCGAGCACCGGCAGGCGCAGCACACTGTCGGGCAGGTCCGGCTCGGCCAGCTTCTCGACCGGCGGCGCCTGCATCAGGCGGATGCCGCGGGCCTGGCCCGGGATGCGACGGATCGCACCGGCCTGCTCCAGGGCTTCCAGGTGGTACTGGGCCGCGCGCACGCCCTTGAAGCCGAACGCACGTGCGATTTCAGTCTGCGAGGGCGGCGCGCCTTCGCTCTCGATACGCTCGGCGATCAACTGCAGGATCGCCTGCTGGGTGTCGGTCAGGTCCATGTTTAGTAGTATTACTACTAATATCCGGGACTGCAAGTGCCGCAAACGACATGGAGTGGTGCGGGCCTGTTGGGCCGAGGCATGCTCGGCAAGCGTCGCCGGGTATGGCCCAGCACCAGGAGCAAAGGCAGCCGACCAGCGGTCGGCTCTACAGGAATCGCGCAGCGATTCCGCGGTTCCCGTTGGGAACCGCTGCGGTAAACACACTCACGTGTGTTTACCGCTTCTCCATATCGAGAACAGGATCCACACGCCGCAGAAGCCGGCGCCGATGAAGCCGCAGACGCCCAGCGCCAGCAGCCAGCGGCTGGAGACGCCGCCGACGCTGTGCATCACGATCGAGGAACCGATGATCAGCGCAGCAGTGACGATGCCCATCACCAACCGGTTCGCTGCGCGGTTCACCTGTTCGCCGAAGCCCTGCAGCGCCGTGGTTTCCACCTTCAACTGCAGGCGTCCCCGGCGCGCCGCCTGCACCAGCTTGCGCAGGTCGCGGGGAAGCTCACCGGCGAAGTCGACCAGGCCCAGCAGGCTGCGGCGGCCGCGCTTGAGCAGCGCCTTGGGCGCATAGCGCTGCAGCACCACCCGCTCCAGGAACGGGCGCGCGGCACTGGCCATGTCGAAATCCGGGTCCAGCTGCCGGCCCATGCCTTCCAGGGTCAGGAACGCCTTGATCATCAGCGCCAGGTCAGCCGGCAGGGTCAGGCTGTAGCTGCGCAGCAGCTGGGTGATGTCACCCAGCATCAGGCCGATGCGCAGGTCCTTCAGCGGCACGCCACGGTATTGATCTACGAACTGGCTGATGTCGTGCTGCAGCCGGTTCTCGTCCACCTCAACACCGCCGGCCCAGTCCAGCAGTACGTCGGCCACGCCCTGCGGGTCCTGCTCGACCAGCCCGTGCAGCAACTGAGCCACCTGGAAACGCCGCACTTCCGACAAGGCGCCGACCATGCCGAAATCGATCACGCCGATGCGGCCGTCACGCAGGTAGATGATGTTGCCGGGGTGCGGGTCGGCGTGGAAGCTGCCGTCCTCCAGCACCATCTTCAGCACGATGCCGGCGCCACGCCGTGCCAGCTCGCGCCGGTCCAGGCCCGCCGCATCGACGCCGGCCAGGTCTCGGCCAGGAATGCCGTCGACGAAGTCCTGCACGTTCAGGCTCTCGCAGGTCCACTGCCAGTGCACCTTCGGAATCAGTATGTCGTCACGGCCGCTGAAGTTGCGCGCGATGCGCTCGGCATTGCGGCATTCGGCAGCGAAATCCAGCTCGCGGCGCAGCGACACGGTGAACTGCTGCACGACTTCGGCCGGGCGGTAACGACGCAGGTCCGGCAGTCGCGCTTCAACGATCTCGGCCAGGCGGGCCAGCAGACGCAGGTCGGCCTCGACCACATCGCGGATGCCGGGGCGCCGCACCTTCAGCACCACCTCGCGACCATCATGCAGGCGCGCGCGATGGGCCTGCGCCAGCGAGGCGGCAGCCATCGGGGTTTCATCGAGGAACGCGAACACCTCTGCAGGCGGTGCGCCAAGGTCGGCCTCGAGCTGCTCACGGATGTCCGCATACGGCAGCGCAGGTACCGCGTTCTGCAGTTCGGACAGCTCAGCGATCCATTCCGGCGGCAGCAGGTCAACGCGCGTCGCCAGCACCTGCCCGAGCTTGACGAAAGTGGGACCGAGATCCTGCATCGCGCTGCGCACGCGCACCGGTGCGGTCATCCGCAGCAGTTCCTGCCGCTCCTCGTTCCAGTGCAGAAGGCGCCCTGCCCGCTCCAATGTGCTGGCCAGGCCGATGCGCCGCACCACGTCGCCGAAGCCATAGCGGATCAGGACGACGGCAATTTCCTGCAGTCGGCCCAGGTCACGGACCGTGCCCAGCGTTTCCCACATCATGCGTGCTCCGGACGATTACCGGAGCAGCATGTCACAGCTGGGCGTCGATACCGCGCAATGCCGCCGCCACGGTTTGCCGGCGGATGGCTTCGCGGTCGCCATCGAACTGGAACAGCTCGGCGCGGGCATAGCCGCCCCGGCGCTTCCAGCCAATCCAGACGCTGCCGACCGGCTTGTCCGGGCTGCCGCCGCCGGGACCGGCGATGCCCGTCACCGCGACGGCGATGCCGGCACCCGAATTGACCAGCGCACCGGACACCATTTCCAGCACGGTTTCGCGGCTGACCGCGCCGAACTGCTCCAGGGTCTGCGCGCGCACGCCCAGCAGGCGCTGCTTGGCTTCGTAGCTGTAGACCACCATGCCGCAGTCGAAGAACGCCGAGGAACCGGCGATATCGGTCATGCACTTGGCGATCCAGCCACCACTGCAGCTTTCAGCGCTCACCAGCTGCAGCGAAGCCTGCTGCAGGCGCTGCCCGAGCGCGGCGGACTGGGCGTTGAGGTCGGCGTCGGTGGGGATGGACATCGGCATGACGGTGGGGTGAAGAACCTGCACGTTGTACCGCAGATGACAGGCGGATGTCGCGCCCCTCCAGCACGGTGGTTGCCGGCCAGCGGCCGGCACTACCGGGGATTGGCCGCTACCTCACCACTCCGGCAGCTTCTCCGGCAGCAGCGCCCGGATCGGCGCGCCGTCGGCACTGGCAGCCAGCTTTTCGGCTTCGGCGATCGGCAGGTCGACCTGCAGCAGCCAGCCGTCTTCATCGGCCTGCTCGCTGCGGATCACTTCCAGCTGGTGCAGGCGCGCGCGCAGGCGGCCGGCATCGGGTGGCAGGCGCAGTTCGCCGGTGACGTGCTGCAGGCCCAGCCGCTTGCCCAGCACCGCCTGCAGCAGCTCCAGGCCCTGCCCGTCGCGTGCGGAAATCCACACCCGCTCGCGGCGCGATTCGTCCGGGATGCCATCCTGGCCGTCGTGGCGGACGTCGGCACCGTCGATGCGGTCGATCTTGTTGAACACCAGCAACTGCGGCAGGTCACCGGCACCGACTGCGGTCAGTACCTCGTCGACCTGTGCGATGCGCTCCTCGCGGTGCGGATCGGCGGCGTCGACCACGTGCAGCAGGAAATCCGCCTCGCGCGCCTCGGACAGGGTCGAGCGGAACGCCGCAACCAGGTCATGTGGCAGGTCGCGGACGAAGCCGACGGTGTCGGCCAGGACCACGTTGCCACCCGGAACCGCAATGCGGCGCACGGTCGGATCCAGCGTTGCAAACAGCTGGTCGGCGGCATAGGCCTCGGCGCCGGTCATGGCGTTGAACAGGGTCGACTTGCCGGCGTTGGTGTAGCCCACCAGGGCCACGCGCGGCAGTTCGCTGCGCACGCGTGCACGGCGCATCTGGGTGCGCTGCACTTCCACCTTTTCCAGGCGTTTCTGCAGCTGTTCGACCCGCTTCTGCAGCAGGCGGCGGTCGGTTTCCAGCTGGGTTTCACCCGGGCCGCGCAGACCGATCGAACCACCGCGCTGGCGCTCCAGGTGGGTCCAGCCGCGCACCAACCGCGTGGCCAGGTGACGCAGCTGCGCCAGCTCGACCTGCAGCTTGCCCTCGTGGCTGTGCGCACGCTGGGCGAAGATATCCAGGATCAGGCCGGTACGGTCGATCACCCGGCGCTCCAGGAACCGTTCCAGGTTGCGCTCCTGGCCCGGGCTCAACGCATGGTTGACCAGGATCAGGTCGGCACCGCTGGCGTCGGCCGCGGCCTTGATCTCGTCCAGCTTGCCGCTGCCGATCAGGGTCGACGGATTCGGTCGGTCCAGGCGCGCAGTGATCGTCGCGGCGATGCTGGCCCCAGCCGAGCGGGCCAGATCACCGAATTCTTCCAGCACATCGTCTTCCAGCTTGCCGAAATGGGGCTGGATCAACAGGGCGTGTTCGCCCTTTTTCGAGCGGTCAAACATTCACCGCTCCGGTCTTACTCGTCTGCTTCATCACCTGCCTGACCACCTTCACCCGACTGCACGTAACCACCGCCCGGACCGACCTTCACGTTGCGTGCCGGAACGACCGTGGAAATGGCGTGCTTGTAGACCATCTGACTGACCGTGTTGCGCAGCAGGACCACGAACTGGTCGAACGACTCGATCGTGCCCTGCAGCTTGATGCCGTTGACCAGGTACACCGAAACCGGCACGCGTTCGCGCCGCAGTGCGTTCAAGAAAGGATCCTGCAGCGATTGCCCCTTGGACATTGCACACTCCTGATTATTGTTCTTATTGGGTTGCCGACGGTTGCCACGGCCCCCGAGCCGCCCGCCGACCGATGATGTTACACGGCTGGCGGGGGTTCAGCGTGCGACGAAGGTCGACACCGCGCCGGCCAGGCGCTCCCCATCGACATGGGGGTCGAACCAGCGCGCATCAAGCTCGCCGCGCAGCCAGGTCAGCTGGCGCTTGGCCAGCTGCCGGGTGGCGAAGATTGCCTTGTCACGGAAACGGGCGGCATCACCCTCCCCGTCCAGGTATTCCCAGGCCTGGCGATAGCCAACCGCGCGCACCGCCGGCAGGTCCAGCGGCGCCGTCACGGCGGCCATTTCCGGCATTGCACGCAGTGCCCGCACCTCGTCCAGGAAGCCCTGCGCCAGCATGGCGTCGAAGCGCGCCTCGATGCGCTGGTGCAGTACCGCGCGGTCACGCGGGGCGAGGATCAGCTTGAGGGTGCGCACCGGCAATGGCGCGACGCCCGGCCGGCGCTGCCATTCACTGATCGGCGTGCCGGTGAGGCGATAGACCTCCAGCGCCCGCTGGATGCGTTGCGGGTCGGTGGCATGGATACGTGCGGCTGCGGCTGGATCGACCTTGGCCAGTTCTGCGTGCAGTGCCGCCCAGCCCCGCTCGGCCGCCTCGGTGCTGAGTGCTTCGCGCATCACCGGGTCGGCCTCCGGCATCGGCGACAGGCCCTGCAGCAGGGCCCGGAAGTACAGCCCCGTGCCACCTGCCAGGATCGGCGTTTTGCCGCGTGCCACGATGTCGGCCACGACGCGGCCGGCATCGGCGGCGAACTCGGCCGCCGAATAGGTCTGCCACGGATCGCGCAGGTCCAGCAGATGGTGCGGCGCCTGCGCCCGCTCGGCCGCATCCGGCTTGGCCGAGCCGATATCCAGATGCCGGTAGACCAGCGCCGAATCGACGCTGACGATCTCGCCATCCAGCTGCTTCGCCAGGGCGATCGCGGTGGCGGTCTTGCCACTGGCGGTCGGCCCCATCACGGCGATCGCCAGTGGCCGCCGGTCGATGCCCATCAGTCTTCGTCCGGCCAGCGGATCGTCGGCGTGGCGTCGGCGCGCGGCGTTGGCACGGCCTCGACTGCCTGCCAGATCTTCAATGCATCAACGGTGGCGGCCACGTCATGCACGCGCACGATGCGTGCGCCACGCTGCACCGCGATCAGGTGCGCGGCCACCGAGGCGGCCACGCGCTCGGACGGCGTGTCGCGACCGGTCAGTTCGCCCAGGCTGCGCTTGCGCGACAGGCCAGCCAGCATCGGCACGCCCAGCTCCAGGAACCGCTCGGAGCGTGCCAGCAGGGTCATGTTGTGGGCGGTGGTTTTGCCGAAACCGAAACCGAGATCGATCAACAGGTTCTTCTTCGCAAAGCCCGCCATCTCGGCAGCGAACAGGCGCTGGACCAGGAAGCCGTGCACCTCGGCGACCACGTCGTCGTAATGTGGATCGGCCTGCATGTGGCCTGGCTCGCCCTGCATGTGCATCAGCACCACCGGCACGCCGGTTGCAGCGGCGGCGTCCAGCGCCCCTTCCTGACGCAGTCCGTAGATGTCATTGATCATGCCGGCGCCAGCCGCCACCGCCGCGCGCATCACTTCCGGCTTGAAGGTGTCGATGCTGATCGGCACCCGGGTGCGTGCGGCCAGCTGCTCGATCACCGGAATCACCCGGCGCAGTTCCTCCTCCACCGATACCGGCGCAGCGCCCGGCCGGGTCGATTCGCCGCCGATGTCCAGCAGGTCCGCGCCCTCCTCGACCAGCTTGAGGCCATGTGCGACCGCGGCCTCGGTGGTGTCGTGCGCGCCGCCATCGGAGAACGAGTCCGGGGTGACGTTGACGATGCCCATGACCCGGGCACGGTCGAGGCGCAGGATGCGGCCGGCGCAATCGAGCTGGGGCGAGGTATCGAACATGGGCAATCCTGCAGGGACAACGGCGGGTAGTTTAGTTCGGCAGGGCGGCGCCCTGCACCCGCAGAGGCCAGAGCAACAGCAACAGCGGGTTTCCTGTGGGATGGCGGGGTGGGTCCAGTTGCGGGGGACGCCGTAAATACGTCCATGTAGCAACTGTGTTGATGGAGGGACTTGGCCCCTCCATGAGACGGGCACGGTAGTGCCGGCCGCTGGCCGGCAGCCTTTGGTCTTGCGCCCTGGCTGGCCTTAGGCAGGGACCAGCCC